>DAOUAN010000189.1:0-17643 GCA_034433385.1 Anaerolineales bacterium | reverse complement strand
CAGGAATGGTGTAATGATTGTTCGATTTTGTGCTATCCTTTGTCATGGAGACGTTACCTTTTAGATTGGATTTTCGCAAACCCTTTTCTATCAGGTTTCGTCTCCGCTTTCAATTATTTTTCGGATAGGTTCTAAGTTATAATGATTATTGATAGCGATTCCCTATCGCAGCAGGTTGGAGGGTAGAAAATGCAGGGCCAAACAGTGGGTAAAACTTTTCAATCTGCCTGGTTTCAAGGGGTGTTTGTTTTGCTGGCGGCTGTCTATTTTCTGGTCAATGCTTTGCGGCTGGGAGGCGACGCCTTTGTTTTTAATTTAAACAATGTGGTAGCAGCTCCGCTGGCGTTGGGCGTTTCACTGATTGCGCTTGTGCGCTGGCGGCAGGTAGCGTTTGGAAGTCAAAATCGGCTGCTATGGTCGGGATTGATGTTCGGCTGGCTGCTGTGGACGGCGGCGGAAGTGTGGTGGGCGGTGGCTTCGTTCCGAGGGCAGGAAGTGCCCTATCCTTCTGGAGCGGATTTTTTCTGGCTGCTAGGTTATTTGCCAATGTATGTCGCCTTATGGGCGCGGATTCGTTCGCTGCCCAAAATTGCTCATCCCTTTCAGCAGGTTAGCTTGTGGCTGGCCGGCGTGCTATCTTTAGGGTGGACGGCGGTTTTTGTTTTCGTTCCGATGCTCAAGAACGCCGATCCTACCGCTGTAATTGAAAACACGCTGAATCTTGTTTATCCGTTGGCCGATCTGATTCTCCTGTTGCTGGTGTTGCGCATCTTTTTCACCTACCAGCAAGGGATGTATGGCCAGGTGTGGAGCTGGCTGGTGGCAGGATTTATTCTCCATTCTCTGGCCGGTTTAATTTTTTCCTATGCCGCGACTGCTGATTTATATTATCCAGAGCAGCAGGCTACTCTTTTGAGCACGATTGGGGTAGATTATCCTTACAACATGGCGTACCTGTTGTGGCTGGTTGGGCTTTTCTTGCTGGGAAGGATGCAAAAAACTTACCAACCGATTCTCGAGGCATCGATCTCGCCAGTGCTGGTGCCGAATACCCATTTGGTGGTGTTTACCAATACCAGTGACACGGTGATGGATGTCAGCCAAAATTTCTCCCACGTCTTCGCTACGGATACAGTGCATGGCAAAACGCTTTCTGAGGTGTTGGGTATTGTGGAGAATGAAGAGCAAAGCCTGTTTCGCCATCTTAAAACTCACCAGGTGCTCAAGGAGCGCCCGATTCTTTGCAATACGCGTTTTGGGCAGCAGCAAGTTTTGCTCTCTGGAATCAGTGTGGCGAATCCGCAGGGGGAATATTCGGGGTGTATTTTCCTGCTGCGTTTGTTCACCGAGGATGATTCGTTTGATGGATTGTTGACGGAATACCAGAAAGGGATGGTACGTTTTTTGTTGCAAAAAACCGGGGGACGCGAAGATGATGAGATCAAGCAATCCCTCACCCAATACTACCGAGCATTTCTGGCCGGCTTTTACAATCGTGTGCTGGTAGAGGGGGGAACAATTATGGCCGATGCATTGGTCGCGGAGTTAAATCGGGTTGCCAGCGAAAATCAGTGGGCGGTTATTGTTCAGCCAGAAAATTTATTGGACACAAGTTCCCTCACCTTGGAGCAAGCCCGGCAGGCCCTGCCGGTTTTATACGAAACAGCAAAGCAATTTATCGCCAACTTGGAAGATGAGCAGGTTGTCGCTCAGATTGTGCAGCAAGTCTCGGAAAAATTTGGCCAGACAATCTATAAATACCTGGCTCATTCTGAATCTCCAGGCCAGTAGAGAATTCACTATCTCATCTGAAAATCATCCAGCGACCACGACAAGGAGTGGTCGCTGGATGATTTTTCTGGCCCATAAGGGAAGGGGGGGTAGCCTTCGAGCGTTTTACCCCAATTTCCCCACCGCCTTCTCCACTTCCTCCAAAATCTCGCCTGATTTGACCAATTCTTTCATGCGGTTGTGATCGGGATAGAGTGGGCGATCCACGTCCAGGTGTTTGACGTATTTGCGAATGACCTGACGTGCGACCTGAGTCCCTTTGCCGGGGGTGAACTGGCGTAAATCCAGCGCCTGTGCCGCAGCCATGAATTCAATGCCCAGCACGCCGTAGGCGTTTTCCAGAATCTGTCCATTTTTGATAGCAGTGTTCATGCCCATCGAGACGAAATCCTCCTGGTCGGCCGCGGCAGGGATGGATTGGATGGATGCCGGTGCAGAAAGAATGCGCTGTTCCACAATGAGATGGTCAGCAGTGTACTGCGAAAGCATCAGGCCGGAATAAAAGCCCGGTTCGTGGGCGAGAAAGTCTGGGAGGCCCTGCGAGAGTGCCGGATTGGTCAGGCGGTTGAGCCGCCGTTCGGAAAGGACACAAACCATCGTGATCGCCGCCCCGGCCATGTCCATCGGCAGCGCTACCGGTGTCCCCTGAAAGTTCGCCCCGGTCAGGGTCAGTTTCAATTCGGGGACGAAAATCGGGTTGTCGCCCACGCCGTTTAATTCGATCTCCACCTGTGAGCGGGCGTAGGCGATTGCATCGCGCGCCGCGCCGATCACCTGTGGGGTGGAGCGCATCGAGTAGGCATCTTGCACCTTCGTTTTCATTTTACCGGTCGTCAGGTCGGAGCCTTCAATGACCTTCATGATATTTTGAGCGGAGGTAATCGCCCCTCGGAAGCCGCGCAGTTCGTGTAACTTCGTGTTGTACGGTTTGAGATTGCCAAGCAGGGCTTCAATGGACATCGCCGCGGCGATCTCGGCCTGCTTGAGGAAGCGCTCCATGTCGTAAAGATGCAGGGCCGACATGGCAGTCAACAGATTCGATCCGTTGATGGTTGCCAGACCGTCGCGCGCCTGCAGCCCTGGAATCGGAATCCCGGCGCGGCGCATCGCTTCGTGACCCGGTAGCCGTTCGCCGTTAAACCAGGCTTCTCCTTCCCCCATGAGTAACAGCGCCATCTGTGCCATGGGCGCCAGATCACCCGAGGCCCCCACCGACCCCTTCTGACAAACAACAGGTGTAACGCCTTTGTTCAGCATTTCCACCAGTGTCAGGGTAATCTCTGGGCGGCAACCCGAATTGCCATGCGCATGGACGTTGATGCGCGAGGCCATGGCTGCCCGCACATATTCAACGGGCGCCGGATCGCCGATCCCCGCGGCGTGATTGTAGATCAGGTATTTTTGAAATTCTTTGACCTGGTCGTCGCTGAGCACGACTTCTGAAAACTCACCGATTCCCGTATTGGTGCCATACATGATTTCTTTCGCTGCCAGCTTTTCTTCCAGCATGGCGCGGCACACCTTGATGCGTTCCAAGGCTTCGGGGGCCAGTTCCACTTTTTCGTTGTAACGGGCAATGGCGACCAATTTTTCGATGGTGAGGGAAGAACCGTCGAGAACGATTGTCATAAATGAGCAACTCCTGAATGAGATTCGCCTGAATTGTACCCCGGTCTTTCCCCACAACTTACCCTGGATTTGAATTTCAGGGGGCACGCAAGGGTTGCCATTCACCTGGCAAGCCGCCCAGGGACAAAACCCCGGTCCTCCCCACACGATCCCCGCTATAGTATTGCTCTTGAAAATCTATCACGACCGCGCAGATTTTGTTGGGCAGGTTTTCCGGCCTGCCTGGACAAGCCATACATTGCGGCTTGCCGCCTTACGAATGATCGCGACAATCCAGATATGGGCATTGGTACCGTGACGTGCAAAATCTCGTCACTCAGGTCGTTTTTCATGCTTTGTCCACCAGTTGCAGAAAAGTTGGGTTAGATTTGGAATTGCTGACGAATTTCACAGCCATTCCAAATCTGAAAGGTATCTTTTCAAGCATAGGGGCTTTTTACCGGTTTCTGCGGGCTGGAAGCCAAAAGCCTTTCGGGCTGTCCAGCCAGTCGGTTTCAACCGATTTTCACGAACTGAGGCAGGGATGTATCTCGCCCGACGCAGTTTGGCTAGTCCAGCGGACCTGCCCTTGTCCCCTCCGGTGCTTCAAACACCCTATCCCCCCACCCCCTTCCCCGCAGACTGGCGATGCTTATGGCACATGCCTTTTGCGGGGAAGGGGGATGGATGCTGCGGAGGGAAGGGGCGCACGGCGCCCCTTCCCTCCGCCGGACTTTCCCCTCCCCCGTCCGAGCGATGAGCGTTGCGCGGCATGAGTTCACGGACGGGGGAGGGGCAGGGGTGGGGGTGGCCGTGAAGAGGGTACGTGCAAAATGCGCTGTTACAAGCATAAGAAACCTGTTTTTTTTGGTGTCATTGCGAGCCGCTGAAGGCGGCGAAGCAATCTCCGCGCTCATGCGGAGGACTGGCACGCGGCGCAGTCGGCGGCCTTTCTGGCCGCCTCGCCGTGATACAGCAACGTGTTGGCCCAATCTCTTCATGGAGGTCGTTGTTCATGCTTTGTCCGTCCGTTGCACAAAGGTCAGGCTGGTCTGCCAGGAGATGGCTTCGACGGAAGAACGCCGTCTCGCCATGACAACCCAATTCGGGCGAATGTTCAGATGGGTTTTATCCCGCATTGACGTCAGGTTAGATTGGGAATTGCTGACGAATTTCACTCAAAGGTTGCCAGAATTGCAAAGTGCGACTATAATACCGCCTTGCTTATCGGGGCGTGGCGCAGCCCGGCTAGCGCGCTTGCATGGGGTGCAAGAGGTCGGAGGTTCAAATCCTCTCGCCCCGACAGCAAACAGGTCACGTATTCAACGTGGCCTGTTTTTTTTGTTCTTTTGCCCTTCTCTTGTCAATCCTTCTGGCTTCGAGTATCCTTGCTGCTGGGAGTGGTTGAGTCCCGGAGGGCTTCCTGGTCTTCAAAACCAGTGGCGGGTCGCGTTGCGGGCCGCGGTGGGTTCGACTCCCATCCACTCCCGCCTGTTCCCATCCTTATCTCGTTGCAGGTGCCCCATGATTTTCCCCGAAATAGAGATTTTGACCAGCCTGGTAGCGCGCGTGTTTCGCATCGAAGACGTGACCCCGGGCGATCCGCAAAAAGGCGTCATTGCCCGCTATCGTGGTCAGCTATGGCATGAAGATTCGGCGGTTGCCTACGATTTGCTTGCCGAGGCGTTAAAACCTTACCAAATTACCCCGCTCTTTCGGCGCGAGGCCGATGGACAACAAGTGATCTACCTGATTCCACGTCCGGCCGAGCCGAAGCCGGCTCCCATTTCTGTGAATATCGTCTTGTTCCTTTTGACCGTATTCAGCGTTATGCTGGCGGGCGCCCAGCCCACTGGCCCCATACCGGCCGATTTTGCCGGGCAAATGCTGGCATTGTTGCACAGCCTTTTGAGCGGCTGGCCGTTTGCCGTAAGTTTGTTGGGAATTTTGCTGGCGCATGAATTTGGCCATTATCTGATGAGCCGCTATCACAAAACTCCTGCGACGCTGCCCTATTTCATCCCCATGCCTTTCAGCCCCTTGGGAACGATGGGCGCGGCGATCCTCATGCAGGGCACACCCAAAAACAAGCGGATTTTGTTCGATATCGGCGTAGCCGGGCCGCTGGCCGGCATCGTGGTTGCCATTCCAGTGTTGTTTTATGGTCTTTCCCTTTCTCATTTGGGCGTGATCGAGCCGGTTTCTGGCACGTTCCTGGAAGGCAACTCGCTGTTGTACTTGTTGGCTAAATACTTGCGCTTTGGACAATGGTTGCCCGCTCCAGCAAGTACGGGCGGGGTGCCTCTGGGGCTTTATTGGCTGCGTTATTTTTTCACAGGTCAACCCTTTCCCCTCGGTGCGACGGATGTCTTCATTCATCCTGTGGCTTTTGCTGGCTGGGCGGGGTTGCTGGTCACGGCCTTGAACCTGTTGCCGGCTGGCACCTTAGACGGTGGCCACGTGATCTATGCTCTGTTCGGTGAAAAGGCCAGCCGGGTGTTCCCGTTTATCCTGGTAGGGCTGGGGGCGCTGGGATTTTTCTGGAGTGGATGGTGGTTGTGGGCGTTCCTCCTGCTCTGGCTGGGACGCGTCCATGCCGAGCCGCTTGATCAGATCACCACGCTCGATCCGCGCCGGCGCCTGCTGGCCGCGATCGTTGCGATTTTGTTCCTGCTGACGTTTAGCCCGGTGCCTTTCGCAGTCTTTGGCGCATGAAACGGGCTGCTTTTACATTCCTTTCCAGCCAGGCGAGATTCTGGCGCGGCGTTTTGACGTTGTCCCTGGCGCTTGGCGTGCTGGCTGCTGCCTGCTCCCCGCTAACGCCTACCCCCACGCCAACGGCTACGCCCGCGCTCGCCTCAACGTCAACGCCGGTAGCCCCTGTCGAAACGGCCACCCGCCCCGAGGTCCAGGAAGAAGCGCTGCGCAATCTCGAAGTGGTGGTGTGGCATCCCTGGCTGGATGTCGAGGCGCACCTCTTTGCCTCGCAGGTCGAATCGTTCAACCAGACCAATCCCTGGGGGATTCGCGTGCTGGCAGTGGGGCAATCGGGGTACGCCAATTTGTTTGAAAATGTGACCACGGTTTTGCCTACGCCGCGTCGCCCTAACCTGGTGATTGCCCTGCCCGAACATGCCCGTCTGTGGGATGAGCGCCAGGCAGTGGTTGACCTCCTGCCATACCTCAATGACTCGCGCTACGGCCTGCCGGATGAGGCCGATTTTCCAGCGGTCTTCTGGCAGCAAGACCTGGCCGGCGAGCGTCGCCTGGGCTTGCCGGCGCAACGTTCGGCGCAGGTGTTGTTGTGGAATCAGACCTGGGCGGGCGAATTGGGCTTCGATACGCCGCCGCTGACGCCTGCCGATTTTCGCTTGCAGGCCTGCCGCGCCAATCAGGCGTTGCGCGCCGATGCTGAGCCCCAAAACGATGCTGCCGGGGGCTGGCTGCTGGACCCCTCGCCGATGACGGCTTTTTCCTGGTTGCTGGCCTTTGGTGGCGGTGTGCTGGAGGGGGGAGATTATCGTTTTCTGACGCCCCAAAACATTCAAGCGCTGACTTTTGTGCGTCAGCTGGTGGACGATGGTTGCGCCTGGCAAAGCGCCGAACCCGCGGCCACGCTCTTCGCCAACCGCTCGGCGTTGTTTATTTCGGCCGGCGTGGAAGATTTACCCGATGTCTCTCGCGCCCTGGCCGCAGCCGGCAATACCGATACCTGGCAGGTTTTGCCTTTCCCGGGCGAAACGGGCGGTGTGCTGGCGGTGTATGGTTCTTCTTATGTGATGTTGAAGGCGGATCCGCCTCATGAATTGGCGACCTGGCTCTTTTTGCGCTGGCTGCTGACTCCCGAAAATGACGCCCGGCGAGTGGAGGCTACCGGTCTCTTTCCGCTTCGCTCTTCGACTTTGAGCCTGCTGACCGCTTATCAGGCGAGTCATCCCCAATGGGCGCAATCCGTTAAACTGCTGCCCTTCGGGCAGATTCAACCGCAGCTGGCCTCCTGGCGCACGGTAAAAGTGATGCTGGGCGATGGCTTTGCCCACATCTTCCGCTTTGGTGTGCCGGCCGGACAAGTAGCGGCGGTGTTGGCGCAAATGGAGTCGACGGCGCGGGAATTAAGCAAATAGAATTTTCCGCCATGTTCCCTCGTTATTCCTATCCGCCCGCTCTGCTTGTGGCGGTGATCTGTGACGCTTTGCTGGGGCGCCGGCGTAGTTTTCGCCAGGATGCGCAAAAATGCCTGGCGTGCCTGAAGCCACCCTTGCGCCTGCTGGGTGCGGAGAACCTTCCACAACAGGGGCCGTGCGTGGTGACAGTCAATCACTACTACCGGCCGGGTTTTCGCGCCGAATGGCTGGCGTTAGCCATCAGCGCCACGGTGCCGTTGGAGGTACATTGGATCATGACCGGCGAGTTGACCTTTCCGGGAAAATGGTATGCGCCCCTGGGCAGCTGGCTTTCGCGTCTGTTGCTGCGCCGGGGCGCCCGCTTGTATGGGTTTACGACCATGCCGCCCATGCCTCCCCGTCCGCAAGATGTGGTCAACCGTGCTGCTGCGGTGCGCTCCGTGTTGGAATATGTAAAACGCACTGAAAAGCCGGTGCTTGGCCTGGCGCCCGAAGGTGGTGATCAACCCGCCGGGAAGCTGGCCATGCCTGCCTCAGGCGCCGGGCGCTTTGCCTTGTTGTTGGCCGCGACCGGGTTGAAGTTTCATCCGGTGGGGGCTTATGAACAGGGTGGAGAATTCATTTTGCATTTTGGCCCTCCTTATCACCTGGACGTGCCCGCTGGCCTACCTACCGAGGAGCGCGATCGCCTGGCGGCGCGTCGGGTGATGGAGCATATTGCCGCTTTGTTGCCTGCCCATTTACGTGGAGAATTTCAGCCCACATTGGCTCAAACGGAGACCCGATGAAAAAACTTTCCCTGTCCCAGCTGCTCACCCTGAATGCCTATTGGATCGGCCTGTCGTTCATGTGGAATGCCCTGCATCCCATCATTTTGCCAGCCGTTCTGTTGAACTATGTGCCCGAAGCGCGCAAAAACACTTACCTGGGGTTGCTCACCTTTGTAGGGCTGATCCTGGCCATGATCATCCAGCCGCTTTCGGGCGCTCTCTCTGATGGCTGGCGTTCACAGTGGGGGCGGCGCCGGCCGTTGATCGTGCTTGGCACGCTATTTGACTTTGTTTTTCTTTCGGTACTTACCTGGGCAGGTGGCCTGCCCTGGCTGTTTGTGGGTTACATTGGGTTACAGGTGAGCTCCAACCTGGCGCATGGTCCCTTACAAGGTCTCCTGCCCGATCGCGTTCCCCCAGAACAATTGGGTGTGGCCAGTTCGCTCAAAACGTTTATGGATATGTTCTCGTTGATTGTGGCTTCTCTCCTGGCTGGCCGCCTGCTGGATTCGACCAGCCATGATCCCACGCGCATTTTGCTGATTGTGATGGCCTTGCTGGCGGGGACGGCACTCATCACCATTTTGGGCACGCCGGAGCGACCTACCGATTTGCGCCCGCAAGATGAGGCGAAGGGGAATCCTCTGCAACCGCTGGTGACTGAATTTTTGCGCATAGATATTCAGGCGAATGCTTCCTATTGGTGGCTGATTGCCGAGCGAGGCCTGTTTTTGCTGGGAATTTATGGCGTTCAGGCGTTTGCCCAGTATTACCTGCAAGATGTGATTCGCGTCCCTGATCCGCCGCGCCAGACGGGTGACCTGCTGGCGGCCTTGACTCTCACCCTGACGTTGCTGGTGTTGATCGGCGGCTGGCTGACCGACAAATACGGGGCCAAGCGAATCTTGTACATTGCCAGTTTTCTCACGGCTGCCGGGATGATTTTGATGCTGTTGGCGCGCGATATGAGCGGCTTGTTGCTGTTTGGGAGTGTGGTGGGGGCGGGCATTGGGCTTTTTCTCACCGCCAATTGGGCCTTGGCCAATCGGCTGGCGCCCCAGGAGGAAGCAGGCAAGTTCTTGGGGTTGACCAACCTGGCGACGGCTGGCTCGGGCGCATTGGCTCGCCTGGAAGGTCCCGCGTTGGATTGGTTGAACGCTCTCTGGCCTGGCGCATGGGTGGGATACATTGCGCTATTTGTGTTTGGCGCAGTGTGCATGGTGCTCAGCGCCTTGTTTTTGCTACGGATTGATGGGGATTGATGGTACGGATTGATAGGGATGGCTGGATTGGAGGATTTTATGAGAAAAACAGTGTGGTGGTTTTTGTGGTTGGCGTTGGCTGTTGTGCTGGGGTTTTCCCTGTGGCCGTATTTCGCTCAGGTTCAGCTGCCGCCGGTGCAAATGTCATCGTTTGGAGCGCAGACGGTGAAGGCACAGGTAGTCGCGGTTCTGGAGGAAGGGGAGGTGGATTTGGGCGGCCATCGCCAGAGTTATCAAATTGTTCGCGTGGAACCGTTGGAAGGAGAGTATCAGGGCATCCCTCTGGAGGTAGATTATGGCAAACGACAGGTGCGAACCGATGACTACCGCTTGAAAGTCGGTGATCGCCTGATCATTTCAGTGGGAAAAACGCCGGACAATGTGGTGACCGCTTATTTTGTGGATTTTGAGCGCAGCCGGCCGTTGCTTTGGCTGGCAGGCCTTTTCGCGTTGGCCATCCTGTTGATTAGCCGTTGGAAGGGATTTCGTTCTCTTTTGAGCATGGCGTTTAGTTTGTGGGTGATCATTGGGTATATCATCCCTCACATTCTGGCAGGCGAGGACGCGCTGAAGGTGAGCATCATTGGCTCGGCAATTTTGCTTGGCGTCACCCTGTACCTGACGTATGGCTGGAATCTCAAGACTCATGCCGCGGTATTGGGCATGGTCCTGGTGTTGTTGCTCACGGGGGGGTTATCGGCATTGTTCGTCTGGATGGCGCGGTTGAATGGTATGGGCGATGAAAATACCATGTTTCTGATGCAAATGCTGAATACGCCCATCAATTTGCGCGGTCTGTTGTTGGGCGGGATGATTATCGGGGCGCTGGGGGTACTCGATGACCTGGTTACGACTCAGGCCTCGGCTGTTTTTGAGTTGCACGCGGCCAATTCTGAATTGGGGTTTCGCAATTTGTATCGGGCAGCCATGCGCATCGGGCAGGATCATGTGGCGGCTACGGTCAATACGCTGGTGCTGGCCTATGCCGGCGCGGCCCTGCCCATGTTGTTGATGTTTTCGCTAGGGCGCGGCAATTATGCTTATCTGGTCAATTTTGCTTTCGTGGCGGAAGAAATCGTCCGAACGCTGGTTGGTTCGCTGGGGTTGATCGCCGCTGTGCCGCTGACGACGTTGATCGCCATCGTGTTCGCTGTCTATGTGGAGCGGCTGGATTGGGCGCGGCAGGCTTTGGGTCCGGCGCGAAGCGATGGGCATTCTCATTAAGCGGATGCGCCCTCGCGGGGACGCGACCTTTTTCGGCTTGCTGCGTAAAGCAGATAGAAAGTCCATAAGGAGCGCGCGTGAACGAAGAATTGGTCTGGGTTAACCAGGCCCGCCAGGGGAACGACGAGGCGTTTACCCGCCTTGTCGAGCGGTATCAGACCCCGGTTTATAACCTGTGCTATCGCATGTTGGGCGAGGCCGAGGCGGCGGAAGATGCTGCTCAGGAAACCTTCCTGCGGGCCTATCAACACCTGCGTCGCTATGACCAGGGACGCCCCTTTGCTACCTGGTTGCTTTCTATTGCTGCTCATTATTGCATTGACCGTTTGCGGCGGCGTAAGCTGTTGACCTTTTCGATCGATGATCACGAGAGCGAAGACGAAGCAGGTTTTGAGATCGCTGACGCCAACTCGCTCGACCCGGAGGACGAATCGCTGCGGAGAGAGGAGCGCGTTCAGGTTCAGCAGCTGTTGCAGTCTTTAGAGGCTATGGATCGCGCTGCGATTGTGATGCGTTACTGGTACGATTTTTCGGAGGCGGAAATTGCCGAAGCCTTGCATTTGACGGTCAGTGCCGTGAAAAGCCGTTTGCATCGTGCTCGCCGCGCTTTGGCCCGGCACTTGCAAGAAGAAAGCCCGGCGATGCGCTCTCAAAGGAGACCTTATGAATCACCAGCCTTTTGAGACCTGGTTGCTGGAAGAACAACCGCTCAACGCGGCGCAAAAGCGGGAGCTTCTGGAACACTTGCAGGTTTGTTCTGCATGTGCGGCGTTGGCGGAGACGGGGGCTTTGTTGCGCAGGCGCAATTTGGTGTCTGCTCCCGCTGGCTTTTCTCAACGTTTTCAGCAGCGTCTGCTGCGCCAGCGAGCGCGTGAACGGAAACAGCGCCTGTGGGGGATGATTCTGTTGCTGTTGGCAGGGGTGGCGCTGCTTGTTTGGACGATTGCGCCACTGGTGAGTTGGATGGGATCCGCACCGGCGCAATGGCTCAACTATCTCGTCGGCTATTTCCTTTTCCTGTTGACTTCGCTGCAGGCGGCCGCTGAGGTTTTTCGGGTTGTTTTACGCTTTTTGCCGGGCTTTGTGCCACCTTTCTTCTGGATGGTGCTGATCTCGACTCTGGCTGGTTTTGGTTTGTTGTGGATCTTTTCGATTTGGCGGCTCAGTGAACGGCCGCGAGGAGTGTGAACCATGAAGACATGGAGTAAAGCGATTTCTGTTCTTTTACTGGTGCTGGTTTTGGTTTTCCCCAGCCATTCGGCTCAGGCGAGAGGCCTTTCACAGGGGCGGGTGATTTTTGGGGAGAATTTTACTCTCTCGGCTGGACAAACCCTGGAGGGTGACCTGGTCGTTTTGGGTGGCAATGTCACCATTGAAAAAGACGCGGTGGTGCTGGGGAGCATGGCGTTGTTCGGTGGAAATGCCGAGATTGCTGCTGGTGCTCAAATTGATGGTGATGTGGCTCTCTTTGGAGGCAACATGAACCTTGCCGGCAAGGTCAACGGCGATGTCGCGGTTTTTGGGGGGCAGGTGTTGCTGCGCAAAACCGCCGTGGTCAATGGAGATGTGGCCGGTGTGGGTGGACAGGTGCATCGGGAGGAGGGGGCGCAGGTGGCGGGCGAGGTGATCACCAACGCGCCGGCTCCGCGGATCACCATCCCTCCGGCGGAGACGACTGTCCCTCCCGTGCCGGTATCGCCCTCTTCCAATCTGCGCGCTGAGCTGGAGCCCCTCTGGCGCGCTTTCAAAACCCTGTATCAGGCCATGGCTATGGGATTGATAGCCATGCTGGTGGCGCTCTTCCTTCAGCCGCAAATGACGCGGATTGCCCAGGCCGTGACGGCTCAGCCATTGATTGCCGGGGGCGTAGGTCTGGTGACGCTCATCGCGGTGCCCCTCGCCCTGGTGTTGTTGGCGATTACCATCATCTTGTTACCGGTCTCCCTGGTGGGCGCGCTGGTTTTGGTGTTGGCCTGGCTGTTGGGTGTAATTGCTGTGGGGCAGGAAGTGGGTGAGCGTTTTACCCAAATGCTTCATCAGACGTGGGCACCGGTGCTCACGGCCGGATTTGGCACGTTTCTGTTGATGCTGGTGAGCGGCATTGTCGGCATGATTCCTTGCATTGGCTGGTTGTTTCCCTTTGCGGTAGGCTTGCTCGGTTTGGGCGGCGTGACGATGACCTACTTTGGCGGGCGCGTTGCCCCCTCGATGGCCGCGCCCGCTTCCGGGTCTTGAGTGCGAAGCGGCCGTGATATAATCTGCCCGCCTGGAGGAATTTCCGCCAGGCGGGTTTGATTTTGGAGGTAGAGATGAATTCTAAAGTAGATCTTTCAGGAACTCCCCTGCACAAAAGCCCACCGCCGTTGATTGAGGTCTCCGGGTCGCATCGCGAGATGGGACGCCAGATCGGCGAAGCGCGGCGCGAGCAAATTCGACACAGTGTCGAAAACGCCTATCGCCTCATCGACCAGGCTTACGATCAACTGGAACTGACCTGGGATGGAGCCAAAATTCAGGCCCGCAAATATTTGCCCTTTGCTGAGGAGCGTTACGCCCGCTATGTGGATGAGATGCGTGGCATTGCTGAGGGCGCCAACGTGGATTTTGATGACATTGTCGTCTTGAATGCCATGGAAGCCGTGACGATGGACGCCCTGCATTTGACGCGCTGCACCAGTTTCGCCGTTAACGAGGAACGCACTGCCGATGGGCACGTGCTGGCGGCACATAACGAAGACTGGCTTCCCGAAGACGAGGACGATGTGTATGTGGTTTCGGCCCGGCCAACGGATGAACCACCGTTTCTGGCTATGACGTATGGCGGGCTGCTGCCCAATGTCGGTTTCAACGCTTATGGCATTGCCCAGCTCATCGACTCCGTTTACCCCAACGATTCGCGCATTGGCATTCCGCGCCTGGTGGTGGCGCGGGCGGTGCTGGCTGCCCGGCGAATTTCGGGAGCCATTGGACGTGCCCTGGTACCTCATCGCGCGGCTGGCTACAATCACTTGCTCGTCCACGAGAGCGGCGAGATGTATTCGGTGGAGGTCTCTGCGCGGCGCTTTGAGATTTTGCACGGCACCGATGGCTACCTTGTGCATACCAATCACTACCTTGCCCCACACATGAAAGAAATTGAAGACGACCCCGAAGAATTGATTTCCTCCCGCGTACGTTATTTTCGTGCCTTGCGTTTGTTACGTCAGGGTGAGCGCCATTCTATCAAGACCTTACAGGCCATTCAAAAGGATCATGTCAATTTCCCCAATTGCATTTGCAATCACGCTATTGCGGAGCACGATCCACTTGATCGGGAAAAGACCATCACCTCGTTGGTGATTGATTTGACTGCCCGCGAGATGCACATTGCCTGGGGCAATCCTTGCCAGAATTCGTATCACACCTATCACCTGAACGCCTAACCTGAGTTTTGTGCAACTGGCGGACAAAGCGCGAAAAAACGCTCTCAGGGACGAGATTTTGCCCTTACCATCCTCAGATGGGGTGTTTGAAGTGCCAGACGGGGCAAGAGTCCCTCTGCATCCCACCCACGAAAGCGGATGGAGGCGACCTGTAACCCAACCGGTGAAAATTTTTACTTTCGAAGCGTATTTCAGCCAATCGTTCCTGATGGCACAACCTTTGCACGAACGCGTGGGGCAGAATCCTCTGCCCCATGCGTTTATTTGTAGAGTTGATGTTCAATGATGTACTGATATACCGCCGGGGGCAGATAGTAGCGAAACGGAAGCCCCTGGGCGATTCGACGGCGGATCTCCCGAGAGGCGATCTCCAGCAAAGGCGCTTCTACAAACCGGACCTTTGAGCGGATTCCGGGTAAGGAGGCCTCCAGTGCGTCGAGGTCGGTCAATGCTCCTGGGCGGCGCATCACGCCGATTTCGTGACAGACCGCCACCAGCTCGCGCGGACGATGCCAGCCGGGCAGATCGCGCAGCGAATCGCCGCCGATCAATAAGACAAGATCCGCCCCAGGGTTTTCTTCAGCAATCAAGTGGAGAGTATCCACTGTATAGTGCGGCCCGGGGCGATTCATCTCCACCAGAGACAATTCAAAGGTCGGGTCATCGGCCAGGGCCAATTCGAGCATGGCGCGCCGATGTTCCAGCGGTGTGACGTTTTGATTGCGTTTATGGGGCGGAAAGGGAGTGAGCACCCACAACAAGCGCGAAAGCTGCAATTGAGCGCAGGCCTCACTGGCCAGGATGAGATGTCCCAGATGAGGAGGATCAAATGTCCCGCCAAAAATGCCAATACGTTCGTTGGTCATGGCAAAAGTATATCGCAAATTAAAGGCGCCCGATCCAGTTCACGCTTGGAGCGAATGATTGACCCAAACGTTGCCCATCCTCCTCTTCATTCAGGTTGAAAGCGATGCCCGTGCCTGGGTCATTCAAATTCTGAGCTGATAGGGAATCGCCTCCCTGAACAAGAACAAACTCCCCCGCATTTTCTACAGGGGAGTTTGTTCTTATCACGGCACCCAATTCGAGAGCACGTGTACCACCAGGTCGGGGTTGGCAGGGTCGTTGGTTTTCAGGTGGACGGCGAAATCGTGCGGGCCGTCCATGCCTGCGTGCATCATGAAGACGCTGGATTGAACGGTGGTGCTTTCGCCAGGTTTGAGGACCATCGAACCGATGGTCAATTGGGGAGGTCAGCACCCCTCCACGACCTCGATATACGGGTTTTCCTTGAAACGAAGAATGCCGTCGCCTGTGTTGGTGACCTTGATGGCGAAGGTCTTGGGAACATTGAATTTCACGTCGCCGAAGTCAATCCTTTGCCGATCCACCGCGATGGATGGTGTGCCGCCGTCGTCTCCACCGCCCTGTTTGGCAAACAGGAAGATTGCAGCGACGATAAGAACACCGCCGAAGGTCAAAAGTACCCAGGGAAAATTTCTTCTCGTTTGCTTTTGTCTCTTGTGTTTCCTGCTCATTGAACTACTCCTTGATATTCAAATTGAAATGAATAGATGTAAGCGATCAAGTCCCAGATTTGTTCTTCCGTAAAAATCGAACCCCACATGGGCATGCCTGTGCCCATGCCGCCGCGCAGGATTTTGCCCTGCAAGAGGGCAGGACTGGCGCCCAACATCCGTTTGGGATCGGTGAAGTCAACAGGCGCTTGCATCACCATGTCCATTGCGCCTTTCATTGTTTGCATGGAGGACTCGCCCGCCGCTGTCAGGTCATCGGCGAAGACGCCATCGCCGGCGCCCTGCTCACCATGGCAGGCAGCACAGTTTTGGGCGTAAAGTTGCTTTCCATTGGCCAGGGACTCGGACGAGGTGTTGGATTGCCAGATGAAGGCGACCACATCCCAGCGTTGGGATTCGGACAGGGGTGTATTGGCTAAATCGGTGAACGCCTGATATGGGGAATGCGAGCGGTAGTAATCGGGAGATGGGTCATGGGTAAGCAGGAATTGGCTGGCAAGTTGTTCGCCGCGAATTGCGGAAGGGGTCTGGAATGGGATTATCGGCGCGTCGTGCGGAGCGTCGAGGTCGAGGCCGAGGGAAACGTAGAGGGGAACGGGAGCCGGCTCCGGGTCCGGCAGCGAACCGCTGACTTCAATCGTGCCGCGCATCCGCCAGTGATTGAGTCCGCACCAGCGGGTGCAGTAGAAAGTGTACTTGCCGGGTCTGTCGAATTTTAGGGTGATCTCGGTCACTTTTCCGGGGAGGATGTCCACGCTTTGCATTTTCATCTGGCCGATAGCAAAACCGTGAACCACGTCGTCGGAGGTAAGTTTTAAATGCAACGGCTGACCGACGCTGGCCTGGATCACCGCGGGATTCCAGCCGCCCGCTTCGGGGACGCGGGCGTGAAGCAGCGGCGTGCGCGCCCGGGCGAGGAGCGGCACGGCTACGACCCCCAGCAGGGCCGCCGTTATGATCAGGCGGAGGATGTGTTCCGAGCGTTTCATAGCAACAACCAGAGCATGAGCACGGTCACCGCAAAGCAAAAGACGATGACGGGGGTGGCGGAGAGTTTCACTTCGCGGGCGGTTTTTTGCGCCGTGCGGGCAGACCAGATCAGCCCGCCGACGAGCACCAGGGTCTGGGCGGGGGCGAGAAGGAAGGTGAGCATGGGCTGCCAAGCGATGTTCGCCGTGCCAAAGAGATTCCAGCCCAGGCCAAGCGGATCGGACAGGGCGGCGAGGAGGTAGGCGGCATTGGTGAGGACGAAGGACAGGCTGAAGGCGATCCAGAACATCAAGCCGAGCGGGATGAGGGCTGTGGTGAGTGCGGAAAATTCCTTTGCGCCCACCCATCTCGGCGCGGCAGAAGGGCGAGGGGGGAGGAAAGTCATCAGCCAGAAAATTCCAGGAAGAACCACGAAGAGAATCGCAAGAAAAACAGCGGCATAGAGGAACCAGGCGTTGGTGCCGAGGTGGTAGGCCGCGTCTTTGAACCCGCCCCAGGGACCCAGCAGGACAGCGGCGTAAATCATCGCCGAGCCGAGCATGATGAAGGCTTTGAAGGCCTCGTCCAATCGGGCGGTTGGTTTCGCCAGGTCGGCGGCGAAGGGACGCAGGTTAATGGCGATATTCTCATGTGGGCAGGTGCGGAGACATTCCATGCACAGGCCGCAATAGGTGTTTTTTGTCAGGCCGCCAGGGAAAACATCCCAGGGGCAACCATAGCCGTTTTCGTTGCCGTGGTAACAAGGCTTTCCTTTGCAAGCGGCACACACCTGTTTATCTTTGATGCGCAGTTCGATGGGGGCGGTTTGGGAATACAGCCCGATAAACCCGCCCACAGGACAGAGATAGCGGCAGAAGGCGCGGCGCTCAAAGACCAGGCTCAACCCCATGGACGTGAAGAGCATAGCCGCAAGG
>DAOUAN010000188.1:0-22887 GCA_034433385.1 Anaerolineales bacterium | reverse complement strand
GTCCCCTGCCCGCAGGCTTCGCACTCGAACTGAATGGTGGTGTGTTCGATGCCGAATTTCTTCAGCCGTTTCTTGATTTCCGCCATCACGCCGCCGTTGGCGGTGATGGTCTGGTCGGCGGTCAGGACGTGGGCGCTGAGGGCGACGTGCCCGGAGCAGATGCTCCAGACGTGCAGGTCGTGAACATCCAGCACGCCAGGAACGCTTGCCATGCTCTGCCCGATTTTTTCCACGGAGAGATGTTCGGGGACGCCTTCAACCAAAATGTGCAGGGATGATTTCAGCACGCGCCATGAACTGACGACGATGAGAACGCCGATGAAGACCGACATGAGCGGGTCGAGCCAGGTCCAGCCCGTCCACCAGATGAGCGCGGCGGCAACGATGACGCCGACCGAGGAAATCGCGTCGCCCAGAACGTGCAGGTAGGCGCTGCGGACGTTCAGGTCTTCGGCTTCTTCGTGGGCTTCGGCGCCGTCTTCGTCTTCGTGGTCATGGTAATGGTCATGCTCGTGGGCGTGTCCGCCGAGGACGAAAGCGACCACGAGGTTGACGACCAGACCGATGACGGCGATGACCAGCATTTCCACGCTTTTGATGGGTTCGGGGTTGAACCAGCGTTTCCACGATTCGCTGAAGATTTCGATGGCAATCGCGCCGAGGGTCACGCCGTTGATGAGGGCGGCAAGCACTTCCAGGCGGTGAAAGCCGTAGGTGTGGCGGTCATCGGCGGGCAGGGCAGAGAGGCGCAGGGCGAGGTAACTCAACCCCAGGGCGAAGACGTCCATGAAGACATGCGCCGCGTCCGAGAGCAGGGCGAGGCTGCCCGTCCAGAATCCGCCGACGACTTCGGCAATCAGGATGGCGAAGGTGAAGACCATCGAGAGGACAAATCGGTTTTCGAGTGTTTTGTTGGGATGGGGGTTCACCTGATACTCCTAAAAAAATTTTCCCAGCCAGCCAAAGACAAAGAGGGTGATCAGCGACCCCGCCAGCGCGCCTGCAATCAATTGCGGGACGTCGTGCTTGCGGCGATGCAGGCGCGCCCAGGCGACCAGCGGCAGGGAGAAGAACGCCCACCCTGCCGCGGCGCCAAAGACGAAGACCAGGGCAGTGGAAAATCCGCCCACGCCCGCCATGTGCATACTGATTTTCCAAAAACTGGAGATGCTGAACATGACAATGGCGAGGCAGAAATAGGTCAGCACGAGGAGAGTCAGCAGGCGCGGGCCGCCCAAAAGATATAGGACGAGCAGCGCCAGCACATCGCTGCTCAGGCTGACGAGGATAAAGCGCGGGCGCTCTTCGCGGCGCGAGAGTTCCATGTCGCTAACCCAGCCGCGCCGAATGCCGATGAGCAGGTAGGCGAGCGGAATCCCCGTCACGATGAGAAGAGTCAGAAGCGCCCAGAGCAGGCCCGAGGTCCGCGCCGAGGCGTAGCCGAAGGCAAGGAAAATCGGCAGGGACAGAATCGAACTGTCGAAGAGGACGGAAATCCAGCGGGCGAGTCGGTCAGACATGGAATCTCCCTGGAGTGGATCAGTGTAGTTTTTCTTTGTGGTCTACAATCGTCCCCGCGGCAGCCTGGAGCGCGGCTTCGTCAATGCTGGCGATGGTAGTAATCACGGGCTTAATGCCGACCTGTTCCATACTGTAATAGGCGCCTGCGCCCATGCCACGCGCCAGTAAAATCTGACAATCGCGGATGGCTTCCGCCATGCGGAAGTGACGGTCTTGCTCGGCGGGGGCAAAGCCATGACCGCGCGGGTCGGCATGTTCACCATGATGGTGTTCTGTAGAAGAGTGGCTATGCGCCATTTTTTCGCGCTGTTCGCGGGCGATGATTTGCCCGTTTTCGATGGTCAGGACGGCATAGTATTTGGCGCGTCCGAAGTGCTGGCTGATGGTCTGGCCGTCATCGGTGACGGCGGCAATTTTGATGGACATGAGAATCTCCTTTTGAATTTTGTAGGGCGAGATTTATCTCGCACTTTGCGACATGAATCCCCATTCGGGGACGATGTGTCGCGTTACGCTTCGATGACGAGCGAGCCTTGCGGCGTCAGCCCGTTGATGACGGTGTTGGTGACCGTGCCCCACTTGAAGCACAGGTCGGCGAGTTCCTGCAATTTCTCGGCGGATTCGGGGCTTTTGAGAATCAACTTGTAGCGGATCTCCGTTAACGCGGGCGGTTCGTCGCGGCGCGCCGCGTCAAACTCGATGCGGGCGGAGTCAATTTGCAGGCGCATTTTCTCGCCAATGGCGTTGACGTTGGTCAGCAGGCAGGCGCCCAGCGCGGCGAGCAATGTCTCAGCGGCGTTGAAGCCCGCTTCGCCCGAACCCTTTTTGACGTTGAGCGTCATTTCATGTCCGCGAGTCTGAATCAGCGCGTGGGATTCATCTTGAATTTGGGCGGTGACGTGGTAGGTCATGGATGGGGCGTCAGGCATGAGAGAGTCCTTTCAGCATTTGTGCAACTTCTTCCGCTTTGGGCGGATTTTGCGAAGCAATCCATTCATCGCCGATGTAAAAGCGCGGCAAACTCAGCGGGTTGACCTGAGACAGGCTTTCGGTGTCGCCGATTTCGATGATGCGAATCTCTACGCCGAGTTTTTGCGCTTCGGCGAGAATCACATCGCGCATTCGCTGATAGCGGCGGCAGGAAGGCGTTCCCATCAACCTGTCTTCAATCATCGCTTATCCAACCTTTTCGGCGGTGAGTTTGCGGCGCAAGTCAATGACTTGCGCTACTTAAGCAAATCGAAAATCATCTTCGCGGCGACGAAAATCAAGACCAGCCCGAACAGGCGCTTAATCAAGACGGGCGAGGCTTTGCTGTGCATCAGGCGCGCGCCAATCTGCGAGCCGACGATGACCGCCGCGCCCAGCGCCAGCATCAGCGTCCAGTCGAAGTGACCGACGGCCAGGTGGCCGAAGACGCCCGTCAGCGAAGAAAAAACCACCGTGAAGGCGGTGGTCGCCGCGGCGGTTTTGGTCGGGTAGCCCATCCACATCAGCAAGGGGACGATGAGGACGCCGCCGCCCACGCCCAACATACCCGAAAGCAGACCAATCGCCAGCCCGATGAGTCCGCCCCACAGGGCGCGCTGCCGCGCCGTGCCGCGCACCTGCTCCGGTTCGGCGGCGTTGCTGCGGAAGAGCATCTGCGCGGCGGCAAACAGGATGAAGAGTGCCAGCATCCACAAGAGCGCGGCGACGGGCAGGTATTCGGTCAGGTAGGCGCCCAAAAACGCGCCCAGCGCCGAGGTCAGCATGAGCGGGACGCCGATGGCGAAGTCAATCATCTTGCGGCGGTAATAGACCCAGGTCGCTGAAGCCACGGTCAGCACGTTGAGCAGCAAGCCGGTCGGGATAACGACGGCTTTGAAGTCGTAGCCAAACCAGACCATCAGCGGGTTATAGACCAGCGCGCCGCCCAAGCCCAGCATGGAGAAAACCAGCGCCAGCGCGCCAATCAGCAAAATCAAAAGAACAAACATGGGTTATCCCTGTCGTGTTCCGAAGCCCGCGCCGCGGCGGAGTCGCCTTCAGGCGGCTTCAGAGATGTAGCGATGACATGCAGTCGGCGTCTTAGCCGTTCTTCGCCTGCAAGGTCTTGCGTACTTTGCTGGGCCAGACTTCTGGAATCACGCTGGCGTATCCGCCCGAAATGATGCGGACGTTGTCGAAGCCTTGCGTGTGCAGGTAGGCAAAGGCCACATTGGAACGGTCGCCGGCAGTGCAGAGGGTCGCCACGATTTTATCACGCGGAATTTCGTTCAGGCGGGCGGGCAGTTCGTTGATGGGGATTTCCAGCGCAAAGGGGAAGCGCAGGAATTCCCGCTCGTCGGCGGCGCGCACGTCCAGCAGGACGGCTTCGCCCTTCGCCCATTTCTCGAAGAAGACGGCGGGTTCTATCTTGTGCTGACCGGTGCTCCAGTATTCGAAGTTCAGTCCGCTCAGCCATTGGGAAAAGGTATCGTTGGTCATGGGAATCTCCTTGATGTATTTTCCCTCACCCTGTCCCTCTCCCAGGGGGAAAGGGGTTGGGGATGAGGGCGTGTAACTAATTCAATGGAATCATGGCGCTGGGTTTGCCGAGGGCTTCGTTCAGCCATTGGGAAATTTGCACGGGCGCGGGAATCCGCCCGGCGGCGAGCAGTTTTTCGTTCACGACCAGCCCCGGCGTGGATAGGACGTTGTATGCCATGATGTCGGCGTAGTCGGTCACTTTGACGATTTCGGCGGGGATGTTTTCCTTTGAAATCACGTCACGCACGAGGGCTTCGAGTCGTTTGCAGTTGGCGCAGCCAGAACCGAGGATTTTGATGGTGAGCATGGAGTCTCCTTGTAGTTGGTAAATTGGGGAGTGGTAAATTGGGGAGTGGTAAACTGGTGAGTGGTAAATTGGGGAGTGGGGTTAAATGACCAGATTGAACAAATAGCCCGTGAGAATAATCGCCAGCGCCACCGTGCCGATGAAGATGGCAATCAGTTGCGGTTTGAGCACGCGGCGCAGGATGACCATCTCCGGCAGGCTGAGCGCCACCACCGACATCATGAATGCCAACACGGTGCCGAGCGCCGCGCCCTTTTCCATCAGCGCGCTGACAACGGGGATGACCCCCGCCGCGTTGGAATAGAGCGGCACGCCAAGAATGACCGCCGCCGGGACGCTCCACCAGGCTTGCTTGCCGAGAATGCCCGCCAGCGCGCTTTCGGGGACGTAGCCGTGAATCCCCGCGCCGATGGCAATACCGACGATAACGTACAGCCAGACTTTGCCGACAATTTCTTTTGTGCTTTGCCAGGCGACTTGAAAACGCTCCGCCCAGGTCGGTTGTTCGGGCAGGTTTGCGCCCTTGCCGACTTTAATCTGCCAGACGAAATCTTCGACATAGCGTTCGAGTTTCAGCCGCCCGATGACGATTCCCGCCAGGATGGCAATCGTCAGCCCGGAGACGAGATACAGCCCGGCAATTTTCCAGCCGAAGAGACCGAACAGCATCACCAGCGCGACTTCATTGACGACCGGCGCGGAAATCAAAAACGAGAAAGTCACGCCGAGCGGAATGCCGCTTTCCACAAAGCCGATAAAGAGCGGGACTGCCGAGCAGGAACAAAACGGCGTGATGATTCCCAGCGAAGCCGCCAGCACGTTGCCGACGCCTTCACGTTTGCCGCCCAGCCAGACGCGGGTTTGTTCCGCGCTGAAAAACGAGCGCAAGGTGGTGATGAGAAAAATCATGCCGCCCAAAAGCAAAATGATTTTCGGCACATCGTAAAAGAAGAACGCCAGCGATTCGCCCAGATGCGAGCCTTGCGGCAGGGCGAGCAAGCCGTAAGCCAGCCAGTTGGCAAAAGGTTCGAGGACGTTATAGAGCGCGAACCAGATTGCGGCGGCGAGTATCACCAATCCCCACGAGCGAACATCGGGATTGGAAAACGAGAATTTGTCTTGCCTGGTCAGGTCGGTTTGCATAAGGTCTCCTTGATTTTTTGTGCCGCGACATTCTTGCCCTGAGCCTGCCGAAGGGTATGTCGCCTTTGAATTGCGACTTAAATCCCCCATTCGGGGACGATGAGTCGCAGTACTTTTATTCGCTATTTTGAATATAGTTCTCCCAAAAAAATTCCCCTAAATTTGAATCAGGGAAACTTCGCCCGCGCAGTTAGGGCAGGTGCAGACGCTGGCTTTGGCGGGCAGGGCGGGCTGAGTTCCGGTCAGGGCGCGCATGGCGTCCATCACCGCAAAAATCTCCGGGCGGATGACGCGGTAGTAGACGTTCAGCCCTTCGCGGCGCATTTCCAGCAATCCCGCTTCACGCAGGACCATCAACTGCTGCGAGATGTACGCCTGACGGTAGCCGAAAACCGCTTCCATGTGACAGACGCACTGCTCGCCTCCCCGCAACAGGTCCAGGATGGCGAGGCGGACGGGGTGCATCAGGGCTTTGTAGAGTTTAGTTTCTTGTTCGTAGATTTCCATTGGTTTACCTATATTCAAAATCTTGAATGATTTTACTGCTACAAAAGCATTTGTCAAGAGGGAACTTTGTCACATCCTTTTTCTGACGCATCTCCCCTCTAGCGCTCAAGTTTCTTTTCCATCTCCAGTCCATCTTCCCCATCGCTGTAATAACCAAATTTGCGAAGGCGAAAGCGATAGCCTTCGCCTTCGTACAAGGCAATGGCCGACAGATTCGAAGCCCGAACGATCAAGCGAACGTAAGGAGTGGGCAATTGACTCTCACAAGCACGCAGCAAGGCCCGTCCAATCCCCCGCCGCTGATAGTCGGGATGCACCACTAGAGTTGAAATCCAGGAAAATCCTGCCTCGAGGCGGGGATCTCCGGCCACAAAGCCCACCATTTTTCCGTCTTCCACCGCTTTCAAGCGAATCACCTGCGGGAAGGTTAAAACCGCCACCAAATCCCACAAAGGCCACTGATCTTTAGGGAAACAAAGAGATTCCAGTTGACGCAAAGCCAGCAAATCAAGGATCGAAGCAGCAATGATATTCATATACAGGAAAAAACATCCTGCATGGCTGGGAAATCATGCAGGATGCTTATGGAACCTCGAAGGATTACTTTTCTTTCCCCAGGAAATTGCTCAACATACTGGTAAATTCCATCGGGAAAATATATTTGGTAGAAGGACTGGCTCCCATCGCCTTTAACGTTTCGAAGTATTGCAGCGTCATCGTCTTCTGATCAATGGCTTTGGCGGCCTCATAAATTTTTTCAAGCGCCTGAGCGAAACCTTCGGCACGCAAAATTTGCGCCTGGCGGGCACCCTCCGCTTCCAGGATGGCAGCTTGTTTCTGACCCTCGGCGCGCAAGATGGCGGCTTGCTTTTCACCTTCCGCTACATTGATCGCTGCCTCGCGCGTACCGGTAGATTCAGTCACCACCGCACGGCGAACGCGCTCCGCCGACATCTGCCGATTCATCGCTTCCTGGACCTCGCGCGGCGGGATGATCTCGCGAATCTCAACGTTGGTGACCTTTACACCCCAGCGTTCGGTCACTTCATCTAACTTGGCGCGTAGCGTTTGATTGATATGTTCGCGTTGTGAGAGCACATCATCCAGCAAAATACCACCAATGACCGCGCGCAGTGTGGTGGTCGCCATGCCCTGAGCCGCCATTTCAAAATTGCCAACCTGTAGCACTGATTGAGTCGGATCCAGGACTTTGTAGTACCACAAGAAGTCAATCGAAATCGGCGCATTGTCTTTGGTGATTGAAGTCTGATGTGGAATCTCGCGTACCTGCTCGCGCAAATCCACCTTCACAGCCCGATCCACAATCGGGATGAGCAAGATCAGGCCCGGCCCCTTCGTTCCAATACACCGACCCAAACGAAAGACGACCAGGCGTTGGTATTCCGGCACGATGCGGATGGCATTGGCCAGAACGACCAGGCCAATGATCAGCAAAGTACCAATCAAACAGGTGATCAAGCCAAAAGTTTGCATCTTACTTTTCTCCTTCCTCATGATGTTCAGTTTGAGATACTTTCTCCACGAGAAGAACAAACCCCTCTCGTTTGATCACACGCACCATACTCTTGGCCGGTATCGGATCCTCACTGCGAGCCGACCACAACTCGCCTGCAACCTGCACGCTTCCTCCGTGATGAACAGCGGTCTTTGCTTCACCGATCATCCCCGCCAGATGATCCAGGTCATGGACCGGGCGCAAATGGGCGGCCTGGATACTCTTGCGAATGGCCAGCCAGGTGAATCCAGAAAATAACGTAGAGGCAGTCAACGCCAGGGCCAGGTTTACTGCTGGCCGACCGAGCTGATCGGCAAACAAAAAGACCGAACCGATCACCCAGCCCACAATGGCCAATCCGAGGTAAATTTCACGTTTTGGCTTTTGAATGGCATAGATAAAAGGAAATACGGCCAGGGCAATCACCCCCAGTGCCCACCAGTTTACCCGCAAGTTGTAAGCTGCGTAGCCGGCCAGCGCCAGGCAAAAAAAACCACCAATTTCCAACAAGCCGGTCCCCGGTGAAGCAACCGCCAGCAAAATCAACAACAAGCCAGCCACCAGGAAAAGATAGGCGACATTGGGATCCAATAAAAATTCCATAGGGCCTCGCTATTATTCATTATACAACTACTTTCTCTACGAAGAACCTCATCAGCAGGTTGTATAATTGGCCTGCCAGATCGAACTTTCCATTCCAGGAGATTCTGTGAACTTCAACACAATTTGTGTCCTCGGCCTCGGATATATTGGATTGCCCACAGCCAGCACCTTTGCCGCCAACGGCGTGAAGGTCATTGGCGTGGACATCAACCCCCAGGTCATCGAAACACTGCGCAACGGCGGGCTGCACATTCATGAACCCGGCCTGCGTACCCTTGTCGAAGCCGCGCTGAAATCCGGACATCTAATCATCACCAACCAACCCCAGCCGGCAGATGCATTTCTGATCGCCGTGCCCACCCCTTTCCACGAAGATCGGCTTGGTGAATACAACGGCGAGCGCTACAAACTAGCCGACTTGAGCGCCGTCGCCGCGGCAGCCGAAGCCATCGTCCCCCACTTGCGAAAAGGGAACCTGGTTGTGCTGGAATCTACCTCGCCTCCCCGCACGACCGTGGACCTGGTCGCCCCCATTCTGGAGCGATCCGGCTTGAAGGCCGGTACCGACTTCTACCTGGCCTACTCCCCAGAGCGCGTCCTGCCCGGACAAATTTTGCGCGAACTCATCGAAAACGCTCGCGTCATTGGCGGTGTGACACCTGAATCGGCCCAAGCCGGCGCCGACCTGTACTCTATTTTCGTGAAAGGCGAGATCATTCAAACCGACGCCACCACCGCTGAAATGGTTAAACTGATGGAGAACACCTATCGCGACATCAACATCGCCATCGCCAACGAGTTTTCGCGCCTGGCCGAACGCTTTGGAGTAGATGTTTGGGAGGCCATCAGCCTGGCCAACCGCCACCCACGCGTTAAGATTCTCAGCCCAGGGCCAGGGGTTGGTGGTCACTGCATTAGCGTTGATCCCTGGTTTTTTGTCGAAGCCGCCCCCGACCTGAGCCGCCTGATCCTGGCTGCTCGCCAGGTCAATGACAGCCAGCCCCACTTCGTCTTTGACCTGGTACAACGCACCCTCGGCTCACTACGCGGCAAGAAAATAGCCGCTTTAGGCCTGGCCTACAAGCCCGATGTGGACGATCTGCGCGAAAGCCCGGCAGCAGAGATCGTTCATCTCCTGCAAGATGCCGGCGCTCAAGTCATCGCCTACGAACCGTTCAAGCCCGAGGCCAGCCTGCGCGGCATTCGAATGGCTCCTTCCCTGGAACAGGCCATACAAGACGTCGAAGCCCTGCTTTTGCTGGTCAATCACACCCAATTCCGCCAGATTGACCCCCATGAATTGCGACAAATCACCCCCGCCAGCATCGCCATTGATACCGTCAACGGCTGGCAGCGCTCCGCCTGGGAACGAGCCGGTTTTCGCCTGGTACGTCTGGGTGCAACGTCTTTATGAGAGTTTTGTCCGTTTTTGGTACCCGCCCCGAAGCCGTCAAAATGGCTCCGGTCGTTCACGCGCTTCAACAAACTCCCGGCGTAGAAGCGCTTGTCTGCGTTACCGCACAACATCGCCAAATGCTGGATCAGGTGCTGGATTTATTCCACATCCGCCCCGATGTTGACCTGGACTTGATGCGCGAGAACCAATCCCTTGCCGAGCTGAGCGCCGCCATTTTCACCCATCTCGACCCGATACTGACACAGATGAAACCAGATTGGGTGCTGGTTCAAGGCGATACGACTACGGTAGCCATCACTGCCCTGCTCGCCTACTACCGCCGCATCAAAGTCGGACATGTGGAGGCGGGACTGCGCACCCACGACAAATGGCAGCCCTTCCCCGAAGAGATCAATCGCCGGGTCGCCGGCATCATTGCCGACTTACATTTTGCCCCTACACAGTGGACACGCCAAAACCTTTTACGCGAGGGCGTGCCCGATTCAGCCATTATAGTCACCGGCAATCCGGTCATTGACGCGCTGCAGTACGTGGCCAGCCAGCCCACACCGGCAGAAGTCCGCCAAATCCTTGCCCGGTTAGGGATTGCAGAAAACCAGCCCTCCTCCCGGCGGCTGATCCTGGTCACGGCGCATCGCCGCGAGAACTTTGGCCGCCCCCTGGAACATATTTGCCAGGCCCTCAAAGAGCTGGCGACGCGCGGCGACGTAGAGATCGTCTACCCCGTCCATTTGAACCCCAACGTCCGCGAGCCGGTTTATCGTCTACTGCAAGGAATCGCCCATATCACTTTGCTGCCCCCCTTGGACTATTTGCCCCTGATCCATTTGATGAAACGCGCCACGCTCATTCTCACCGATTCGGGCGGAATTCAGGAGGAAGCGCCGGCTTTTGGGGTGCCCGTTCTCGTCTTACGCCAGGTCACCGAACGACCTGAAGGCGTGGAAGCAGGCACCTTGAAACTGGTCGGGACAGAGAGCGAGAACATTGTGCACGAAGCCAATCATCTATTGGACGATCCACAAGCGTATGCGACCATGGCCAAAGCCAGCAATCCTTTTGGCGATGGTCAGGCTGCCAGGCGGATCGTGCAGGCCCTGCTGGCAACCGAAAGATAAAAAATGCGGCAGGAGCCGGGCAGGTTATTCCGCCTCGGCAACCAGGTAGAGAGCGATAGTAATTTGTAATGTCCAGTACCAGGGTACTACGTTATAATAAACAGGGCGAACTCCACTATGTACCGGCTTATCTCTCTCTTCCTGATTTTCTCTCTACTGGCAGTTCCCTGGGTTTCGGTTGGCGCTCAGGAACAAGATTACCAATATTTTGAACAGACGGGACATAATGTAAAAGGCGAATTCCTGAAATTCTATCGCAGCGCCAGCGACCCCACCCTTCTTTATGGCTACCCCATCACCGAAGAAATCATCAGCAAAGATGGCAAACGTGTCCAGTATTTCCAGCGCGCCCGCTTCGAATATTACCCCGATCGTCCCGAAGGGCAACGCGTTCAGCTAACACCGCTGGGCAGCGCTACGTACGTAGCCGGGACACAGCTCAACATCTTCAGTCCTTTTGCCTGTCGCACCTACTCAGAGACCGGCTACGCCGTCTGCTTCACGTTTCTGGAATTCTTCGATAAGTATGGCGGAGTAGCTCAGTTTGGCTACCCCATTTCGCCCTTCGAATACCGCGACAATATGCTGGTGCAATACTTCGAAAAAGCGCGCCTGGAATGGCAACCCTGGCGACCAGATGGACAGCGCGTAGTGGTCTCAGACCTGGGGCGTGTGTACTTCGATAAACTGGGCGAAGACCCGGCGCTTTTGCCGCCTGTTCTTCCGCTAAGCGCCAGCATTGAACCTCCCATTTTGACCCTGCAAGTGCGCGCCTTTGTGTGGAAAGCCGTGACCCTATCCAGTGATCAGCAGCTGATCTTCCTCATCGTACAAGATCAACGCAGTCAGGCTGTTGCAAATGCCGATTGCAACGCCACCGTCCACTGGCCCGACGGGCGCAATGACACCATTACGATCAAGAGCAACAGCAACGGCGTAGCCATTGTGCCGCTTTCTTACAGCAATCAACCGTATGGCAGCCTGATCTACACCGATGTCAGCTGCTCTTCGCAGGGCGTGACCGGACAGACGACAACTTCGTTCCGCATCTGGTATTAACCGGTCTCCTGCCAATCGAAGACCGGCCCATCTTTGCAAATCATTTTCCAGCCATTTGAGAAGGGAACTGCACAGACACCACACCCCGCCAGCGCGCCGCATGGCATCGGGGCGCGCATCAGGATTTGCACCTTGAGGGAAGTGGAAGCTACGCCTTGCAAGCGCTGACGCAGCAACGGCAAGGTAGACCGTTCTACGTTCACCGCCAGATAATCGGCCCAGGCAAGAATTTCTGGTAACGAATGCATCGGCTGAATCTCAAGCGCGGCGGGTAGATCGGGCGGCGGATTGGAAGTAACCAGGGCTACCTCCGCCCCCGCCGAAAAGGCCAATGGCAACAAGGCCAGCAAAGGCGCCGCATCGCCATCCATGGCGAGCAGCGCAATGCGACGAGCATTTGCTGGAAGGAAAAACCCGCGCCCAAGCGGGCCGCGTAGAGTCAGCCGGGTGCCCGGCCGCCACGTCGGAGGCAGGGGCGGGGCGGCAAGAAACCCTCCAGGCGCGAATCCAGCCGGGAAAACGGGAACCGGCAAGGGGGAGTCTGAACCGTCATGTCCGATCACATATTGACCCGGGGCCGGAATCAAAGAAGCCGAACAGAAGATCTTGGCCACGGCTTTCCCCGTCTGCCAGTAAATTTCAGCAACTTCACCCTCGCCAATGTGCATACGGGAATGCTATCACGCTTCAAATTTCCCGACAAGAAGTTATAATCATGACAGTTTCAAGGAGCCTTATGCCTATTCCACAAAACGGCCGTCAGGTGCGCCTGACCACGCTTTCTGCTTGCGCTGGCTGAGCATCAAAATTAAGCGCGGATGCGCTGGCGCAGGTGCTGCGCCCCCTTCAAAATACCTTCCAGCCAGCCGATTTCCCCGACTTGCTGGTTGGCCTCGAAGGCCCAGACGATGCCGCTGTCTGGCGCTTGAGCGAAGATCGCGCCCTGGTGGTGACCACCGATTTCTTCACGCCAGTGGTGGATGACCCGTACGACTACGGCGCAATTGCTGCGGCCAACAGCCTTTCGGATGTGTATGCCATGGGCGGGCAGCCGTTCCTGGCGCTCAACATTGCTGCCCTCCCACCAGACTTGCCCCTTGAAGTCTCGACGGAAATTTTGCGCGGGGGCGCAGAAAAGACGCGGGAGGCCGGTGTAGTCATTGCTGGCGGGCATACGGTGAAAGATAAAGAACCAAAATACGGCCTGGTGGTGATCGGTTTTCTGGATCCGCAGCAAATGATCACCAAAGACGGGTTGCGCCCCGGCGATTTGTTGGTGTTGACCAAACCGCTCGGTTTTGGTGTGATCACCACTGCCCTGAAACAAGAAAAAGCTGACGAAGCAGACGTGCGCGAGGTGGTAGATTGGATGGCGCGTCTCAACCGGACCTCAAGCCGGCTGGCCGTTGAATTTGGCGTGCGCGGCGGGACGGATGTTACCGGCTACAGCTTGCTTGGCCATGGCCTGGAAATGGCAGAGGCATCTGGCGTTTCGCTTCATATTGACTATACGAAAGTTCCAACTGTAGATCGTGCCCGACACTATGCCCGCATGGGCACCTTCCCTGGTGGAGCATTCGACAACCTGGCGCACTTTGGCCCCGCGGTGCATTTCGAGAGCGATTTGGACGACCCGGATCGCATGCTCCTGTTTGACCCCCAAACCAGCGGCGGTTTGCTCTTTGGGCTGGCACCAGAAAAAAAGACTGCTTTCCTGCAACGGGCCAAAGAATTGAATCAACCTGTCTGGATTATCGGCGAAGTTCGGACAGGAAAAGACATCTGGATATACAAATAATAAGGTTGCACGCAAAAGCACAATGGATATTGGCTCAAACATTCTTATTCTTTTCTTTTTCATCCTGGCAAATGCTGTTTTTGTTCTCTCCGAGACAGCGCTTGTCTCTGCCCGCAAAGTGCGCTTACAGCAACGCGCCGAAAGCGGAAATGTGAGCGCCAAAAGAGCGTTAGCTCTGTTAGAAAATTCCAATTTATTTCTCGCAACGGTTCAAATTGGGATCACATTGATCGGCATTGGCACCGGTGCGGTAGGCGGTGTGACACTTTCCAGGCCGCTGGCAAACGCGTTTGCCCAGATTCCGCCGCTCGCCTCTTACGCCGAGTCGCTTGCGCTGGGCATTGTAGTGCTGATCATCACCTTCTTTTCGATCGTCCTGGGAGAACTCGTCCCCAAGCGAGTGGCCTTACAAAATGCAGAGACCTTTGCCGGAGCACTAGCCGGCCCGATGCTCTTTCTTTCCAAAGTCTTTGCCCCGGCCATTTGGTTTTTGAGCAAGATCACGGATCTGGTCATCCGTTTTTTTGGCATTCAGCCTTCAGCAGAGCCACCAGTGACAGAAGAAGAAATTCAACTCCTCATCGACCAGGGTACCGAAGCCGGGGTATTCGAGGAAGCCGAACAGGATATGGTCGAGGGAGTGCTGCGCCTGGGCGATCAACGCGTCTATTCGCTGATGACGCCGCGCAGCGAAATCGTGTGGTTGGATATTAACGATGGGCCGGATGAAATCCGCCGCAAAGTGGCCGAGAGCGAATTCTCACGCTTCCCTGTTTGCCAGGGTAGCCTGGACGTGGTGTTAGGCATTGTCAAAGCGCGCGATTTGCTGGTCCCCAGCCTGGCCGGCGAACCGATTCGCCTGAAAGACAAGTTACGCCCCGCCTTTTACATTCCTGAAACAACATTCGCCTCCCAAGCCCTGGAAATCTTCAAAGAACAAAAACGCGAGATTTTGCTGGTCATTGACGAATTTGGCACATTGCAAGGACTGCTCACCCTTAATGACATCATTGAAGAAATTGTGGGCGACTTTGATGGCGGCTCCCAGGCCATGCAGCGCCAGGATGGCTCCTGGTTGCTGGACGGGATGTTGCCGGTGGATGAATTCAAAGAGATTTTCCACCTCCGTACTCTGCCCCACGAAGACGAATATGAGACACTGAGCGGCTTTGTGATGGTTTCTCTAGGGCGAGTGCCCAAAGAGACAGATCACTTTGAGTGGAATGGCCTGCACTTTGAAGTAATGGATATGGATGGCTATCGTGTGGACAAAGTGCTGGTAACCACCCTGCCCAGCCGCCCGGCAGCCACAGCTCAGGACAACAAGGGAGAAAAATAAAGTCATGAAACAGGGTCAATTTGAACACGAGATCTTCATTCAGGCGAAACCCGCGGAGGTGATTTCCTTTTGGGCCAATCTGCACAATCATCCGCGCGTCCACCCGCTGATTGTGAACGTAGAAGAAGTCACTCCGCCAGCGGGGGTATTGCATCGCTACTGGATCACCGATCAGCTCCAATGGGGTCCGTTTCGCTTTCGCATCCGCTATCGGGCGGACATTCTCAAGATAAGCGAAAGCGAAATCCTCAGCGAGGCCTATCAATCTCCCAACACCTACGTGACCAATCACAGCATCTTCCTGGAGGAAAACGGCGGAACCCGCCTACGCGAAAGCGTTACGATTAAAGCGCCTGACCTGTTGTTCGCCTATGCTTTTCAGCAGGCCAAAGCCGCTCATGGGGGCTTGCTGCAAAATCTCAAACGTGTGCTGGAAGAAAGGAGTTGATCCATGCCAGCTTATGTCATTGTAGATATTGAAGTGACCGATCCTGAAGGCTACAAAGAATACGTCCAGATGGCGCCCGAAGCCGTGAAACGATACGGTGGACGCTACCTGGCTCGCGGCGGAAAAACCGAAGTGCTGGAGGGCGAATGGCAGCCTAAACGCCTGGTGATCCTTGAATTTCCAAATATGGAACAGGCTAAAGCCTGGCTCAATTCAACCGAATACGCGCCGGCGCGCGCCTTGCGACACAAATACGCCCATTCCAATATGGTCGTCATCGAAGGCGCGTAATTTGGGGAATGCAATGGTATAATTCCGCCCCGTATGAGTCCAGAAAACCCTTCACCCAAAACAAAGGTCTGCCCGACCTGCGGAACGCGCCTGAGCGAGAACGCCACCCGTTGTCTGGTCTGTGGCACCGAATTGACCACTCCAGTTGAAACCCAGGCGGTCAAAAAAACCGAGCAATCAGTTCAGGCCAGCCGAATGCCGGTAGTAACCCTGAGTCTACCGGTTGCCCTGGCAATTTTGATCCTGCTTCTGGCCATCGGCGGGGGCGGGATTTATGCTGCCCTCAGTGCTGGCGGGCGAGTAGTCGCTCCTACCGCCGTACCCACGATTACCCACACCCCCACCCCCAGCCCTGTACCAACCGAGACGTTGACCCCCACCCCCATTCCAACAGCAACACCACAACCACCCTTCGAGTATACGGTTGCCCCAAACGACACCTGCATTAGCATCGCTTTTACCTTTGGCGTCTCGGTGCAAAGCATCATTATCCTGAATAATTTGCCGGCCACCTGTCCGCTCTCGGTAGGTCAGGTCCTGAAAATTCCTTACCCCACCCCTACCCCTCCGCCAGCGCCTACCAACACTCTCGAGCCAGCCGAGGCCACCAAAGCAGCCTGCGAAAAAGTCGTCATCACCGTTCAGGAAAACGATACGCTTTCAAGCATCGCCCTGAACTACGCCGTCCCCATGCAGGCGATTAAAGACTGGAACGGCCTCTCTACCGATAACGTGTACGTAGGGCAACCGCTCACTATTCCACTGTGTGCGCGTGCTGCCACCCCTGGCCCGACGCCAACCGCTACCCTGCCGCCTCCCTACCCGGCCCCCAATTTGCTCCTGCCGCCAGATGGTGCAGCCTTCACCCTGGCCAACGATGTAGTGACACTGCAATGGGCCTCGGTAGGCACCCTGCGCGAAGGAGAAGCCTATCAGGTTACCGTGGAAGATGTTACCGCCGGTCAGGGACGCCGCATTGTTGACTTCGTAACAGACACGAAATACATTGTCCCCACCTCCTTCCGGCCCAACGATAACGTCGCTCACATCTTCCGCTGGTGGGTGGTACCGGTTCGTCAAGCCGGAACCGACGAGCAAGGAAAACCCATTTGGGTCAACGCCGGAGCCGCCAGCGACAAGCGAGTCTTTTCCTGGGCAGGCATCGCCGTCCAGGGTACGCCCTCCCGCTAAAATACTCAGGTCATGCGCAACGCATGGCCTGATTTTTTGGAGAAATCATGAAAGTTCACATCTACAATCGGGAAGCCTGGGATCGCGAGGTAGATAACCCCGAGAATCGCTGGACCAAGCCAGTCAGCCCAGAAGTGATTGCTCGCGCCCGGCGAGGCGAATTTTCAATTCTGTTGACAGAACAAAAGCCGGTCCCGGCTGATTGGTTCCCTCCCTTGAAAGGGCTGGATGTGCTATGCCTGGCCTCCGGCGGCGGTCAACAAGGACCTGTGCTGGCCGCGGCCGGAGCAAACGTTACCGTGCTCGACAACTCCCCCCGCCAGCTGGCCCAGGACAGGTTCGTGGCCGAACGCGAGGGCCTCTCGCTGCGAACAGTCGAGGGAGACGCAGCCGACCTCAGCATGTTTGCGGATGAATCGTTCGACCTGATTTTCAACCCCTGTTCAACGGTGTTCATGGAAAATGTGCGTCAGGTCTGGCGAGAAGCCTATCGCGTCTTGCGCCATGGCGGCATTCTCATGACCGGTCTGATGAATCCTGTCCACTATATTTTTGACCTGTACAAGGCCGATGAAGGTCTGCTGGAGGTGGCACACGCCATCCCCTATTCTGATTTGACCAGCCTGAACCTGGATGAATTAGAAGAACACATCGAAAAAGGCCTTCCGCTTGAATTTGGTCACAGCCTGACCGATTTACTGGGCGGCCAATGTGCCGCGGGATTTCACATTGTAGATTTATACGAAGATGTGATGGCAGATTCTCCCCTGGCTAAATATCATCCCAACTACCTGGCTACGCGGGCAATCAAACCCTAACCTAACTTTTGTGCAATTGGCGGACAAATGAATTTTTTACTTTCGAAACGTTTTTCAGTAACTCGCTCCCGATGGCACAAAGCTTAGGCTAAGGGGAAAGAACGCGTTGAACCGGCAACACCTGCCAGCCGCTTTCGGAAATGAGAAAGCGGCCTTCTCGCATTTCCACAGAGAGGGCGATCACGGGTGGATTGCCCCATTCAGCCAGGTTGAATTCTCCAAGATGGGTGGTAGGGCCAAACAACCAGCCATCCGGCTGAAGCGTTAAGGTTTGGGTGTGACCATCCGGGGATTTGACCAGCAATAGCAATCGTCGGCCGGGGAGAAGCTCACGCCGGGTTTGGACCTTCAGGAGGAGCGCATCACCCAGCCTGGCAATTTGCCACTCCAGAATGGCATTGCCGCGCACGGGAAAGTCGTCCAGGCGGGTAAAAGCAGCCTGATCCGGATCACCGGGTTCAGCGATAGTCGCGGCAGGCAGCGAGAGTTGATGAAAATCCACCCCTGCCAGGATGGGCAAGATGACCTGGGTGAAGAGTTCGTTCCGCCGGGCGAAGCTGGGTAAAAATTTGCCGAGCAGCAGCACCTGAGAAGGGTATTTCTGGATCGCCTGGGCCTTCAGCGCGGTCTGCTCAGGCGAGAGATCCAACCGGCCCCATGCTTCCCGCGCTTTCAAACGTTCGGGCGGGAGCAACGCCTGTCCTGGAAAGTGACCACGCGGCTGGGGAAAGGAAGCGTAATGGACCAGATACCCCCACAGGCGCGGCTGATAGTCGGGGTGATCCTGCTCTTCCAGGGCGACCGCCAACCGTACATAGGCACTCAAAGCACGGTGATCGGGGTGCTGATCGGCAGGATGCGGCAAGAGAATCAGATCGGGGCGATCCTGCTCCAGCAATAGGCGGAGATCGGCCAGCAGGTTGCGACCGCAGTATTCGGCGTGAGGGTCATAGGTATCGGTATAGGGGTCCGCGCTGGCCTTTGTGTAGGGCGCCGTAAAGGGGCATTGCCGCTGCCAGTCAGCCAGCCACATTGGGAGCAAGCCACGATCCGGATAGCCCAGAAAGACCACGTCCTGTTCTTCCAGCCCCAGCAAACGCAAAGCCGCCAGCGATTCAGCCTGACGACGTAACCCCAGGCGAATGTAATCTTGCGGCGATGGGCGGGGACGTTTTTCCAGCACCGCTGGGGCAAAAACCTGTCCATCGCCATTGGTGACAACCACCACTTTTACCCGCATCCCCTGCCCGCGAGCGATTTGAATGGCCCCCCCGGCCGCCAGCGTTTCGTCATCGGGATGCGGCGCAAAGACCATGAGGCTCTGCACATCTTTCAATTCGAGGAGCGGAAGCTCGTTCAGCTGGGCAAACGTCTGAAGCGAAGACGAACGAGCATAGCCACGATATTGCACCAGGGCAAACAGGAGGAAGAGCAGCAGAAATGCCATGGGCAACACGCGCTTGCGGAAGCGTCGCCACCAGACCTTCCAGCCGCCGCTCACCTGCCAGGCGCGCACAATCTGAGCGTACATGTTCAGGCGCCAGCCAAAGCCATGTTTGCGATGGAATTCACTGGGAGGATGCCAGACACCGCGCAGCGGTACGTGGCGCGTGCGATAGCCGCCCTGGGAGGCTGCCACGGTCAGGGCAGTCTCAAAGCCGTAGCCGGCTGCCGCCTGGCGGTTCAACGAATCCAGAAGTTCGGCGCGCAGGCAACGCTGACCGCTCAGCCAGGGCGTCAACCAATGGGAAAGATCGGTATTGAAGCGGCCGCCGCGGAACAGGCCCAGGGTCATATCGGCACGTCCTTCGACCACCGGCCGGATCAGAGCCTCGACATGCGCCGGCGTCAGGCCTTGTAAATCAGCATCCAGCAATAAGAGATACTCCGCCCGTGTAGCGGCGCGGGCGGTAAAAATGGCCTGTCCTTTGCCCAGGTTTTTCTCGTGCTGAAGCAAGCGCAGACGGGGTTCTTCCCCGGCCACGCGAAGCACGACCCCGGCCGTGCCATCGCTGGAGCCATCGTCTACGACCAGAATTTCATCCAGGCAGTCCACCTGATGCAGTACCTTCAGCACTTGCTCGATGCGCCTGGCTTCGTTGTAAGCAGGAATGATTGCAGCGATCAACGGAAAATTCTCTGGCATGGGGATCCTCTTGGATAGGGAATGGTGGAGGGGGCGGACGAGAGACTGCGGACAGCAAACAGCAGTTCAGCCTCAGGATGGATGCGACGCTCCGACTTTTTCGAGGGCCAGGATGAGGGTGTGGCCCAGGATGGGGAGGGCGGGAAACGCATAGCGCAGCGCCCGGACGGAAAATCCGCTCTGGCGCGCCGCCTGAAGGGCAAAAGCCGGGGTGCGGGGCGTGGCCGGGACGGTCCAGCGCGAGGCGAGAGCATAGAGCCAGCCCAGGGGGCTGAGGGCGTTGGGGAAGGTGATCACCAGCCGCCCGTCCGCGCGGAGGAGTGCGGCCAGCGAGCGCAACAGCGGCCGCGGATCGGGGTAATAATCGAGCACGCCGATACAGGTGATGCATGGCCAGGATCGCCCCTCGATCTCCGCAAGATCGGTGATGAAGACGAGGCGAGCGCGCGCCTCGGGAGGCAATGCCTCGGCTTTGGCGCGGGCCAGCGCCATCATGCGCGGCGAGATGTCGTAGGCGGTGACGGGATGGCCGCGCCGCGCCAGGTCCAGCGTGACCCGCCCGCTTCCGCAGCCAAAGTCCAGCACCGCCGCGCCCGGCGGCACGAGGGGACGGATCTGGCGCAGTTCGCGCTCCCCGATAAAGGCGGTAAGGGGATTTTCGTAATGATCTGCCCGCTGCTCAAAGCGCTGACGCAACCAGGAGTATCTCATGGACGTCCCTCCAGAAATTGCCAGGAAAGGAAACCGATAAAGCGTACCAGCCAGAAGGCGATCAGGCGGTAGAGCAGGCCAGCGCTGATCGCCGCTGCACCACTCACCCCTAACTTCAGGAAGATGCCGGGGATGGAGAGATCAGCCATGCCCAGGCCACCCGGCAACGCGGCCAGAGCGCTGGTGGTCAGAATCAGGCTATAGCCGATCAGCAGAACACCCGGTGAAAGCGGATGGCCAAAAAACAGGAAGCAGGCGCCCAGGGTGGCAATATCCAGCAGCACGCGCCCCAGCGCTGCCAGCAGGAATTGCCAGGCTGGCACCTGGCGGAACTGCTCCAGGCTGGCATGGAACTGGCTCAGGCGTTCCTTCAAGCGCTCCAGGTCGAGGGAGGGCAATCGTCGCAGGAGGGGAAAGCCCGCGGCGCGCCAGCCCTCCCAGGCGCGGGCAAAGCGATCCAGCCAGAGCTGGCTGCGCTGCGCATCGTTGAGCACCTGCCAGAAGCGCCACCCGCCGACGGCAAGCGGCAGAACGCCGCTGAGCAGTAAGCCAGCCTGCCAGCCCTGAAGCGTGTCATCCCAAAGCAGGTAAAACAGCCCTACCAGGGCGATCCCCACCCAGACCAGGCCAAGGAAGAAACTCTCAACGGCCAGGGTAAACGTAGAAGCCTCGGCGGTGTACCCATGTTTGCCAAGCAAGCGCGCTCGCAGCACGAGGCCACTGGCGCCAGCGCTGGGAATAGCCACTTCGATAAAGGCCATGGAGGTCAGCAGCGCCGCCATGCGCCCCAAACCCAGGCGCTGACCCGGGAAGGGGCGTAGCGCCAGTTCGTTCAGCCAGGCCAGCAACCCATAGGAGACCACCTGAATCGCCAGGATCAGCGGAAACCACTCCCAACGTGCCTGAAGGAAGAGATGCGCCGCCGCCCGCAGCTCGCCGAGGAGCGGCCAGAAAAGATAAAGGACAACAGCCAGCGCCAGCAGGCTCAGTCCACGCTTGAGCCAGAGGGTTTTTGGGGAAGAGGTAGCCATAAATTCATCACCAATCCATAGCGCGGCAAGCCGCAACCAAATGTCACTGCGAGGAGCGCAGCGACGAGGGGCCTCGCCCCGTGGGGTCACGGCCCGAGGGACCTCGCCCGCGGCGCAGTCTCCTCGCCTGAGGGGAGATTGCTTCCCCCACGCTTCGCTCCCCCTTCGGGGACTTCGCGGGGCAGGCGCTGCGCTCGCAATGACACCAGGATACAAAATCTTCGCAGTCGTGATAGATCTTCAAGAGCAATACGATAGAGCCATAGAGGCAAGTACAAACAGCACGAAAGTATACCAGTTTCTTGGGCACAGACAGAATTCCAGTGGGCGCATCCCACAGATCGCCCCCGCTGACGAAGCCTTTATCAGGCAGATCCAGATGTGGGATAATTTTGCGATGCTGGCAGACAGACTGGAAAGCCTATACCACGACTTCTCTGAAATGTTAACGATCGTTCTCTATAAAACAGGAAACCAGACTTCCAAAGCCTGTGTGACTTTGGAAGTCTGGTCCCATAGCGCCTGATGGGACAGGCTTCTTCAGTTTATGGCGTCACGGTAAACTGCTTGATCATGCCCAGCGTGAAGTGCGGGTGACCTTCTGCCTTCGGGCTGGGGATGTTGCAGATGGCGACGTAATTGCCGGGCGGGAGATCGAGTTCGGCATATTCCACGCCACCCGCGTCAATTCCGTTCGCGCCGCCCACGGGGGCAAACGGAGGCGGTCCGCCGGCCTGTCCGCTCAGGAAAGCCATCACGTCGGCGACGGTTTTGCCTTCTTCCAGTTTCAGGATGTTGAACTCGTGCGGTTCGGGACCGTCGTTGGTCACTTTGATGGTCAATTTGCCAGATGAGAGAGTATCGGGCATATCGAAGGTGAAATCCTTCAAGTTGACGGTCAAGTCCGCGACGGGTTCCATGCCGTGACCGTCCGCGTCGTTCACCGTCAGACGGCGGATCATTCCCTTGGCGTGGTGCGCCACGTGGTCGCTCGGCGAAGGAATCAGGCACAGGATGACGTACTCGCCTGCCGGCAGGTTGATGACGGCGCTTGCCGTTCCCCCGGGATGAACCGCACCCACGCCGCCGACCTGCTTCACCAGCGCCATCGCGGGACCTTCGCCCTGTTTCAACGCTTCCTCGAATTGATCTGCCGTTACGCCGTCGTTCAAGCGCAGGAACTGGACGTGATGCGGCTCCGTTCCGCTGTTGGTCAGGATGACGCGCGTCCAGCCAGAGCGGATGTTGATGGGCGCGATGTAGGAATAGTCCGCCGCGTTCACTTTGATCTCAGGCAGGTAGGTGGGATCGTAAACGTAGGTGTCGGCGTTGGCTTCCCGTCGTCCGCGGCAGGGATCGTCTTTGGTCGGCGAGAAGGTCCGCGGCAGGGATCGTCTTTGGTCGGCGAGAAG
>DAOUAN010000187.1:0-2757 GCA_034433385.1 Anaerolineales bacterium | reverse complement strand
ATTTTCGAACCCAATCAGCGAAAACAAAGAAAAAATCCATCGCGCGTTCCCTCCGCAAACTGGCTGGAAGCCGGCCTGATCTTAAGCGGATTGGCCGCAGTGGCCTTCTTTGCTTTGCTCATTCTCACCTTTGCCCGGCCGCTCACCCGCCCCGCCAGCAACCAGACCTACCAACAAACCGGTTACTTCTTTTACTCGGCTTCCACAACGCCGGGCGTTTACGATTCCGACACCATTCAAACCGGCGACCCCATCTTCACCAAACTGACCTGCCTGGTGAAAGTGGGCATGGTGTACAACATCGAAGGGAGCAACCTGGCAGAAATCCACGGCAGCCACCAACTCAGCGCCCGCATCAGCGACGAGCAAAGCGGCTGGCAGCGCACCCTTCCCCTCGAAGCCGAAACGCCCTTTAGCGGCAATTCCTACTTCAGCACCGTCAACCTGGATCTCTGCCAGATTCAATCCCTGGTAAGCGCCGTTGAGCAACAGACCGGCATGCACTCGAACACGTACACGCTAGAAGTGGTCAACCACACCACCATCCTGGGCAAAATGGCAGAAAGGCCTGTGTTGGATACCTTCGATTCAAACCTGACCTTCAGATTCGACAAGGCCCATTTTTACCTGGCCACTGAGGCCGGGCGCGGCACCCCGATCCGCACGGCGAAAGAAGGGACACTCCCCGGCGCAGGGCAGGAAGCTAACACCTTTACCCTGGCAGGCCAGCAAGTGCCGGTTGCCACCGCTCGCCTGCTAGCAACGATGGGATTCCTCCTCTCCGTGATCATCCTGCTAACCCTGGGCTGGCACTTCTTCAACGGTGCGAAATCCGACCCGGAGAAAATCATCCGCCTGAAATATGGCAATTTGATCCTGGATGCCTACAGCATGAATCTGCACCCCAATCTGCCCATCATTGACGTCGCCAGCATGGACGACCTGGCACGCCTGGCCGAGCGCCATAACACCATGATCACGCATATCCGATTGAATTTCCTGCATTACTACCTGGTTCAAAGTGAGGGAGCCATCTATCGCTTTGTGACCAGCAGTGGCCGCCCTGGCCTGGCAGAGAAAGAAGCGCCCCTACCCCAGTTATACCCGGTCAACCCGGGCAATTATTACCTCGAGGCGCGATCCGTAGAGCAAGACCCATCTTCTCCACCACTCATGGGAGAAGATGTAACAGAGGACATTGCGCCTGCGCCTGAACAAACCATCCTCTTGCCAAAACTCAAACTATGAGCCGCTTATTTTCCTGGCGCGCTCTGATAGTGGGCGCTTTAATTCTGATTTTATTCAGCGCACTGACGGCGATCGCCGCCACCAACACCGTTCCGCCCACCCGCCTTGACCTTGAAATAACCGCGGTGACTTACAACGACCTCCGGCCGCCGGCCTGCGTCGGCATGTACATCACCAACCTGGTCATCGGCAGCGGTGTAATCAACGGCACCAGTGGCAACGACTTAATCCTGGGCAGCTCAGGGACAGATACCATTGACGGCCTGGGCGGAAATGATTGCATCCTCGCCGGCGGCGGGGACGACGCCCTCATCGGCGGCGACGGCGAAGATGTTTGCCTCGGCGGCCCAGGGACAGACATCTTCATCACCTGCGAGACAGAAAATCAATAACTAAAATCTCTCCGCCACATACTCCCCCCACACCCCGCGCAGAGTGTTGCAAATCTCGCCCAGGGTAATATCATTTTCCACGCACTCGATGAAAAGAGGCATTAAATTCTCGCTACCTTTGGCAGCCCGCGCCAGGCGATCCAGCAAGCCCGAAACCCTGACCTGATCGCGCCCGGCGCGCAACGCCTTGAGCCTGGCGCGTTGCGCCTGCTCAATGGCCGGGTCCACCTTCAGCCGTTCCAGGGTAACTTCCTCTTTCACTTCAAACGCATTGACCCCGACGACAATTTGCTCTTTCTTTTCGATAGCCTGCTGAGCCGCATAGGCAGCATTTTGAATCTCGTTCTGAATATATCCCTGCTCAATGGCTTTGAGCGCCCCACCCAGCTCATCAATCCTGACCAGATACTCCTCCGCCCGCTTTTCGATCTCATCCGTAAGATATTCGATCAAATACGACCCCGCCAGCGGATCCACGGAATCGGCCACCCCCGACTCATACGCGATGATCTGCTGCGTGCGCAGCGCCACCCGCACCGATTTTTCGGTAGGCAGCCAAAGGGCCTCATCCATCGAATTGGTGTGCAGACTCTGGGTCCCGCCGAGAACCGCTGCCAGGGCCTGAAGCGTGACGCGCACCACATTGTTCTCCGGCTGTTGCGCGGTGAGCGTCGAACCGGCTGTCTGCGTATGGAAACGCAATTGCCACGAAGCCGGTTTCTGCGCCTTGAAACGCTCGCGCATCAGGCGCGCCCACAACCGCCGCGCCGCCCGGAACTTGGCAATCTCCTCCAAAAAATTGTTGTGCGCGTTGAAAAAGAACGAAAGTTGCGGCGCGAAATCATCCACAGCCAGGCCAGCACGCTGCGCTGCCTCCACGTAGGCAATCGCATTCGCCAGAGTAAACGCCACCTCCTGCACCGCCGTCGAACCCGCCTCGCGAATGTGATACCCCGAAATCGAAATCGTATTCCAGTTAGGCACCTCGCGAGCACAAAACTGGAAAATATCGGTGATCAGGCGCATCGAAGGCTCCGGCGGGAAGATATACGTGCCGCGCGCCACATATTCCTTAAGAATATCGTTCTGAATCGTCCCGCGCAATTTCTTCACCTCC
>DAOUAN010000186.1:0-8079 GCA_034433385.1 Anaerolineales bacterium | reverse complement strand
TTTCTTCTCGCCCGAGGCAGGTTGGGAGGGTCTGCCTTGGGGAGCCGGCGATGTGGTTTTGGCGCGGGGAATGGAGGGGGGAAACTGACTTGCCCCTCTGAATCCTGTTGTGTCCGGCGCAGGCTGAGGAGAAGAGGGATACGTACCGGGTTGCACGTAGTGCGCCGCGGGGAGGGCAGGATCCGCTGTGGGCTGAGATTCGGCCTGCGGAGGCCGCGGCAGGCTTTCGGTCCAGGCGGGAGGCGGAGCGGGGGGAGGCGCCGGGGGAACGGTAGTCGCCTGCGGTTGGGGGGGCGTGGGGAGCAGGATCAGGTCGCCATTCCCTTCGCTGGCAGAGAGCAGGACGGCGTTGAGGTCCTCGCTGGTCAGGCTAAGCAGGCGGCGGCGAATGGCCTCCGTCGTGGTGGGCACGGCCTCGGCCAGGGTGCTTTCCCAGGCGGAGGGGATTTTGCCCGTCAGCAACAGGTGGTCGCCCGGCTGGAGTTGAATTTGGGTGAAGTAGGAGGGAAAAGCCTGGCCTAGCCCCAGGCCTTTACCGGAAAAGACGGGTTCGAAGATATGGCGGTTTTGGCTGCGGCTCAGCACGAAGGTGTGCATGGGGCCACTAAGCAGAAAGGTGCTTTGTTCGCCGCGCACGCAGGCCAGGATCAGCCAGCCCTGGGTGTATTGTCCGCTGGCCCGGCTGGCCTGATTCAGCTCCAGCAGAGCCTGGTGGATGGTGCTGGCGGCGGCGCGCAAGGCGGCGGTGATGGTGCCGGCGGTTTGATAAAACGTTGTGGCAGCCCGCCTGAGCAGTTGATTTTGCTCTTCGGGGCTGAGGATGCGGTTGCCACTGAGCACCAGGTAGGCAATCAGGCGGTCTGCCTGACGGCTGCGTTCCACGCGCCGCGGCGGGGTAGCAACCAGCAATCCGGGCATCGTAGCGGATTCCCGGCCTTGAATGCGGTAGAGGGGAGAAAGAGTCAGATCGAGGGCCACGGCAGTAAGATTCTCTGAAATTTCCCTATCATTATACTGGTAAAATTCAGCCGATGAATACACCAACAGATGACGGGCCAGGGAGCCTGTCGGCTGGGATGGATATGGAATTTACACTACATCGTGATTTTTCTGAAATAGACGCGGAAAGATGGAATGCTTTACTGGCGGAGAGCGTGAGCGACGTGCCCTTTTTGCGTTATGAGTATTTGAGCGCCTGGTGGCAAACCCGCGGTGGGGGGGAATGGCCGCAGGCTGAGTTGTTGTTGATCTCGGCGCAGGCGCAGGGGCGGCTGGTGGGCATTGCTCCGCTTTTTCTGGCTAGCCATGATGGGCAACCGATGGTGTTGTTGTTGGGCAGTATTGAGATTTCGGATTATCTGGACCTGATCGTTCGCCCGGCGGATTTGCAACCTTTTTTGAGCGGGCTATTGGATTTTCTCGCTCAGGCCCGACCGGAAGCCTGGCGCGGCCTCGATTGGTATAACCTCCCCGATTCGTCTCCTACGCTGGCGGTGCTCCGGGAGGAGGCTGCGCGCCGGGGGTGGGGGTATGACGCCGAGGTTTTTCGCCCTACGCCCTACATTCCGTTGCCGGGTAGTTTTGAAGCGTACCTGGCCAGCATTGACAAAAAACAACGTCATGAGATTCGGCGTAAGATGCGCCGGGCGGAGGAGAGCGGTCTGGGGGTGCGCTGGTATCTTGTTCGGGACGAAGAACTGCTGGATGCAGAGATTGATGCGTTTCTCCACCTGATGGAGCAGGATCAAAAGAAGGCCGAGTTTCTTACCGAGGTGATGCGCCAGCAAATGCGGGGGGCGGTCCATGCGGCCTTTCGGCATGGCTGGTTGTGGTTGGCTTTTTTGGAAATTGATGGTCAGAAAGTGGCCGGAATGTTGAATTTTGATTATCGCGGGCGTCTATGGGGATATAACTCCGGTGTCAATCAGCACTTCCGTGAGCTTTCGCCGGGGTGGGTGTTGCTGGCCTATGTGTTGCAATGGGCAACAGAAAACGGGCGCAGTGAATTCGATTTTATGCGCGGGGATGAGGAATATAAATATCGTTTCGGCGCTATCAATCGTTACGTGATGCGGGTGCGTGTGTTGCGCTAAGAAACAGACCTCCGAAGTCGGCGAGACTTCGGAGGTCTGTGCATTGGCCTTCCAAGAGTTATCGCGCCAGGACGCGCGCCATGTGATAGTACTCTTCATTGGCGCGTTGGGTGTGGGCGGTCACTTCAGCCAGCGGAATCAGCTCAATGCCGCGCCCTTGCAGCGCGGTCATGGTATCGACCTGCCCATTGAGCAGGGCCTCCACGGCTTTGACGCCCATGCGCGAGGCCAGCAAGCGGTCGAAAGCAGTGGGATAGCCGCCGCGCTGAATGTGTCCAAGGATGGTTACGCGGGTTTTGAAGCCGACATCCAGTTCGTCCAGGGCTTTGGCCAGTTCGGTGGTGCGGAAGTTGGCGCCCTCGGCGACGATCAAAATGGCGTGCGATTTGCCGCGGCGATAGGCGTCTTCAATGGCGTCGGCCACTTCTTGCAGGGTCACGGGCACTTCAGGGATGAGCACCATCTCGGCGCCGCAAACGATCCCTGCCATGACGGCCAGATAGCCAGAGCCGCGCCCCATCGTCTCGATCAGAAACGCCCGGCCATGGGATGAGGCCGTATCGCGCAATTTGTCCACCGCGTCCATGATCGTGTTCAGGGCGGTATCCACGCCAATGGCCATGTTGCTGCCCCACACATCGTTGTCAATGCTGGCGGGAATGCCCACCACATTAATACCCTGTTGTGCCAGGGCGTGCGCGCCTTTCATCGAACCTTCGCCGCCGATGACCACCAGGCCATTGATTCCGGCCTCGTTCATGTGGCGAATCGCTTCTCGCTGACCTTTGGGGTCTTTGAAGCGTTCACTGCGGCGGGTTTGCAGGATGGTGCCACCGCGCTGCAAAATTCCGCCCACATCGCGCGGCCCCAAAACCTTGAATTCCCCGTTGATCAGGCCTTCGAAGCCGTTGTTGATGCCAATCACGCGTACATTGTTGGTCGTGGCAGCACGCACCACGGCGCGAATACAGGCATTCATGCCCGGTGCGTCTCCACCAGAGGTCAAAACACCCAGGGTATATTCACGAATTGCGTCCATTCTCTTTACTCACTGCGTTTAATTTGAAAGTTGTCAAAATCCCGGGCTACCACAACGTTGGGGAAGACCGCTTGCGCTTCAGCCAGCACGTCTTTTTCGCGGTAGCGGCGGGAAATATGGGTGAGAATCAGCTGCCGGACACCGGCTTTGAGCGCCAGCTCGGCGCCTTGGCGGGCGGTGAGATGGGAAAACTGCCGCGCCATATCGGCATCTTCTTCCAGATAAGTTGATTCGATCACCAGGGCATCGGCATCCTTGCAGACCTCGATCAGATCGTCTGTTCGCCCGGCATCCCCAACCAGGACGAGCTTGGTGCCGCGTTGTAGCGGACCCAACACCTCGTCTGGTTCGATGCGCCGCCCGTCGGGGAGGGTGATGGCTTTTCCGGCCACCAGTTCGCGGCGTTCAGGCCCAAACGGTACGCCCAGAGCGTTGGCTTTCTCGGCCAGAAATGGGCGCCGCGCCTTGCTCTCGAAGACGTATCCCAAACAATCTGGCCCGCGGTGAGAAACGGGGAAGGCCGAAACGGTAAAATCCTCCGCCTCAAAGAAAACGCCGGGTCGGATTTCATGGATGCGCAAGGGCATAGGCGGTTGATTGCCGCGCAGCACCACGCCGTAAATCAAATCGTGCACCCGATCCAGGGTGGCGCGTCCGCCGAAAATTTCCAATTCCTCAATTGCTTCCCAGCGCAGGAAGGTGGAGATCAACCCACCCAGCCCTAAAATATGATCCAGATGACCATGGGTGAGCAAAATGCGCGTCAGGCGTTTGAAGCCAATGCCCGATTGCAGAATCTGCCGTTGGGTGCCTTCACCGCAATCTACCAGAAAGCGATATTCATTATGGCTGACGATCTGCGCTGAAAGGCCGCGTTTGGCCGATGGCGCTGAAGCAGAAGTGCCAAGAAAAAGTAACTCGAACAAGGTCTTATCCTGAAAAAGAGGTGCTATCTGCCAGAGAGCAGAAACGGTCATGCTATTGTACCTCAAAGGAATACAGACCATTTGTGCTATAATTCTTTTCAAGCCTCCCCAGGCTGTGAGATGAGATGCCCCTCAAGAAACCTGCTCCTCCCCCCAGCAAAGTCAACCGAACGCCAGGAAAAGCCGCACCTGCCAAAGGAAACGTGCGCCCCGCTCGAAAACAACCTGAGCCGCCTGCGCCTGCGCTCTCCCTGTGGGCCAGGCTTTCCCCGGAGCGTCGGCTGGATGTCGTGGGTGTGGCCATGGCGCTGATTGGCCTGCTCACCCTGCTCAGCCTGATCTCTGCGCAGCGCAGCAGGTTGCTGGGCGGGCTGATTACTTTCCTTGCCCAGCTTTTGGGCTGGGGCGTTTATCTTTTGCCTCTGGCTTTGCTGGCGGTGGGGTTGTGGCTGGTATTCCGCAATATTGAACGCATCCCGCCCCTCTCGCTGGAGCGCGGCACCGGCATTACCCTCCTCTATCTCTGGTTGCTCACGACTTTCCATGCCTTGGTCGCCACGCCAGAGACGGCCAAAGCCGTTGCCCTGACCGGCGCTGGCGGAGGCTACCTGGGCAGCCTGTTTTTGCGCCTGTTGTGGGTGGGCTTTGGCGCACCGGGGGGCATCGTCGCCTTGCTGGCCTGGCTGATCATTGCCCTCACCTTCACCCTGAACGTCTCGGTTCCCGATCTATTTCGCTGGCTGACCCCCTGGATTGGAAAAATACGCCGCCTGCTGGAGCGGAAACCTGCCTCGCCTCCGACTCCGCCCGAGGCGGCTACCGCTCTCCAAAACGGATACAAGCCCCTGGCCTCTCCGCCCCAATCTCCCCCCGTTGCGCCGGTTGCTCCTCTCATCACCACGACCCATAGCGGAGCGACCGTCATTCATTGGACTTTGCCTCAACCGCGCGACATCCTCGATCCCGGCAGTGCACCGGCGGTGAATGAAGAATTCATCCAACAGCGCGCCCGTCTGATCGAGGATACCCTGGCTTCCTTCGGCGCGCCGGCGCAGGTGGTCGAGATCAGCCGCGGGCCGACGATCACCCAATTTGGCGTGGAACCGCTCTTCGTCGAGACGCGAGGCGGGCGCATGAGAGTGCGCGTCAGCAAAATCGCCTCGTTGGCCGATGATCTCGCCCTGGCTCTTGCTGCCCCGCGCATCCGCATTCAGGCGCCTGTTCCCGGGCACAGTTACGTGGGCATTGAAGTGCCCAACGAGGAAATGACCCTGGTCGCCTTGCGCGATATCCTGGAAAGCGAGGCCTTCCAGCGCAACCGCAAACCGTTGAGTTTTGCCCTTGGGCGTGATGTAGCCGGTCATCCGGTGGTGGCCAACCTGGAAACCATGCCTCACCTGTTGATCGCCGGCACGACCGGTTCGGGGAAATCGGTTTGCGTCAATGCCATTCTCACCTCACTGCTGCTGTATAACACGCCAGACGATTTGCGCCTGGTGTTGGTGGATCCGAAACGGGTGGAATTGACCGGCTACAATGGCATTCCCCATTTGCTTGGCCCGGTAGTGGTGGAGATGGAACGGGTGGTTGGCGCTTTGCAATGGATGACGCGTGAGATGGACAAGCGTTATCATACCTTTGCCCAAATGGGAGCGCGCAATATTCAGGATTACAACAGCAAGGTTCAGTTGCAGGGCGGCAAAAAATTGCCTTATCTGGTCATTGTGATTGATGAATTGGCCGATTTGATGATGATCGCTCCGGATGAAACCGAACGTACCATCACCCGCCTGGCGCAGCTGGCGCGGGCTACCGGCATTCATATGATCCTGGCGACGCAACGGCCGTCGGTAGATGTGGTGACCGGCCTGATCAAGGCCAACTTTCCGGCGCGTATCGCCTTTGCTGTAGCCTCGGGGGTAGATAGCCGGGTGATTCTGGATCAACCCGGGGCGGAGCGCTTGCTGGGCCGCGGGGATATGCTTTACCAGGCTCCCGATGCGCCCTCGCCGGCGCGTTTGCAGGGCGTCTTTGTTTCGGATCATGAGATTCAAAAACTGGTGGAGTATTGGCGCCAGCAGGCAAGCGGTACCAATCCCTACGCGGCTGCTGGAGCAAGCGGTGAGTCACTGCCCGAAGGCGTGCCGCTCAAGCAACAACCGCTATGGGAGGATATGGAGGTTGTTGAGGGGGATCCGCTCTTGAGCGAGGCGATTGACCTGGTGCGTCGCGAGGGGCGCGCTTCGGTTTCGATGTTACAGCGTCGGTTGCGCATTGGCTATACCCGTGCGGCTCGCCTGATCGATCAAATGGAGGAAAAGGGCATTGTCGGCCCGCCAGAGGGTGCTACCCAAATCCGCCAGGTGTTGGATTATGGCCCGGCTGCGCCTCCTAAAGAGGATTAAGAGCTCGCAGAGGGAAAAGTGGGGGGGCGATGGGAAGGCGCCTGGGTGGTAAAATACGCAAAGACAGATCCCTTGGGTTAGGAGTCTTCTCTATGCCAGGAAAAGGAAAAGCCCCTAAGAGCGGTGATGAACTGAAAAAACGAGTTGTTGCTTTGGCGCAGAATCTTGGTTTAAAGACGCAAACAGAGGTCAAGGCGGCAAGACGGTTATGGGGACAACGACGATATATTGACGTAGTGATTACCGATGCAAAAAGTGGCAAAAGATTAGGGGTGGAATGCAAATTTCAGGCTACGTCCGGCACGGCGGAAGAAAAGATTCCTGCTACTATCCAGGATATGGAACATTGGCCTATTGATGGTATTGTTGTGATTGATGGTGAAGGCTTTTCAGAGAATATGAAGGGATACCTTATGTCTACAGGGAAAGTAATCTGGTTCAGCGATCTAGAGGATTGGCTGCGTTTGTATTTTGGGTTGTGATATGGGTGATTTATCTCTTCCGCGACCTTTTTTGAAGTGGGCTGGCGGCAAGACCCAGCTGGCAGACGCTTTGTTGGAACGGATGCCAGTTGATTTCAACACGTATCACGAGCCTTTCGTTGGGAGCGGCGCTCTTTTCTTTCGCTTATACCGAGAACACAAAATCAGGCAAGCCATTCTTTCTGACATTAATGCCGAACTGATAGATACCTACCTGGCTATTCGAGATCATGTTGCGGAAGTCATTCAACTCCTTTCTGAATTTCCCCACAACGAAAAATTCTATTACGAGATTCGTGAGCAAGACCCCTGGCAGATGAATCATGCCGAACGAGCGGCGCGCATGATTTACCTGAATAAGACGGGCTACAATGGTCTGTATCGAGTCAATCGGCAGGGTAAATTTAACGTCCCATTTGGACGATATAAAGCGCCGAAATATCTGGACAAAGATAATCTTCTGGCCGTGTCCCATGCCCTGCAAAACGTTGAAATTCTCTGTGCACCATTTGATACAGTCAAAGAGCGAGCCAGACCAGGAGATTGGGTGTATTTTGATCCGCCTTATGTTCCAATTTCGCAAACATCTAACTTTACATCCTATCATGCCAACGGTTTTGGATTACGAGACCAGGAAATGTTACGGGATATTTGTATTGAGCTGAGCAGGAATAACGTTTACATCATGCTTTCTAATTCTGATACCGGGATCATTCGCTCTCTATATGCCATGTCTTTTTTTGCTATTGACGAGGTTCTGGCAAATCGGGCCATCAACTGCAATGGGGCAAAGCGGGGAAAAATTACGGAACTGGTGATTACAAACTACCCTGTGGAAAGAGCGACACAGTTACGCTTACTTGAGCAGCGATTGCCGTATTTAGTATTTCAAGAACGCTATCCAACAAGCGCATCTACCTGATGGCTTTGCCGCTGGGGAGCACGAAAAGGTTGTGGGTAAGATGGAAAACAGGGAAACGGCCAGTGTCATTGCGAGGGGGCGTCAGCCCCGAAGCAATCCATCTATTCCTTGCCGACCAGGAGATTGCTTACCCCTGCGGGGCACAGGTCGCCGCCTTTGGCGGCTCGCAATGACACAAAACGGCGTTTTTCGCCCACAGCGTCATCTCTCAA
>DAOUAN010000185.1:0-10649 GCA_034433385.1 Anaerolineales bacterium | reverse complement strand
CCCCCACCCTGCGAGGGACCTACCACCCCCATTTCTTCCAGTTGATCGAGCAAGCGCGCTGCCCGCGGATAGCCGATGCGTAAACGCCGCTGGAGCAAAGAGGCTGAGGCCCGCTGTGTTTGGCGCACAACAGCAATGGCCTGCTCGATCAGACCATCATCTTCGCCCTCGGCGGATTCGTTTAGCAATTTTTCCCAGGGTGGCACATCTTCTACAGGAATGTCGCTGTTCTTTTGCCAGTGGGCAATGATGCGCTCAATTTCCATATCGGTCACCAGCACACCCTGAGCGCGGATCGGGCTACCGGCTTCGGGATTGAGAAAGAGCATATCGCCGCGACCGAGCAGGGTCTCCGCACCGGTCGAATCCAGGATCACGCGGCTATCCACTCCCGAAGCAACGGCAAAGGCGATGCGCGCCGGAAAGTTGGCTTTGATCAGGCCAGTGACGACATCTGTGCTGGGGCGCTGTGTGGCCACGACCAGGTGAATGCCAGTGGCGCGCGCCATTTGCGCCAGGCGCACCAGGTTGTGCTCGGTCTGATCGGGAGCCGACATCATTAGATCGGCCAATTCGTCAATGAGCACAACGATACGGGGCAGGGTTTGACCATCGGGGCGACGTTCCTGTTTCCGGTTGTAAGATTCCAGGTCGCGCGAGTGACTGGCTTCCAGCAGGCGGTAGCGGTGTTCCATTTCCAAAACCACCCAGCGCAGCACACCCAAAATGCGCTCCAGGCTAGTCTCTACTTTTCCATAAAGGTGCGGCAGGCCGTTGAAGCGGATCAGCTCCACCATTTTTGAATCAATCATCACCATACGCAGGTCGGTAGGAGGATTGTTCATGGCCAGGCAGGCTGCCAGCGAGGTGATGCAAACCGATTTCCCCGAACCCGTAGCGCCGGCGATGAGCAAATGGGGCATGCGCGCCAGGTCAGCCACCACCGGTTGACCGGAGACATCGCGTCCCAGGGCGAGGGCCAGGGGAGCATTGACCCGCATGAAGGCTTCAGATTCGAGCAGGGGGCGCAAGCGCACCACAGATGAACGCGCGTTGGGGACTTCGATGCCGACATAGGGTTTGCCCGGCACAGGCGCTTCGATGCGCAGTCGTTCGGCGGAGAGGGCCAATGCCAGGTCCTTTTCCAGGGCGGCGATTTGCGCCACACGTACTTTCATTTGCTGGGCATCTTCTTCGGCATTGTTGCCTTTTTTGATGAACCCCGGTTGCACCGCGAATTGCGTCACTGCCGGCCCTACCCGATAGCCCACGACGGTGGCCGGAATGCCGAACTCGGCCAGGGTCTTCATAATCAGGCCAGCGGTCTGGTTGATGGTACGTTCGTCCGTGCGAGCGGCCTGTTCGGTAAGCAGGATGTTGAGCGGAGGGAGATTCGCCGGACGTGGCCGGGGTTGAGCCGGTTTTTCCTCGCGCGGTTCGGGCGGTTTGAGGGAGGGGCGAAATTCAGGGGGGAGTGGGATGCTCTTTTTGCGTGGCGGCTTTTCCTTTTCGGCAGGTTCTGCAGCCGAAGCCGTCTCAGGCTCTATCGTCGGGGATTGTGGAGCTTCGCCCGCCAGGCGCAAGAGCCAGGCTTCGACTCGCCTCCACAATCCCAGGCCACTCATTACGGCAAAAAGCCAGAGGAGGGTCAGGAGCACGGTGCCCCCCAGGCGACCCAGCACCAGCCAGAGCAGGGTGGTCAACCCCCAGCCCAGGCGGCCACCATCTTTGCCGGAATCGGCCCGGGCGAGGTCGTTGCCGCCCATAACGGCGAGCAGGCCCAGGGTCAGGAGCGAGGCGAGCTCAAGGGCGATGAATTGACCCCAAGACCAGGGGCGATCGTCGCGACGCAGGAGAACCCAGCCACCGTATCCTATCCCCAAGACAAACAGGTAGCCGCCCCAGCCCATCCAGCGGGAGAGCAGGTTGGCCCAGGGGGTGAGCAAAATGCCTTGCGAAATGCCTGCCAGCGCCAGGAGGGAAAGGATGGCGATCGTCAGCAAGAGGACGCCGCCGAGGTCGCGGGCAAAGCGGCTAAAACGCTGAAGGAACGTTAGCAGATGATCCAGCGCATCGGCGGGGGCAGGAGGTTCATCTCTGGGGCTGGCAGGCGGCATGGCTTTTAACCGTCCAATCGCATACTCAGGCCCATGCGCTGATGGGCGGCGTCTACGTGAAGAACACGCACTTGCACGTTTTGGCCAACATGAAGGACGTCGCGCACGCTCTGGCCGGCTGCCATGGGAATTTCAGAAGCATGGATCAGCCCCTCTACGCCGGCTTCCAGGCGGGCGAAGGCGCCATAAGAGACCACGCTGGTGATAACCGCTGGCAAGATTTTGCCCACGGAGAAGAGGGTATCGGCCATTTCCCAGGGGTTGGGGTGAAGGCGCTTGAGGCTAAGGGCAACGCGGCAGCGTTCGGGGGCCACATCGAGTACCTGGACTTCAAGTTTTTGGCCAAGTTGAACGATCTGGCTGGGGTGAAGAACTCGCCCCCAGGAGAGTTCAGAGATGTGAATCAGTCCTTCGACACCCCCCAAGTCTATGAAGACGCCAAAGTCGGTGATGTTGGTGACCTGCCCCGAAACGCGCTGTCCGGGTTGAAGGGTGCCGAACAGGGTGGATCGTTTGCCGGGTTCGGCCAGGGCGGCGCGCTCGGAGAAAACGATTCGGCCATCTTCGGGGACGCACTCGATGACTTTGAGATTGAGGGTGCGCCCTACGTACGCTTCGAGGATGGTCTCACGGTCGGGAAGGTCGGTCTTGCCAGAGAGATCCACCAGATGGGAAACCGGGACAAAACCATACAGGCCATTCCCTTCGACGAGCAATCCGCCCCGGTTAAAGCCAGTCACGCGCAAAGAGACGATCTGGTCGCTGACGTAGAGGTTCTTGACCTGGCTCCAATCGGCGAGTTTGGGTGGTTCTTCGGCTTTCGCTTCTGGTTTGGGCGATCTAACGGCTGGCGGAGAAGCGTAGCGCTCTTCATCTGCCAGCACCGATGCCCACCAGCCCTCGTCAATGACAGGCATCGGGTTTTCGCGAACTTTCTTTTGGCCCACCATTAATACCTCCTGTGATCTTAGTTTTTGTAATTAATTTCCATATCGAGGATGGCACGGGCGACGGCCTCGATAGCAATGCGTTGTTTGCGGTAGAGATCGGCTTCCGACATTGCCAGGCGGGAGGCCACTTCGCGCACTTTGCGTCCCTCGATAAATTTCATTTCCAGAATGTTGTAAAGAATCCATTCGCTGGTAAAGCGCCGTTCGCCTGGTGGGCGGATCTGTTCAACGGCTTTGCGCAGAAGGGCACGCAGGGCATTGGCAGCATTGCCCTCGTTCTCCGCAACCAGGTCACGGGCGATGCGCAATTTCAGCAGGGGGCTGGTCGTCAGCTTGGGGCCGCCCCAGTAATGTGCCAGAGCATCTTTGACCCAGTTGGTCAGATCGGCTTCGGCGGGCAACACTTCGCTGAGCAAATTGGCGCGGCTATCGTAGCGCCCGGCGGCGCGCAGGCGTTGAAGCATTTCCATCTGCGGTTGGATATCTTCGAGGGAACGGAAGATGCGTTGTTGCAAACGGCGGTCTTCCAGAGCCAGGGCAGCCCGGTCGGCCAGCAACCAGAGCGCCTCGCGCTGCTCGGCCTCCAGGTATTGATCCGGGCGATGCGCCACCGCCAGCAAACCCAGCAAAGGCGGCAGCTCATCACGGTCCAGGTCCAAATGTCGGCGCTGATAGAGCGGCAGGATCCAAAAATTTCCCCAGCTAAATTCGCGGCGCAGTTGACGGTTGCCGTTAATGTTTTCCAGCACTTCGCCCAGATCGGCTTTCTCGATCAGGTTGTGGTCGCCGGCCATGACCAGCAGCGAAAGTTCTGTGCCATCGAGGGCGGCAACAAAGGCAGAGGGGGATTGCAAATGGTCGCGCACCGCGGCCAGCACAGCCTCCAGGAATTGTTGCAAATCGCTTTGGGTGAGCAGGCGCTCTTCCACATTTTGGAGCAATTCCAGCTCGGCTCGATCGCGTCCAAAGAACAACAAGCGTTCCCACAGGGGGGCGACGAGGGTGATGAGGTGTTCAAAGAGCAATACAGTGGCCACCACTACCAGCGGGACAAAGGCATTGTACGGCGTGCCAAACAATTCACCGACCCGCCGTACAATGGTCATCAGGGCCAGCGTCATGGAAGCCGTCACCGGGCCACGCATCAACCACTTGACCAGGCGGGTTTTCACCACGCGATCGGGCCAGGAGACGCCAAAAAAGGCCACCGCATAGGCCATGACCACGACCAGCGCCCCCACCACCAGGTTGATGAGCAACGCCGCGCCCCAAAACAACAAAGGGAAACGTTCCGCCAGCGCCGAGCCAAACATCAGGTAGGGGTATGAACCTAAGGCCGGAGCCGTAGCACCAGCCATCAAATACAACATACGACGGCGGCCAGAGCGTGTGAGCATCAGGCGATAGGCGCGCCAGAAGTTAATCGCTGCCCAGATCATCACGACCAGGTAAAAGAGGGTGAAAATCTCCGTCCAGAGTGTGCGCGCCAGGTGGGGCGCCGGCTCAGCATGGGGGACGAGCGGCCCCAGCAAATACCCCATTCCCAACAAGAGCACAAAAAAAGCCGAAAGGGCATAGACCCCGCGCACGGCCAGTCTGCGCCGTCCGCGCGAAGGGCGGCCAGCCGTTACCAACAGAGCATCCGAGAGATGCAAATAGGCTGCCGGCAAAAAGATAATCCCAAACCATTGCAGGCGCAACAAAAGGTCAATTCCCCACTCTGGCACGGTTTTATTTTGCAGGGCTTCGGTGGTAAACACCACCACCACACACAGCAAAATGACGGCAAAAGAGCGTGCCACCCGGTCTCGCAAATTGAAAGAAAGTGCGTACAAAAAAAGCGAAAAGGCCGTGATGGCGATCCCCGCCGTCAGGATTTGGTTGAGTGTCTGGATCCCCGCCAGTAAACTTTCCGTCCAACCGTTAATCATGCGCCCTTCCGTTAAAGCAAATTTGCGTTCTTTCTAAAGCAAACTGCAAAGCAAGTTGTGCTGAAGAGGTTTAACTACCGTAAAAAAACCTGTCAAACAACCTTTCCTCTGTTCACTTAATGTTCTTAGCGAAGAAAAGCGCCACATCCTGAGTCAAATAATAATGGTCATTATACCCGCAGAATTCAAAGCCATGCTTCTGTGCCAGGCGGATGGCCGGAACATTTTTCGACTGCATCTCCAGCATCAGGCGGCGGTCGCCTCGCCCCGACGCCCAGGCCTGGGCTGCCGTTAAAAGAGCGCTGCCCACCCCCTGACGGCGCGCCTCGCGCCACACCACCAGATCGGTGATCCAGGCCAGCGCGGCGCGGCTATGTTCGAGCAAACACAAGTAACCGACCGGATTTTGTCCCTGCAATGCGGTGAGCATCAGCGATTTGTTCGTCCACTCATCGGCCAGGGCATAAGGATTGTGCGGATACGTTACCGTAATCGGGCGCGGCAGGCGCACTTCGCGGAAAACCGCCTGCATCTGGCTTCCCTCGCGGCGAAACTCCAGTTGCCAGACGTAATCCGTCATTGTCGAATGGTCCATTCCCATCAGGCGGGGCAAGTCAGGTGCAATGGCAGGACGAATTTCAATCTCCATCATCTCATCACCAGTGAAAACTCTCAGGGGGCAACGACCCGCACCAGAATCACACAAGGCGGCAGCGACTTGCCTTGATTATCGGTGGCCACCAGGCGCAACTGATAATCGCCAGGAGTCAGGGTAATGGTATTCCAATTTCCCAGCGGTTCATTGTGTTTGAGCTCGGTGCCGGCAGCGATCGTTGCCCAGGTTTCACTGCCACGTGGAGCAACCTCGTATTTATAAAACCCGAAATTGGGCACATTGACCGTGCCGATAATTTCCACCTGTCCCTTCACTTCTGAGCCAGATTGCGGCGAAGTGATATTCAGCTGGGGTGTGCAACCCGAAGAGGCTGCACCGGCTGGCGGGAGCGGTGTGGTCGCCATTTGAGTAGCCTGCCCAGGCGAAATCGTGCCCGGCGGCGTGGCCAACAAGTTGAGGGTCGGCGTTGCAACGAAAAATTCCGCGGGGAGGGAGGGAAACACAAAAGAGGCCAGGAACACCTCTGCACAAAACAGCACCACAATCAGTGCGCTCAAGGCAACCGCCTGGCGCACCCGCCGCATGGAAATTTCGCGTTCCAGTTGAAACACGGCGTGTTGCCATTCCTGCCAGGCAAGCCAGACCCAGCGAAACGCAAACAGCCCACCCAATGCCAGCACGAGGTAAATCCACACCTCATAAGAGGCGAGAAAACGATAAAGAGCGGCCATCTCTTCCCATCTACAAGCGGCGTAACACGCCGCGGATGATTGTTTCCATTTTGGGAGTAATGACTTTGCCTGCCTGAATGACCTCCTCGTGAGTCGTAATGGTAGAGCCATCCAGGTTGGCTTTATTGCTGATGCCAGAAAAGCCCAGAACGCGCATATTGCCATGCCGGGCTACGATGACTTCCGGCACAGTGGACATTCCCACTGCATCGGCGCCGACCGCGCGCAGGAAGCGCAGATCAGCGGGAGTTTCAAAGGAGGGGCCACTCAAGCCGGCATACACTCCCTCACGCAGGAGGATATTGTTTTCGCGAGCGATCTGGCGAGCCAGGTCGCACAGTTGACGATCATAGGCCTGGCTCATATCCGGAAAACGCGGGCCGAGTTCATCCAGGTTAGGGCCAATCAATGGATTGGCGCCCATCATGGCAATCAGGTTGAGATTGTCGGTGATGAGCATGACATCACCGGGCTGAAATTCGGGGTTAATGCCGCCAGCAGCATTGGTGACGATAAGGGTGGAAATCCCCAAACGCTGCATGACGCGAACGGGCAGGGTCACCTCAGCCATGCTATAGCCTTCGTAAAAGTGAATGCGTCCCTGCATGACAAAAACAACCTGCCCTTCCAATTGGCCGATCACAATCCGCCCGGCATGTCCTTGCACGGTGGATACCGGAAAATAGGGCAAATCGGCAAAGGAGATGGAATCGGCCTTTTGCACGGAATCCGCCAGATCGTTCAGCCCCGAACCGAGGATAAGCGCCACGCGCGGCTGGTAAGATGTGCGGGCGCGCACAGCTTGCGCGACTTCGTCAATTTGTTCAAGTGTAAAATGGCGTTGCATTTGTGTACCTGCTCGAAGGAATTTAAACAGGCTCCGCCTCCCCACCGCAAAGCCCTGTTTGGCGCTGGAATTATATCAGAAATCACAATTGGGCTTTTTTCAACAGTTCTTTCATTAACCTGAGTTCGGGATAAGTCGTTATCTGCAATAAGGCTCAATTCTCTTTTGCATCGAATTTTCACGAATGTCCCGAAGAAAATTTGCCGTATTCGTGTCATTCGATGCGGAGTTGGCTATTGCAAAGAATGACTATTATGTGTCAAATTTGAAGGTAGATAAAAACGCCCTCTTGTGCTATCCTTTAGCAGATCGCACATGAAACACGATTCTCGTTATCTGACAACTATTTTGATAGCAGGAATTCTTGGGCTAAGCGGGCAACTTTTCCTGCTTTTACCAAATAGAGTTCAAAATATTACTACGGGACTCTCATCCCTGGTCGTGACGGCGCTGGGAGTGTTTTTCTTTACCAGCGCTTTGCTGGCGGGGATGATGATTGTCATTCCAGCTCATCCGCGGCAGCAGCGACCTTTGATCGGCCTGGCAGCAAGCCTGACCTTTTTGCTAGTGTTTTTGTACTTGAGAGGGGGCTTGTTCGTTGAAACTCTCCTGCTGAGCAACATTCTGGCGTCCTTCGTAATTTGCCATCTGGTTGGCAAGCGGGGGCCAGATTTTGAAAGACACATCTTGCACGGCACGACGACGATCAGCAATTTATCCACGGGGATTTTTTTGTTGGCCAATTACGTGCGGATTCAGGACCCGCTGTATATGCAATTAGGGGGAATGCAGGTTGCTCTGGGCATTGTTTTTATCCTCTCGGCTATTCTTGCCACGGTTGTCTTCTTTCTGCCCTCCGCCAAGGAGGGGAACTTGCTGTTACGCGCACTGGCATTGCCCTGGCTGGCCTGGGCGCTTTTTTTTGCGGCCAGTTTGAACATCGCCAACACGATTGCGCCCCTTTTTGTCTCGGCAGCGATTTTGGTAGGCGATCAGATTCCCTGGCACAAATTTGCATTGCCTGAAGAAGATCTGTTGGGGCGACGTTTGATTTTAACCGGCGCCTTGACGACGCTGGGTGGAATCAGCTTCCTTGCCATTTTGCTGGAATTGCTGGACCAGGCTCTGGCCAGCCTGATTTTGCCGGTGCGTGAAATCACTTTCATCTTCTTCAGCGGGTTGGCTTTGCTGGTTTTGTATGCCATCTCCACGGCGACGATGACCATCCATGGTTTGATGAGCGAGCCAGCAGAGCTACCCGGCCAACAAGGGGAGGAGAATCTCGCCAATCAAAATCCGGATTCGTGGGAAGCACGCGTTGCCCGCTACCTGCGGCCGTTTTCTCTCACCCGCAGTGGTCTCTACGCCCGGCTGCACGCCCAAGCGGATCAAATCAACGCCCTGAGCCGGCAGCTGAACGCCGAAAAACATCACAACGCCCAGCTCACTCTGCTGACCGAACTCAGCCAACAGCTGGAAAATCAGCTGGATCAGCCCGTCGCGGCGCAGTTGACAGTCAATTCGCTGGCGCAGGCGCTGGATTGCGATCTGGTCTGCCTGTACACTCATGAAGCAGAACACCGTGAGATGGTTGTGCTGGCTTCAGCCGGCCGCAAAACCCACATCCTTCCCCCTGGCTATCGGCAAGGCATCGGCGAGGGCATCCTGGGGCGAGCGGTGCGTTTGCGCAAAACACAGGTTGTGAATGATACCCGCTTTGATCCCGATCATTTCAACCTGGAGCATGAAAACAGTCTTTCCGTCGTAGTTATCCCTCTGATTCACAATGGTCACCTGAAGGGGGCGATTGAAATCACCAGTGAAAAGACAAACGCCTTCAGCAGCACCGATATTGCCCTGGCAGAGATGATGGCCGCTGAGCTATTGCGTGGTTGGGAACGTTCGGCGTATTATCAGCGGTTGACCGATCTGATCGAGGCTGGCGTCTCACTTTCCAGCGTGATCGATCCGCAGGTGGCCGTCGAGGAGATCGCCACTATCGCCCGGCAAACACTCAAGGCGCGCTTCGTTTTCGTCAAAATCAACCTGGGCAGGGAAGAAAATTCCAGTTACATCGCTTTTGCAGGCCATGCGCCGCGCTTATTGACCTCTTTGAGCGCAAACGGGAGTGGTGAAAAGATTTTAAAAACGGGCACCAATGCCATTGCGCCCTTCCGCATTCGCGATCTGCGCAAATATCAGGCGACGGCCAAATTAGACCTCGATCACAGCGGCCTGCGCAGCGCTTTGGTGGTGCCGATTCGTTTACATCGCCTGAGCATTGGAGTCTTACTGGCGTTCGGCAAACAAGGCGAAGTGTTCTTTAGCGAAAACGACGAGTGGCTGGCTGGCCTGTTGGCCATGCAAGCCGCCGGCGCTTTTGAAAGCACCTGGCTGCAAAAAGAATTACGTACCACGTTGACGACCACCACCTTGCTTTATCGCCTGAGCACGCACATCATCCAATCCGAAGAGCTGCGCGAAGCGGCTCGCGCCGTGGCCGAAACCGCCTACAAACTGGCCGGTGGAGGGACCGCAGGCATTGTCCTCTTCAAACCGCAAGGAAGCATTGAAGTAGAGGTGGAGGTAGATAGCAACGGCGCACATAGCGGAACCCGTCACCCCATGGATTTAATCGAACAGGTAATGAAGACCGGACAGGCCATTTATCATTCACCCGATCAAATCGCCGAACGCATTTGTTTCCCCATCCAAACCCCCATGCGCCGATATGGCGTCTTGTGGCTCATCATCCCCAGCCGCGGCAAAGTGGCCAATCCTGCCGACTTGCGCACTCTAGCCAATCAGGCCGCCATTGCCCTGGAACGCGCCTTGTTAATGGTCGAATCCAGGCGGCAGGCCAAAGAAATCGAAGCCGCTTATCACGAACTCGAATTGACTTACGACCGTACCCTGGCCGCGTTGACTACCGCCCTGGATGCCCGCGACCGTGAGACCGAAGGACATAGCGTTCGCGTCAGTCAGCTGGCAGTAGAATTAGGAAAAGCACTTGGCCTCACTCCGCAACAGCTCAAAGCGCTGGAGCGAGGTTCCCTTTTGCACGACATCGGGAAAATTGGCATTAGCGATACGATTTTGCACAAACCTGGCCCGCTGACCCCCGAAGAATGGGCTAGCATGCGCCAGCACCCTGATATTGGCGCCCGTATCGTGGAAGACATCCCCTTCCTGCAAGAAACGCTTCACGTCATCCGCTATCACCAGGAACGATGGGATGGAAGTGGCTATCCGGTTGGGTTGAGCGGCAAAGATATTCCCCTGCTGGCTCGTATCTTCGCCGTGGTAGATGCCTTCGATGCCCTCACCAGCAACCGGCCCTACCGCCAAAAAATCACACCCGAGGAGGCTCTGGCGTATCTGCGCGCCCAGGCCGGCATCCTCTTTGACCCGGAGATTGTGGCTGTGTTTGTGCGCCTCATCGAAAGCGGCACAGTCG
>DAOUAN010000184.1:0-17730 GCA_034433385.1 Anaerolineales bacterium | reverse complement strand
CATCCAGGCCGATCGCGCCGCCCCCGCCGAATCCTGCCCCCACCGCCCCTCAGAGCATCGTCGAACAAATTGATGCCATCCTACAAGAACGAATCGCCGGCACCCCTCTCGAACAGCGCGCCATCCGCCTGCTGGAAGCCCCTGATGGCAGCGTGATCGTCATGGTCGGCCTCAGTCGCTACCAGGGTATCGCCGAAGTGCCCGATGAAGAGATTCGAGCGGCCATTCGCGCCGCTACCGAAGAATGGGAACGAAAATACACCCCCGGTTAATCGTCCACGATGATTTCTTTTTGAACATAACGGGCCGTCAAAACGGGGCAATGGGCCATTTCGGCCACTTCGCCGGTCACGTTGGGAGCATAGAGCTTCCGCAGCGAATGCCCACTATAGGGTGACCCCATACAAACCAGCTGATAATCCCCCTCTTTGATCTCGCTCAAAATTTCCTCCACCACATGCCCGTGCCGCAACCGCACCGTGGCATTGACCCCCGCCTGTTTCGTCGCCTCCAATGCCTGACGCAAGGCGCGACCGGGAGGTGTATCGGTTTCGAGCAAATGCTGCCACTGCTCGCGCATGGTGCGCGCCGTCGGATAATCCAGGTCCACGGGTGGCACGACGTGCAAAAGCGTAACGCGCGCACCGGTCTTTGCTGCCAGGCGAATTGCCAGATGTTCCGCAGTAACCTCATACCCCAAACCACCCATACAAACCAGTAATTTTTGCAGGGGCAATTTCACCTGGGGAACATACAAAATAGGGCTGATGATTTGCTCCATGAGGTGATAAATGGAGCGCCCCAAAAGCAAGCGCCGCAGCGGAGGGCGACCCAAAGGGCCGAGCACCGCAATGCAATCCCTGGCGTTCGCCTTGCGTGGAATGACCTCTTCCGCATTCCCGATCTCCACCTCGAGGCGGTACGAAATATCTTTTTCTTGAAAGAGAGCCACGGCACGGCCGAAAATCTCTTCCAGGGGGTGGCGATCGTCAATCGGAGCCGGGCGCACATGCTCAGTCACGCCCAGAAGCGAGACGCGAGCCTTGAGCAAGCCTGCCAGCCAGACGCCATATTCAATAGCTGGCCAGCTTCCCTCGAATCCATTGGTTGCGATCAATAATTCAATATCTGCCATGAGCGTTCTCACTTACCAAAAAGGATAATGCCTAAAATTCCCGCCCCTAAAAGCACAAGCGGCGAGGGAACCTCGAGCAAAAATGCCAGCATACTGAGGATGGCAATCAAGAGCACACGGCGATCGATTTTCTTGTTGTTGCCCGCTCGAAACATGTCCCATGAGACCACCACAATTAACGCCGCCACCGCGGGGCTCATGCCCGAAACAAAGCCATGCAACCAGTCTTCGTGTTGAAAATATTGCAGCACTGCCGCCAGGATCAACATCATCGCGGTAGGCGGCAAAATCGCTCCTAACAGCGCCGTGAACACGCCAGGGATTCCCCCCGCAGCAAAGCCCACAAACATGGCCAGCTTCAGCGCCTCGCTCCCTGGCAAAATATTAGAAAACCCTACCGCCTCAACGAATTGCGCCTCCGTCATAATCTTCCCCACCGCTTCATCATAAAGCAGGCCAATAGAAGCGGGCCCCGAAGGCGAAAGCAAATTCACCTTCAAGAACATCCACAACAGGCGAAGCCAGACGGCAAAACGCGAGGGTTGAGGGGTGTCTTGTAATTGCGTCATCGGAAAAGAAATACTCCCACCAGGCCAGCCAGGATGACCACAACACGCGCCGGGGCCTCTAAAGCCATAGCCACCAGGCTCACCAGGCCAATTGCCCAACCGACCCAACCGGTTTCCCCGCCCTTCTGAAAGATTTTCCAGGCAGTGAAAAGCATCAACACCGAAATCGCCGGTGTCAGCCCTTCGATGAAACTGCTCACCCAGGCCTCCCGGCGCAGCCGATGCAGGATGAATGTCACCCCCAGGATAATCACCGTTGGCGGCAAAATCGAGCCGGCCAATGCCACCAGGCCGCCTGGAATCCCCCCTACGGCATAACCGAGGTACATGGCCAGTTGTAACGCATCGCTCCCCGGCAGCACGGATGAAAACCCCACAGCCTGGACGAATTGTGCCTCGCTCACCAGATTTCCCACCGTTTCGTGGTAAAGCAACCCCACCGAAGCCGGCCCGGAAGTACTCAGCAAATTCACCTTCAGAAAAATCCAGAAAAGTTGAAGAAGTGTTCCCATGCGAATCTATTTTGGCCAGAATTCACGTTCAGAGGGGCTTGACCAGGTACAATTCGCCGCGCTCAAAGCCGCGCTCCAGATAGTATTGTCGCGTCCCCACGGCAGCGATCACCGCCAGCCGCCGATAGCCGCGCTGACGGGCAATCTTCTCCGCCTCCGCCAGCAGACGCGTGCCCAGCCCGGCATGTTGCGCAGCCCCCGGCTGTTCCGCACCCACCGGCAGCGATTGGCCATACACGTGCACCTCCCGAATCAAGGCCGCTCCCACCAGGTCGCTCAACCCTGTTTCGGGCGAATCCGCACCGGGCAAAGAAAGGCGGATGAACCCAGCCAGGCGATCCTCCGGCGTGACGTAAGAGATAAAGTGCTCTTCTGCTGCGCCGGCTGGATAGGTGATATCCTCTAATTGCAAGAGGGATGGCTCAATGGGCGCCCCCCGCACCTCGCGGCAACGTACACATTGACAGCGCGTGCCGCGCCGTTTCATCTCATCGTGCACATCCTGGCGCAGGCTGGTACGCCGGTTTCCATCCACCACATGGGTGGAGGGAATATCGCGAATCACCCGATTCACCCGGCAATAACGCGGGATGGTGGGTTTAATATCTGCCAGCAAATCAATCAACTGTTCGGTGGTGTAAGGATGAAATTCCCCCCGTAGCCAGTACTCATAGAGCTCGGCATTGGCCAACAACTGATTGGGGTAAATTTTAATCTCATCGGGGCAAAGTTCATCCCACAGGCGGGCGAAATCGGCACGATCTGTTTCGGGCGTAGCCCCAAGCAGGTTAGGCATCCAATGCAACACCACCTTGAAGCCCGCCGCCCGCAACAGGGCCACGGCCCGGCGAGTTCGCGCCACATCATGGCCGCGTTTATTGAGTTCCAAAATGCGGTCATCCAGGCTTTGTGCGCCCAGCTGCACCTTGGTCACCCCCAGGTAACGCAGCCAGCGCAATTCGTCGGGGGTGATTTCATCGGGTCGGGTCTCGATGACCAGCCCAACGTTCCGGTGCGAGGCGGTCTCGTTCAACGCCTGGGCACGAGGCAACTCCCCAGGAGCTACTTTCTCCATCGTTGAGGGGACATCCATCTCGTTCAGCGCATCAAAACAACGCTTCACAAACCATTCCTGATAATCGCGCCGATAGGATGACCACGTTCCGCCCAAAATAAGCAACTCAATTTTATCGGTGGGGTGTCCCACCGCGGCCAGCGCATCCAGGCGCGAGCGCACCTGCTCAAAGGGATCAAAATCATGCTCCAGGCCGCGCATCGCCCCCGGCTCATCGGGCAGATAACTTTTGGGCATGCGCACATCCGTGGGGCAAAAAATACACTTGCCCGGGCAGGGATAGGGCTTGGTCAGCACCGTCACCGTCGTCACCCCCGAAAGGGTGCGCACCGGTTTCATACGAATGCGCGCCAGCAGAGCCGGCTCCGCGGCCATCTCACCGCTGGCCACCATTTGGTGGTAAGCCGCCACCAGTGCCGATTTGGTCAGATAACCGCCATTCTCCAAAGGATACTTGCGCAAAGCGGCCATCACTTCGCGCCCCTGGCGAATCTCAGCCAACACGCGCCGGGCCAAAGCCAACTTTTGCGGCGTCAGCGCCTTACTGGCGCGCCATTGTTCCTGTCGTTCGGTCAAAGCCATCTCTCTTACACCTGAATTTCTCAGGATTATACCCGTTATAATGGCCGCATGGATTCACAGATTGCCGCCCAATTGTTGGAACTCAACCGCCGCTTCTACGAGCAATTTGGCCGTGCGTTTGCCGCCACCCGTCGCCGCCTGCAACCCGGCGTGCGACGCGTCCTCGAAACACTGCGGGGAGACGAGACGCTCCTCGACCTGGGTTGCGGGAACGGCGAACTGGCGCGCGAACTGGGGCGGCTTCGCCACCGCGGAGCGTATCTCGGCCTGGATTTCAGCCTGCCTCTGCTGCGAGAGGCCGAATTCGCCCCCCAGGGGTTCTCCGCGCGCTTCTTGCAAGCCGACCTGACCCAACTGCCAACCCTCGTCGAACGTCTTTCCCTTGCCTCTGGCTGGGAGGTCATCACCGCCTTTGCCGTGCTCCACCATATCCCTGGCGAAGCCCTGCGCCTTGAGATCTTACGCGCCGTTCACCGCTTGCTTGCCCCGCAGGGACGTTTCATCCACTCCAACTGGCAATTTTTGCACAGCGAGAAACTCCGCCAGCGCGTCCAACCCTGGGAAACAATCGGCCTCTCCTCTGCTGAAGTAGACCCTGGCGACTACTTGCTCGATTGGCGGCATGGAGGTCACGGCCTGCGTTACGTTCACCACTTCAGCGAGGCTGAGCTGCTGACCCTGGCCGCGCAGAGCGGCTTCAGCGTGGCCGAAAGCTTCTATTCGGACGGGGAGGGAGGCAGGTTGGGGCTGTATCAGGTCTGGGAAAAGGGGAAAGCGAAATCAGAGCCATAACGGTATGGTAGAATCAATCGGTTATGGAAACCCCTCGTATGGAAACCCTCCCACCCCCACCAGGGGTGATCGCATCGCTCAAAACCGGCTTTGATACCATTGCCACCCACCTGGCCGTCCTGCTCCTCCCCCTGGCCTTAGATTTACTTTTATGGCTGGGACCACATCTCAGCAGCGAACAACTCTTCCAGCCTGCTCTGCAAGAGATGGAAAACATTGCCGCCAGCAGTGGCTTTTCGGCCCAGGAAATTCAGCAGGCCCTGGACGTTTACAAAACCGTCTTTCACCAATTCAACTGGCTTAGCCTGCTGCGCACCTTTCCTATTGGCGTTTTCAGCCTGATGAGCGGACGAATGCCGACCCAATCACCATGGGGCACACCTCCTGTCATTCAGGTCGACTCCTTCTTCAGCCTGGTCACGTGGATCGTCACCCTCACCCTAAGCGGTTGGGTGTTAGGCAGTATTTATTTTCATTGGGTGGGGCGGCTCACCCGCATTAACCTTTCGGAGAACCTCTCCCCCCTCAGCGCCATCGCCAACACCTTCTTATTGTCCATCCTCTGGTTAGCGTTCTCTTTCCTGGTGGGCATCCCTGCCTTGCTGGTGCTGACTATCTTATTCGCCATTCACCCCGTGCTGGGACAGGGCGCGCTGCTGGTCATGGGGTTTCTGGCCTTGTGGATGGCTCCGCCATTGTTCTTCTCGCCGCATGGTATCTTCTTGCACGGTCAAAACGCACTGGCCTCGGTGTGGAACAGCCTGCGCATGGCCCGCTTCACCCTCCCCACCAGCAGCCTGTTCGTTTTGAGCGTCATCCTCATCAGCATTGGCATGAATTATCTCTGGAGCATCCCACCGCAAGATTCCTGGATAACCCTGGTAGGCATCCTCGGCCATGCTTTCATCGCAACTGGCCTGCTGGCTGCCAGTTTCGTTTATTATCGTGACATGAACGCCTGGCTCCAGACCGTCTTTGAACGGCTCAGAGCCGGCACAGCCACCCCAAAAGTATAAGTTTTCTTCTTCTCCTGCACAACCAAAGGGGAAGAAAGTTTCGGAGGTATTCGTGGTTCAAACCAATCAGACATATGAAGCAAAAGATATTCAGGTGCTGGAAGGCCTGGAAGCCGTCCGCCGCCGTCCTGGCATGTACGTGGGCGGAACCGACATCAAAGCCCTGCATCACCTGGTCTATGAAGTCGTAGATAACTCGATTGACGAAGCCCTGGCCGGCGCCTGCACCCGCATCGAGATCACCATCCACCCCGATTCCAGCGTCACCGTCCAGGATAACGGACGCGGCATCCCCGTGGATATTCACCCCCAAATGAAAAAATCGGCCCTGGAAGTGGTAATGACCACTCTGCATGCCGGCGGAAAATTCGGCGGCGGCGGCTACAAAGTCTCCGGCGGCTTGCACGGCGTAGGTGTCAGCGCGGTGAACGCCCTTTCCGAATGGTGTGAAGTAGAAGTCCGCCGCGACGGGCAGATTCACTTCCAGCGCTACGAGCGCGGCTACCCCAAAGAGCCGGTCAAAGTCATCGGCAAGACCAAACTCGGAGAAACTGGCACCAAGACCACCTTCAAGTTCGATCCGCTCATCTTCAAAGAAGAAATGGATTACCGCTTCGACACGCTGGCCCAGCGATTCCGCGAAATGGCCTTCGTCACCCGCGGCGTCACCATCCATTTCGTCGATGAGCGCGTCGATCGCCAGATCACGTTCTACTTCGAAGGCGGCATCACCTCCTTCGTCCGCTACCTGAATCGCAACCGCGAAAAACTGCATCCGGTCGTCTTCGTCGAAAAAGAAATCGAAGGCATCGGCATCGAAGCCGCCATCCAATACACCGACGCCTACACCGAATCGGTTTACTCCTTCGCCAACACCATCAACACCATTGACGGCGGCACTCACCTCACCGGCCTGCGCAGCGCCATTACCCGCGTCATCAACGACTACGCCCGCAAGAACGGCCTGCTGAAAGATTCCGACCCCAACTTCACCGGCGACGATACCCGCGAAGGCCTCACCGCCATCGTCTCCATCAAGCACCCCGATCCCCAATTCGAATCGCAGACCAAAGTCAAGCTGATGAACCCGGAAGTGCAAACCTACGTCCAACAAGTCGTTGGCGAAACCTTTGCCACCTTCCTGGAGGAAAACCCCCAGGCCGGCCGGGCCATCGTCGCCAAATGTCTCACCTCCGCTCGCGCCCGCGATGCCGCCCGCAAAGCCCGCGACCTGGTCATCCGCAAATCGGCGCTGGAAAGCCTCACCCTGCCCGGAAAACTGGCCGACTGCTCCGAACGCGATTCATCCAAAACCGAACTCTACATCGTCGAGGGCGATTCCGCAGGGGGCTCGGCAAAACAAGGACGCGACCGTCACTTCCAGGCCATCCTGCCCCTGCGTGGCAAAATCATGAACACCGAACGCGCCCGGTTAGACAAAATCCTCGGCAACAACGAAGTCAAAGCCCTCATCTCTGCCCTCGGCACCGGCATTGGCGACAACTTCGACATTTCAGGGCTACGCTACGGCCGCGTCATCATCAAGACCGATGCCGACGTAGATGGCAGCCATATCCGCACCCTGCTGCTCACCTTCTTCTTCCGCTACATGCCGCAACTCATCGAAAACGGCCACCTCTACATCGCCCAACCGCCCCTCTACCGCATCGCTTACAAAAACCAGGTCAAATACGCCTATAGCGATGCCGAAAAAGACAAAATCCTCAAAGAAATCGGCAGCGATGGCAAAGTCAACGTCCAGCGCTACAAAGGCTTGGGCGAAATGAACCCCGAACAACTGTGGGAAACCACCATGAACCCCAACAACCGCACCCTGCTGCTCGTCACCATCGAAGACGCCGCCGAAGCCGACCGCACCTTCGACATGCTCATGGGCGATGCCGTGGATCCCCGCCGCCGATTCATCCAAACCCACGCCAAAGCGGTTCGCAACCTGGACATTTAGCCGGGCGCCGTTTCGACAGGCTTTTCTCTCCCCCCAAGCATTCCCAGACCTCCGCAGTCTCCCCCTACCTGACTGCGGAGGTCTCCGCTTCGGCAGCCAGCCTTTTGAGACTCAGTAACTCACCTTACGCGGTGGCGCGAGATTTATCTCGTGGTTTCAGGCGACATGAATGGCGCGGCATGAATGAACTGCGCAACGTCAGTCAGGAAATCACACGTCAATTCGGGATAAAACCCATCTAAAAATTTGCCCGAATTGGGTTGTCCTGGCGAGACGGCATTCTTTCGGCGAAGCCATCTCCTGTTTTCACGCCTTCCTTGGCCAATTTGACCAGAAGATTGCTTCGGCAGAACTGCGCTGCCTCGCAATGACACCCCATTTTTGATCTACTGAGACTACCTGGCTGGCAGGAAAACCTGCCATTGCATGCCTGGCATCCAAAAGACAGGCCATCGCTCCCTCACAGATGTGCCAACAGAACCTTTTTGTCACTATTTTCCTCTTTGTGCATCTGAAAAGATAGCACCGAACTTCTCCACATCTTTTCCCCAAGCGAGGTATTCATGCCCAAACGGACATCCCATCACAAACGTCAGAACCAAAACACCCTGAGCAAATTTTTGCGCCGCCCGCTGGTACAGGTGGGCATCCTGGCCCTCCTTGCCCTGGTGGTGTTCATCATCGCCACTCTGGGCAACCAGAGCAACACCCTTCCTGCCGAAATCAGCGTGGACCAGGCCTACCAAAAATACCAGCAGGGAGCATTCTTCCTGGATGTGCGCACGGTGGAAGAATGGAACGAATATCACGCCCCCAACACCACCCTCATTCCCCTGGATCAATTACCCAACCGCCTGAATGAATTGCCCCGCGACCGCGAAATTGTGGTCGTTTGCCGCTCAGGCAACCGCAGCCAGCAAGGACGGGATATTCTGCTCAGCGCCGGCTTTCGCCAGGTCACCAGCATGAGTGGCGGGTTGAAAGAGTGGCGCGCCAAAGGCTACCCCATCGAACCATAATTCAAACGACAGAGACCTCCGAGGTCTCATGGGCCTCGGAGGTCTTCAAAGCATAGCGGGGTAGGGCGGGTAACGAAATTTCGGCAGATCTCCTCTTGACAGCCAAAAATAGCCGCCTATAATTGAAAATGATTTTCAATATCAAAATGAGCATCGAATTCTGGCTTGAGCAATTGCAGGAAAATGGCTACCGTCTGACGGCAGCGCGGCGCGCCGTGGTGGAGACCGTGGCAGAAGCAAAACACGCCCTCACCCCTATCCAGGTCTATGATGCTGCCCGCCGACATTATCCCGCCTTGGGGTTGGTCACCGTCTATCGCACCCTGGAAAAGCTGGAAGAATTACACCTGATTCAGCGCGTTCACCAACCGCAAGGCTGCCAGGCGTTCCTCACCGCCAGCCAGGGACACCAGCACCTGCTCATTTGTCAGCAATGTGGGCAGGCCACTTTTTTTGAGGGCGATGACCTGACCCCTCTGTTCGAAGCCCTGGCCACTCAAACCGGCTTTCAGATTCGCGATCACTGGTTGCAGCTCTTCGGCCTGTGCCAGGCGTGCCAGGCCGAAGAACGTGACATACCTCGCTGAGTTGCCCTGACGTGGCTTGACGAGAAGGGTCGGCTTTGGCCGACCTGGCGCACGGAGGCGGGGGATTCCATCCCCCGCCGGCGCCCAACGGCTGCGAGACAAGCGATGACCAATATTACTCATTCTTTGCAATAGCCAACTCCGCATCGAATGACACGAATACAGAAATTTTCTTCGTGAAAATTCGATGCAAAAGAGAACTGAGCCTTATGGCAGATAAAGTCTATTGTTATTTCGAAAGAAACCACATCATGAAACAACTTTTTTCTTTCCTGAGTATGCTGCTTTTCCTCACGGCCTGTTCGCAATCCATGACCAACAGGTCAATGCCGCAGGCAACTGTGTTGACCTCTACAGCTATCCTGGCTGATATGACTCAAAGGGTGGCGGGGGAGCGCCTCACGGTGGCCTCGCTTTTGCCGCCCGGCGTAGACCCTCACAGTTATCAGCCTACGCCCGCGGATGTCGCTCGCATTGCGGCAAGCAAGGTGCTGGTGGTCAACGGCCTGGGATATGAGCAATTTATGGCGACCTTACTGAAAAACGCCGGCGGGGATCGGCTGATCATCACAGCAAGCGAGGGGCTGGATCCGCTGCGGGGGGAGATTCAGGCCCCTGAAACGGGATCCGCCTCGGGTCCCGCGGGCGAGGCGCTGGATCCGCATATGTGGCTGGATCCCAATCTGGCGATAGGCTATGTTGAGAACATTCGCGACGGCTTGATTCGTTTCGATCCGGCAGGGGCAGACACCTATCGCGCCAATGCCGAGGCGTATATCAGTCAATTGCGGGCACTCGACGGGTGGATTGCGGAGCAGGTACAGAGCATTCCGCCACAACGTCGGTTGCTGGTGACCAACCATGAGACGTTTGGCTATTTCGCCCGGCGATATGGTTTCACCGTGGTAGGGACAGTGATCCCCGGGCTGAGCTCGGAGGCGGAGACCTCGGCACAGGAATTGGCAGCGGTGATTGATCAGATTCGGGCGACTGGAGCGCCGGCGATTTTCCTCGGCGAGGTGGAAAATCCCACCCTGGCCAAACAAATTGCCGCAGAGACTGGGGTAAAGGTGGTAGCAGATTTGTACCTGGAATCGCTCACCGCCGGGGCGCCTGCGGCTACTTACCTGGATATGATGAAGTATGACGTCAGCCGCATTGTTGAGGCGCTCAAGTAATCTATAAGGAAATGAGTAACGTATGCCAGAGATTCCGCATCGGCTTGAAGTTGAGCACGTCAATATTGGCTATAACGATACCCTGATCTTGAAGGATATTAGCTTTCAAGTGCCTCATGGGGCACGGGTGGCCGTGGTGGGGCCAAACGGGGCGGGGAAATCTACCCTGTTCAAGGCTCTGGTCGGGCTGTTGCCATTGCAAAGCGGTCGAATTCTGATTCACGGCCTGCCATTGGGGGCGCACCTGGACTGTGTGGCGTATGTGCCCCAGCGTGAGGAGGTGGATTGGCGCTTTCCGGTGACGGTGGAAGATGTGGTGATGATGGGACGCTTCGGGCAGATGGGTTGGTTGCGCCGCCCCTCCGCCCGCGACCGCCTGGTGGTGCGCCAAAGCCTGGAGCAGTTGGGCATCGCGCACCTGGCACGCCAGCCGATTGGTCAGCTTTCCGGGGGGCAGCAGCAACGCGCCTTTCTGGCACGGGCGCTGGCCCAGGAGCCGCACATTTTGCTGATGGATGAGCCGTTTACCGGCGTAGATGTGACCACCCAGGAAGTTACCCTGGCCCTGCTGGATCGCCTGAAAGAGCGCCAGGTGACGGCCATCATCTCGACGCATGATTTGAACCTGGCGGCCACCCATTTTGATTATGTGCTGTTGCTCAACCGCGAGTTGATCGCCTTTGGTCCGCCTGCTGCGGCGTTGACCAGCGATCATCTTTTGCGGGCCTTTGGGCCTTCACTGCTAAAGGTGGAAGGCGGGGTGGTACTTGTGGATGAGTGCTGTCCGGCAGATGAGGAGCATAAACGCGATGAACTGGCTGCTTGATCCGTTTTCGTATGAGTTCATGCAACGCGGGCTGATTGCTTCGGTGGCGGTCGGCGTGTTGTGTGCAGTGATGGGAACCTATGTGGTGCTGCGCGGCATGGCGTTTCTCGGAGATGCCATGGCTCATGCGATCTTACCTGGGGTGGCTATCGCTTACCTTTTGCGCGGCGACCTGCTGGTGGGGGCAACCATCGCTGCGGTTCTGATTGCGCTGAGCATTGGTTTTTTCTCACGACAAGGAACGATTAAAGAGGATACCGCTATTGGCATTTTGTTCGCCGCGGCCCTCTCATTAGGCGTGGCCCTGATCAGCAGCATTCAGACCTACGCCGTGGACCTGACTCACATTCTGTTTGGCAATGTGCTTGGGGTGAGCACGGCAGATTTGTGGCTCATTGGTGGTATCAGCCTGCTGATTTTGTTGATCGTTCTTTTACTTTACAAACCCTTCCTGGTGATTTCTTTTGATCCGGTGCTGGCGGCCACCCTGCGCCTGCCCGCCGAGGCATTGCGCCAGTTGATGCTGGTGTTGCTGGCGCTTACTGTCGTGGTCTCTTTGCAAACGGTGGGAGTGAGCCTGGCTGCTGCCATGCTGGTCACGCCGGCAGCGACGGCCTATCTACTCACCCGACGGTTGGCGTCCATGATGCTGGTCTCCGCGGCCCTGGGTGCGCTCTCATCTGTAATTGGCCTGTATCTCAGTTATTATTTGAATATTGTCTCCGGTTCAGCCATTGTGCTCACCGCCACTTTCTTCTTCTTGCTAGCCTTTGCATGGAAGCGCCTGCGCGCTGGCTAAAAAAAATGGGAAATCTGGCCCACAGACGGGCTGTTCCCCTTGCAGTACAATGTAGTCATGATGGGCAAATCAGCATCCAAAATTGTTTGTCTGGCTATTTTCCTGGTAATCCCCTGGCTTTCCGGCTGTAACCTCCCCGCTACATCACCAGCATCCACCCCTTCAGCACAGGTTGATCTCCCCGCCCCACCGCCCACCCTGACGCCGGTCTCCACGCTCCCCGCCCCGCCCACAGAGACGCCCATCCCTCCCACTTTCCGCCCTTATTATGTGATTCGGGCGACAATCCACTATGCCAGCCATACGGTAGATGTAGATCAATTCATCCTTTACCCCAATCGCGGCACCGCGCCATTGGATAGGCTGGTGCTGGCCGTTGAACCCAATTTGTGGCCCAATTGTTTCACCCTCCAATCCCTGAGCGTGGACGATACTCCCATTTCGGCCTATAAGTTGCAAGGGCAACGGCTGGAACTGCCACTACCGACGCCGCTTGCCCCCAATGGTATCTCCAAAATTCATCTTACCTACACCCTCTCTTTACCCGCCGCCGAGCAAGAAGATCCCTCTATTGCCCGCCCGCGCATTTTCGGTTATACCCAAAAACAAATCAACCTGACCAACTGGTATCCGTTCATCGTGCCACAGGTCAACGGCGAGTGGGTGTTGCACGATCCCTGGGCCTATGGTGAACATCTGGTGTATGAACTGGCCGATTTTGAAGTGAATCTGAAATTTAGCGATTCCACTCCGCCTATCGTTGCAGCCAGCGGGACGGCGGAGGCCAACGGCGAATTCACCCGCTATACGCTCACTGCCGGGCGTACCTTTGCCATTTCGGCCAGTTATGATTTTCAGGTAGCCACCCGCCAGGTGGGAGAGGTGACTGTTTCCAGTTATTATTCTTCACTCTATCCTCAAGCCGGTCTGGCCGCACTGGATGCCACCGCCCAGGCGTTATCCATCTTCAGCCAGCAATACGGCCCCTATCCACACAAAAGCCTGGCAGTGGTGATGGCTGATTTCAACGATGGCATGGAATACTCGGCATTTTTTTACCTGAGCCGCGACTTTTATAACCTCTATAACCCAACAGGTTCCCCCGTTCAATATCTGCTCTTCGTAGCGGCTCATGAGACGGCTCATCAGTGGTGGTTTGAACAGGTAGCCAATGATCAATCTCTGCAGCCCTGGCTGGATGAGGCGCTGGCAACTTACAGCGAACGAATTTACTATGAGAATCTGGCGGCAAATCTGTTGCCCGAGTGGTGGGCCTATCGCGTCGATTTCTACCAGCCAAAGGGCTTTATTGATATTCCTGTGGCGCAAGGACAGGGATTTCGTCCGTACACAAATGCCGTGTATTTGCGTGGCGCTCACTTTCTGGAAGATTTACGCCAGCGCATTGGCGATGAAACTTTTTTCGCCTTCTTACGCGATTACCTGCATCAGTTCAACGGCAAGATCGCCACCCCCACCGATTTCTTCGCTCTATTGCGCCAACATACCCACGCCGATCTCAGCGATCTGTTCTCCCAATACTTCCAAAACACCTATTGACCTCATGCGCTATCGCCTGCATCTCGCCTTGCTGATTCTCATCTTCGACCTTTCCGCCTGCACCGCCGGGGCAGATGCCATACCGCCTCTCCCCCCGACCCTGAACCTGGTGACCGTTGACCCAAACGCGACCGCCACTTCGACGCCTTTTCTGCCTTCCCCGGCAGAGCCGACTCCGCTCCCCACCCCAACACCCTGGCCAACCGAAACTCCACTGCCGCCCACCGCTACCGCCAGTACCGTCCCAACGGCTTCGTTGCCGCCCGCCTCCCTGGAAAGAACGCAATACACTTTTTTCGTTACGTTTGATTACGCCGGGCATACGCTTCAAGTAGAGGAAAGCATCCGTTACCCAAATCTGAGCGGCACTGACTTCTCCCAAATTGTGCTGGCCGTAGAGCCAAATTTATGGTCGGGCGTTTTCAGCCTGAACGACCTCCGCCAGGATAATACCCCCCTGACCACGTACTCCCTGAACGGCCATCGGCTGGAAATTGTCTTGCCGCAGCCGCTACGCGCCGGGGAGATGCTCAACCTGGCTTTGAACTTTACTCTGAGGCTGCCGCCGCAATCGGTGGGCAGCCCGTTTGGATATGGGAGCAGCCAAAGCAACCTGACCGACTGGTTCCCGTTCATCGTCCCTTACCAGGGGGATTGGGTGCTGCACGATCCCTGGTCGTTTGGCGAGCATCTGGTCTATGATGCAGCAGATTTTGAGGTCAATCTCAAGGTGAACGATCCGCAGGTGATCGTCGCGGCCAGTGCGCCGGCCGAACCCGCCGGCGAGTGGACGCGCTACTCCCTCTCAGCGGCGCGCACGTTTGCCTTTTCGGCAAGTGAAAACTTCCGGGTCGCGGAATCCCGCGTGGGGTCGGTGGTGATTCGCTCTTATTACTTCGCGGGGCAGGAAAACGCCGGGGAGCGGATGGCGATCTCAGGGGCGCAGGCCGTCTCCATCTTTCAGACAAAGCTGGCACCCTACCCTTATCCTTCTCTGAGCATTGTCGCCGCCGACGTGCCCGATGGGCAGGAGTTCGATGGGTTGGTGTTGCTGAGCACGAAGTTCTACAATCAGTATCAGCAGGGCATTGGCAACAATCTGGTAGATATTGGTGTGCATGAGATCGCCCATCAATGGTGGTTCGGTCTGGTGGGCAATGACCAGGCCCTGGAGCCATGGTTGGATGAAGCCCTGGCAACGTATAGCGAACATCTTTATTACGAGTATTACGATCTTACCGGCTGGTGGTGGAATTTTCGAGTAAATTACTTCAGCCCCAGCGGTTGGGTGGATACTTCGATTTACAACGGCGAGAGTTTTCGCGCCTATACAAACGCGGTGTACCTGAACGGCGCTAATTTTTTGGAAGCCGTGCGGCAGCGAGTGGGAGATAAAGACTTTTTTAACTTTTTGCAAGATTATCTTGCCCGCTACGCGCACAAGCGCGCTACAGCGGATGATTTCTTCGCCACGCTGCGTGCGAACACCGCAGCCAATGTTTCAGACTTGATTCAGGCATATTTTCAAAGCCCTGATTAGCGATCTTCGCTTCTCTTTTTCATCCAGGGTCTCATTCCCATCACAGGTATAATTCGCCCATGCGCAAAGGCCTGATTCTTTACAACCCGGCGGCGGGAAGATTTCCGGTGCGCCCCTTCATCCCTGGTCTGGTGCGATCGTTACAGGCGGCTGGCTGGCAGATCGAAATTGCTGAGACCTTGAACGGCGCCCATGCCACCCAAACCGCTCGCCTGGCGGCTCGTGAGGGCTTCGACGCGGTCTTCGCCATTGGCGGCGATGGGACGATTGGTCAGGTCACTGCCGGGCTGATGGGCAGTGAAACCGCCCTGGCTGTGCTCCCTGCCGGTACGTCCAACGTGTGGGCGCGCGAACAGGGACAGACTCCCTTCACCTGGTATCGCTGGTGGTCCCTCAAAGAAAACGCCCGCCTGTTGGCCGAAATGCCCGCTCAACGCGTGGACGTGGGCCTGTGCAACGATCAACCCTTCTTGATGTGGGCCGGCATTGGCCTGGATGCCATCACCATCCACAAGTTGGAGCCGCGCCCGCGCTTCACCAAGTACCTTTCGGTGCCCCATTACTTCGCTACGACCGTTTGGGAGGCTACCTTCTGGCATGGCCTGGATTTGCAGGTGTGGGCAGATGGCAAACAAGTCGAAGGCCATTACCTGCTGGCCGTGGCTACCAACATTCGGCACTACGTGGGTGGTATGGCCGTGCTTTCACCCGCTGCCTGCCTGGATGATGGTCAAATGGACCTGTGGCTGATGAGCGGCGCCAATCTGGTAGATGCTTTCCGTCACTTTTTTGACCTGCTGGCCGGTCGTCACCTGACCTCGGAGCAGGCGCGTCGCCTGCCTTTCAGCAAGGCGCACATTGAATCGGCAGCTCCGTTCTCTATCCAGGTCGATGGCGAACCCTTGATCGGCGGTTGCAAAGCGAACCTCGTCGTACGGCCGCGCACACTGAAAATCCTCATGCCGCCTCAGGCTTTGTATCTGCTAAAAAAGACCTCTCGCGAAACGTCCGGAGTTTCTGAATAATATGAAAAAACTCGCTGCCTTCCTCAGGCTAAACCCAATGTTCTTGCTCTTGCTGGCCTTGCCAGTGGTTATCCTCGCTCAACAACTGCACTGGACACCATTGGTGATCTTCATCCTGGCCAGCGTCGGAATCATTCCCCTGGCAGCCTACATCGGCGAATCCACCGAAGCCCTGGCGGCCTACACCGGCCCGCGCCTGGGTGCGCTGCTCAATGCCACCTTAGGGAATGCCGCCGAATTGATCATCACCATCGCCGCGGTGCGCGCCGGCCTGCTTGAACTGGTCAAAGCATCTATCACCGGCTCAATCATCGGCAACCTGCTGCTGGTATTGGGCCTTTCCATGACGAGCGGGGGCATCAAACACGGCATCCAGACGTTCGATCGGCGCAACGCCAGCCGCAACGCCATTTTGCTCATGCTGGCCGTCGTCGCCCTGATCGTCCCCTCGCTGCTGAGCCATTCCATCGGCCCGGAAGGTAGCCCCAAAGTCGAAGCCCTGAGCATCGGCGTAGCCCTGATCATGCTGACCCTTTACGGACTGGGGTTGCTGGATGCCTCCCAAACCAGCGATAGCCCCTTAGCCCACACCCTGCCGCACAACGCCCACCCCCGCTGGAGCAAAACGCAAGCCATCCTCATCCTGGCCCTGGCCACCGGCGGCATCGTCTGGCTCAGCGAAGTCCTCGTCCACATGGCCGAAGCAGTCATCGCCGGCACCGGCATTTCAGAATTTTTCCTGGGCATCATCCTGGTGCCACTCATCGGCAACGTCGCCGAACACCTGGTCGCCGTGCAAATGGCCCTCAAAAACAAAATGGACCTCAGCGTAGAAATCGCCGTTTCTTCCAGCCTACAAATTGCCCTGCTCGTTGCTCCCTTGCTGGTCTTCATCAGCCTGGCGCTGGGCAACCCGCTGCAAATCGTCTTCAACCAGTTTGAACTGCTGGCCCTGCTGGCTGGCACGGTCATTGCCGCCCTGGTCTCCGCCGATGGTGAATCCACCTGGCTGGAAGGCATCGCCCTGCTGGCTGTTTACCTGATCCTGGGCCTGTCTTTCTTCCTGCTTCCCTAAAACGATGACCCGCCTCTCGCTCGCTTCTCTCCTGAACTTTTGGGTGATTCTCGGCTCGCTGGCGATTGCCGCCCTTTTGCTGATTCTCACCCTGCTTGCTTTGGGCTGGTCCACGCCGCCTCGCCCCTCCGACGTTGGGTTTGCTCCCGCCGAACTGACGGTGATCCCCGCCCCAACGCAAACCCTGCCACCCACCGCCACCCTCACCCCAGACCCCAACATCACCCCCACCGCCGGAGCCGATGCCATTCACGTAGGTGGCTTTGTGCAAATCTCCGGCACGGAAGGGGAAGGCCTGCGCCTGCGCTCCGCCCCTGGGTTGAGCAGTGCCCAGCTCTTTCTCGGCTACGATTCGGAAGTATTTGAAGTACGCGATGGCCCGCGCCAGGCCGATGGCTATGAATGGTGGTATCTGGTTGCCCCCTATGATGAAACGCGCGCCGGCTGGGCCGCCGCCGACTTCCTTTCCGTAGT
>DAOUAN010000183.1:0-14151 GCA_034433385.1 Anaerolineales bacterium | reverse complement strand
CATACCGAACGATACAACGAGACCCCCAATTCCACCCAACGCAAAGTAGAAAGCACAAAAGCCCACAGGGTGATGAAGAAAGAAAATCCAAAGATCGTACGCCAGAAAGTGCGATTCTCAATCATGATCCGCTCCGGATTCCATTTTTCGCGCGCTGGCCAGCACGGAGGGGAGCGTCACCGCGCCCGGCAGGCTAGCGATAATCGTCAGGATGCGATTCAAAACCGACACGGAGGCGCTGATGGAAATGCTCACCCCCCCAAAAACGGTGAGCAACGTGGACGCAGTCAATTCCTGCCAGCCATATCCATTGATGGAAATCGGCACCAGGCCAAGAAAATACGCCAGGCTGGAAAGACCAATGACACGCCAGAAGGGCAATGTGCCGCCAAAGGTGTGGATCAACAGGTAATTAATGCTAAACACGCAGAACATGTGAAGCGCGGCGAAAGAAAATGAGAGCAACAAAGCCAGCGGATTCTTCAACCAGACCGAAAGCGATTCCCCGATCCGCTTCACAAACCGGACCCCGCGCCGGCTCCAGGCCATCAGGCCGGCTGAGGCCACAGACGGGGCAGACAGCACCTGCACCAGGCCCAACGGCGAGGCCAACGCCATCCCAGCCATGTTGACCAACCGATCGGCAGCCAACGAAGCGACACTGAGCGCCCGGTCCTGCCCTAACTGAATCAACCCTGCCAGGCGGACGACATCTCCGCCAATGGTCGTTGGCAGGAAATTGGAGGCAAACAAGCCAACGAACGTCAACGAAATCGTTTCTTTGAAAGAAATCGGCATCTTCGCCGAGCGCAAAAGCACATACCAGCGTACACCAGTGAAAAAGCGCGAAGCCAACATCAGGCCCAAAGTCAGCGCCAAAACCGGGGGAGAGATACGCTGAACTGCGTCCACCACCGATTGCCAGTTCTGCACCACCAGAAAGACAAGCAACCCCGTGGAAAAGACTGTTCCCCCCAAACGGAGCCAGAAGGAACGATGTTCCCATCCAGTTTTTTGGCTACGGTTCATTTGCCTGTGTTTTCCTGAAAACCGAGAGACTCGCGAATCACATACGTGGGCTTTCCCTGGGCTTCATGGTAAGTGCGAACAAGCAACTCAGCAATCAGTCCCATCAGAATAGATTGAAACCCCAGGATGAAAAACATGGCGCTCATCTGAAAGAAAGGCGAAGTCAACACCGGAATGCCCACGAAGAGACGCCGCACCAGCAAGAAGAACAACATGGCTGTGCTCAGCCCCATCAGCAAAATCCCTGTTCCCCCAAAAAGATAAATGGGCTTGTTGGCATAACTGAGCAAAAACTTCACGGTAAACAGGTCCAAAATGACCTTAACGGTGCGTTCCAGGCCATATTTGGCCCGGCCAAATTTACGCGGATGGTGATGAACCACCACCTCGGTGATCTTCGCCCCGACGGAATGAGCATATACCGGAATAAAACGATGCATCTCCCCATACAGACGGAATCCGGTGATCGCATCGCGGCGATAAGCTTTGAGCGTGCAGCCGTAATCATGCAAATGAACGCCGGTGACGCGTGAGATCAACCAGTTGGCGATATTGGATGGGATGGTGCGCGTCAAGCGATTATCTTTGCGATCTTTGCGCCAGCCACTAACCACATCATAGCCCTCGTCCAACTTGGCCAGCAACATGGGAATGTCGGCAGGGTCGTTTTGCAAATCGGCATCCAGTAAGACCACAATCTCGCCCTGAGCATGATCAATGCCCGCGGCAATGGCGGCCGTCTGACCGAAGTTACGCCGAAAGGAAATCACCCGAACCTGCTCAGGATGCTGCGCCACCAACCGCCGCAACACCGCCAGGCTTTGATCCTGGCTGCCGTCATCCACAAAAATGACCTCCCAGGTACGCCCCAGAGTGGTCAGCGCTTTTTGGATGGCTTCAAACAGGAGAGGCAGATTTTCCTGTTCGTTATAAACCGGAATGACCAGTGATAGATCCATAGAATTTCCGGGGCACAGGCTTGAGGCTATGCCGGGCGACTGGCCAGTTGCTTGCTCAATCGCTCTATATCGGCATCCACCATCATTTTCACCAATTCAGGGAAGGAAATGGTCGGTTCCCAGCCTAGCAGGCGGCGAGCCTTGCTCGGATCGGAGACAAGCAAATCTACCTCGGCAGGGCGGTAAAAACGCTCATCCTGAATGACGAACTGCTGATAATCCAGGTCAACATAGCCAAAGGCGATCTCGCAAAATTCGCGCACGGAGTGTGTCTCTCCGGTGCCGACCACAAAATCTTCGGGATGGTCTTGTTGCAACATCAGCCACATGGCACGGACATAATCACCAGCAAAGCCCCAATCGCGACGAGCATCCAGGTTGCCCAGGCGCAATTCCTTCGTCAGGCCCAATTTAATGCGAGCCACGCCATCAGAAATTTTGCGGGTTACAAATTCCAGGCCGCGCCGTGGGCTTTCGTGGTTGAAAAGGATGCCGGAGACGGCAAACATGTCATAGGATTCGCGATAGTTGACGGTAATCCAATGACCATAGACCTTTGCCACGCCGTAGGGGCTGCGCGGATAGAAAGGCGTGGTTTCTCGTTGAGGCACTTCAACAACTTTCCCAAACATTTCGCTGCTGGAAGCCTGGTAGAAGCGAATGCGGGGATTGACGTAACGAATGGCCTCCAGCATTCGGGTTACCCCTAAAGCCGTGACATCACCCGTCAGGACAGGCTGATTCCAGGAGGAAGGGACAAAGGATTGAGCCGCCAGGTTGTAAATTTCATCTGGCCGGAACTCTTCCAGAAGCGCCAGCAAAGAACCCTGGTCATGCAAATCACCCTGGACAATGGTAATACGATCAAGCAAATGATTAATACGCTCCGAGGTGACCGTGCTTGAGCGCCGCGCCACCCCCACGACTTCATATCCTTTCGCCAGCAAAAATTCAGCAAGATAGGAACCGTCCTGTCCTGTGATACCCGTGATGAGCGCAGTGGTCATGTTTCTCCTTAATTTCCAAAATTCAATTTTTGAATTATAAACTGTGATCCAATGGTGTCAAGCACGTTTACGCCGGGCCGACCAGAGGCCTTGAGTGACAATCAACGCCCACCCCACAAGGATTCCAGCCACCATCCAGCCAAAGGGCAGGCGACCGCCCAGATGATAATAACGGCTGAGATACCATTGGGTGAAGAACAGCAAAAAAATCGCCTCCATCCCTACAATGCGCACGAACCAGGCATTACGCTGCTCGCGCCACCCTAGCCAGGCATGGCCAGCCAGCAGAGCCTGCCACAGGAGCAGAATCGCCCGATAGCGGGGATTGTCCCATTGATCCCCACCGCCGCGCAGGGCAACCAGCAAAACCCAAAGCCAGGTGAAAAACAGGAGCCAGCGCCACACCGTCCGGTCAGGAGAGAGCCGGTTCGCGGCAAAAAATGAAAAGACCAGGAGCGGCAGCAAAGCATACCAGCCAACGGCGCGGACAATGCCGATGAATCGCCAGATCGGAATGGCCGGTTCGATGGCTACCGCAGGCAAGACCGGTTGAAAAATGCCATAAATCACCACAAAAGGCAGATGCAGGAAAGAGGGCATTTCAGCAAACAGTTTTTGCACCCAGCCTGAGCCACGCTCCAGTTGATAGACATCCCACTTGATGGCCTCTCGCAGAAAGTTGCTCAAAACGCCAAGGGGAGTTGCTGCGCTCAGGTTGCCCTGGCGGTTCAGCGCCCAAGAAAGGATGAACAACACCGCAATGAAGACAGCTAACGTCCCAACAACCAGCCCCCATGAAAAACGAGTGCGCTCTTTGGCAAAATACAGCCAGCCAGCCAGTAAAAGCAAATTTGCCAGGGCGGCCACGGGGGAGATCAAAATCATGGCCAAGAGGGCCAGCGCCATCCCCCACCAGGCAAGTCGTCCGCGGTGCGTTTTTTGCCAGGTGGCGAACCCCCAAAAGAGCAGAGCACTGGCGGTAAGCAAATAAGGTTCGCGCATGGCTGAGCTGCCCAGCAAAACGCTTTCGGGGTAGAAGGCAAAAATCGCCGCTGAAAGCGCGCCCAACCGCTCCCCCCACAGCAACGTTGCTCCCTGCCACAAAAAAGGGACACCCAAAGCAGCGACCAGCGCCGAGAGCAACACCAGCAAAAGGGGACGGTGAGCATCAGGGGAAAGATAGCGGTACACCAGGGCACTGAGCGCCAGCAGGCCACCGTATTGATCCGTGTAGAACTCTTTGCTGAAAGCCGCGGTGATCCAGCGGTCAGAAGAGGCCAATTCCCAGGCTTGCAGGTCGCGCCGATGGGCATCGGTGAAAACGTAACCGGCGCGGTCATCTACATCGGCGTAGCCGAAGACGGGCAGTAGAAGATGGAGCGCCACGCCGCTGACCAGCCGCAACACGAAGGCCAGGGCGATCAGCCAGGCCAGGGTGCGGCCGCTTCCGGCCCAGCGCCAGGCAGCAAGCAGGACAAGACTGCCAGCCAGCAATAGGCTGGAAAACGAGAGCCAGCCGATCCACCAGGTTCCTTGTTGAACAGAGGCCAGCCAGCCACCTGTCAGCAGGCTGAGGGGGAGCAGCCAATACAGATCACGAGAGGAGAGAAGGTTTGTTTTCATGTGAAGAGTAGGCGCAGGAGTTCCGATTTTAACTAGACTTGATCTGCAATAAGGTTCAGTTCTCTTTTACCTCGAATTTTCACGAATTTCCCGAAGAAAATTTGCCGTATTCGTGTCATTCGATGTGGAGTTGGCTATTGCAAATCATGATTACGGAAATAGGCGGCAGACAGCAGACCACAGACAGCGGGCGGCGGACGGAAGGCTGTGGTCTTGCCGTCTATTCAAAGTCCGCCAGGATTTTGCGTGCGCGGGCCAGCCAGGTGTATTGCGTCACATCCTGTTGGGCTTGTTTGGCCAGCGCCAGCCGGCGGGAGGGGTCACGTAGCAGGTCGCCCAGGGCAGCACGCCAGGCCGCTTCATCTTCGGGAGGGCAAAAGACGGCGTTGTGCTCGTTAAGCACTTCGCGAATGACGGGTAAATCACTGCTCAGGATGGCCCGACCAGCAGCCATGTATTCGAACATTTTCATCGGGCTGGCAACGGAGGCAGAATCGGCGAAACCACTGGAGCCGAAGATCGAGCGTTCGTAGGGCATGAGCAACACGTCGGCGGCGGCCAGGTAGCGAGGAAGTTCGCGGTTGGGGAGGAAGCCAGTGAAGGTAACGTTGCTCAGGTGGGCAGATCGCTGACGCCAGGTTTCTACATCGCCGGGACGACCACCTACCCAGACGAAACTGGCCTGCGGAAAGGCCTCCGCCAGGCGCAAGAACAGGTCGGCGCCGCGACCGGCATAGAGGTGACCGGCGCAGAGCACCGTCGGGGCGGGGGGGAGGCCGGTTAAACGGCGAGCCGACTCGGGGTCCGGCAGCGAGGCGAAGCGTTCGAGCTCGACTCCGTTCGGGGCGATGACTACCTGATCGGCAGGCATCCGCATCCCGTAGTCATCTTCCAGGATTTTTTGCAGGGCGCGGGTGATGGCGATGAGGCGCTTGCGACCCGGCAGGCGAGCAAACAGGCGATGCCACGCCGGGCCAAGCCAGCCGGAGGGGGGAATGTGAATTTCAAAGAGGGTGGGCAAGCCAGCAAGCAGCCCAAAGACCGCCGATTGCGGCATCCAGACGTAGAGGGCGTGAGGGGACAGGGTGCGGGCGCGCAGGACGGCCTGTAAGGTAAACAGGCGACGATTATGGCTGGACAGCCATTCAATGGGGAAGGTGACCGGCAAGCCGTAGTGTTGTTGCAGCGCCGCCGGCGTAGGGCGCTCATCGCTTTCGGGGACGAGAAGGGTCAGGTTGTGCCCCAGTTGGACAAGGGCGGCGCAGGCCTTCATGACCTGGATGCTGTTGGCGGTATCGGATGGAATCCGCGAGCCGGCAATGGCAATGATGTTCATGCTCCACCTTCCAGGCGAGTACGTCGGGCAAGTTCTCGCAGACCGAGGGCGACGATCAGTCCCACGGAGGCGAGGAAGAAGGCGGAAAGCAGGGCGGCCTGGCCGAGGTAGCCAAAGCGCGGCACGAGGGGGAAGATGAGCAGGATTTCGAGCAGGGCCGCCAGGGCTGTGACCCAAAGCGGCACAGAGGGCCGACCGAGCGCCAGCCAGAGAGGGCGATTCCAGTGAAAGATGTTGGCAAAGCCAAAGCCGAGCAAGAGCAGGCTGACGGCAGGGTAGGCCGGGGCGGCGTTGGCGCCATAGACGAGGGGAATCAGCCACCAGCCGAGGGCGATCAGCCCGCCTCCGGCCGCGACCGTCCAGGCACCGGCCAGCAGGCTGACACGACGCAACAGGCGACGGGTGACCTGCCACTGGCGTTGGGCTACGGTGTGGGCAATTTCGGCATAGGTCGGCCAGATGAACGGCTCGATGGGGAGCATCACCAGGTTGATGAGGGAGAGCGCCAGTTTGAAGTAACCTACCTCAGCCTGCGAACGGAACGCAGCCAGGAAAAGGGGAGCGGCGTCGCGGCCGAGCAAGGTGACTGTGCCATTCAAGTTGGTGTTGAGGGCGAAATGGAAGGCCGCTCGCCATTCTGTAAAGTGCCGCAGGGAAACCCGCCACCAGCCAGGCCCCAGGGCGGAATCTGCCTGGCGGAAAGCCCAAAAGGTGAGCAAAAAAGCCGCCACGGTTTTGCCCAACAGGTAGGCCGCCAGCACTTCCCACAGGCCACGCCGAAAGAGAAAAGCCAGGAAGATGATGGTAGCGGTAAGGATGCTCTGGATGGTGTTGGCAAGGGCAATACGGTCGAAGCGTTTGAAAGTTTGCAGCACACCGGTGGAGGTTTCATACACCAGGTTGGAGAGCAAAACCAGGCCATACACTGCAAAAAGCGGAAGGGTGGCCGGGTCACGGGTCAACAGGGGGACCAGCCAGGGGAGCAGCGCCAGGAGCACCAGGTAGGTAAGCACCGAGGTAAGCGCCTCCAGCGAGCCAATCCCTTTGATGATCGCCGCGGCACGCGCTTGATGTTTCTGCTGAATGGCCTCGCTGAGATATTTCACCGTCACTTCGCTCATGCGGAAGGAAAGCAAACGGTTGACATTGGAGACCAGCACCAGCACCGTGCCGGAGATCAGCCCATAGCCCTCGATGCCCAACAAACGTACCGCGAAGATGCCCTGAGCAAAACTCAGCGCCGCGGCAAGCGTGGCGCTACTGAAGAGGTAACTGCTGTTGCGGACAACGCGGCCGAGCAAACTATCTTGCCGCCAGGCGGCGAGTCGTTGACGCAGAGAAGTCACGCCGTAATCACCTCGCGCGCCCATTCTCGTTCGGCGTTATACCATTCGACCAGGCGCGTAATCCCCTCCCGCAGCCCCACTTGCGGCTGCCAGCCAAGCAATTTCCCCGCTTTGCTCACATCGGCCCAGTTTTGGAACATGTCGGCCGGGTTGGCCGGGCCATATTCCACCTGAGCCTTCTTGCCAATGATTTCTTCAATCAGTTGAATCAACCGATTGATGGTGATCACTTCGTGTCCGCCGAGGTTGATGATCTCATAGCCCAGTGGCTTGAGCGCCAGAATGGTGCCGCGCGCGATATCATCCAGGTAGGTAAAACCACGCGACTGTTCCCCCGTGCCATTCACCCGCACCGGCCGGCCCTCACTGATCCATTGCACAAAGCGGAAGAGAGCCAGGTCAGGCCGCCCTGCCGGGCCATACACGGTGAAATAGCGCACAATGCTGATGTCGATGCCGTGCAAATAATGATAAGCATGGCACAACGCCTCGGCACCTTTCTTGCTGGCCGCGTAGGGTTGGAGCGGCTCACTGCTGGAGGCCGTCTCCGGGGTAGGATAAGGCGGATTCGCCCCATAAATGCTGGAAGTGGAGGCGAACAGGAACTTCGGCACGCCAGTCTGGCGACATAGCTCCAGCATATTGAGCGTACCGATGACGTTTGCTTCCACGTAAATCCACGGATTCTCGACACTGGCGCGTACCCCCGCCCGCGCGGCCAGATTCAGCACCGCATCAAAACGGACCCCGGAGCGGGTGACCGTTTCGATGGTGGATTTTTCGGCGATGTCGGCTTTATAGAAGGTAAAGCCAGGCATTTGCTGCAAGCGCCGCAGACGATACTCCTTCATGCGGACATCGTAAGCATCGTTCATGTTGTCCACGCCAACGACCTGATGCCCGTCTTGCAGCAAAAACTCCGCCACGCGGGCGCCAATAAACCCCGCTGCACCAGTGACCAGATAGTTTGCCATTAGAGCCTCTCCACCTTTGGGTTGTTCTTGCCTAAATTGCCGAGCGCATTGCGGCTATCGAAGATAAAAGAAGCCGCTTCTAAAATCGCTGCATAATCATACACCTTATGATTGGTGACGATCAGCACACAATCGGCAGCGCGCACCGCAGCCATCAGGTCTTTGACGCTATCCATCTGCCAGCCATCGTATTCATGGTGAATGTGCGGAATATAGGGATCATGATATTCGACAAGGGCGCCTTTTTGTCGCAGCAAACCGATCACATCCAGCGCTGGCGATTCGCGCACATCGTCAATGTCAGGCTTGTAGGCTACCCCCAGCACCAGCACGCGTGCCCCTTTGAGCGTCTTGCCGCGATCGTTCATTGCATCCAACACGCGGCTGACCACATAACGCGGCATGTTCGTGTTGATCTCATCCGCCAGTTCGATGAAGCGTGCGTTGTAATTAAACGACTTCATTTTCCACGAAAGATACAGCGGATCAATCGGAATGCAATGACCACCCAGGCCCGGCCCCGGCGTGAACTTCATAAAGCCGAACGGCTTGGTCGCCGCGGCATCAATCACCTCCCAAACATCCACGCCCAAATGCTCGCACATGATCGCCAGTTCATTGACCAGGCCGATGTTGATCATGCGGAAAGTGTTTTCCAGCAATTTCGCCATTTCGGCTGCCTCGGCAGAAGAGACACGGTGAATCGTCTGGATCGCCCCGCCATACCAGGTCGCAGCCACCTCCCCGCAGGCTTCGGTGATTCCGCCCACCACCTTAGGCGTGTTTACCGTTGTCCAATCCTTCCGCCCAGGGTCCACCCGTTCCGGCGAAAAGGCCAGGAACCAATCCTCGCCCACCTTTAGGCCATTGGCATCGCCCAGCATAGGCAAGAGCACCTCGCGCGTTGTGCCCGGATACGTCGTCGATTCCAGGACAACCACCATGCCTTTGTGCATGTATTTGGCCAGTTCCCCCGTCGCCGACATAATATAGGACATATCTGGGTCACCGGTTTTGCGTAGCGGCGTCGGCACACAAATACTGACGGCATCCATTTCGGCCAACACCGAAAAATCCGTCGTCGCCTGCAAACGTCCCGAATTCACCAATGCAGCCACCGCTTCCGATTTTACATCGGGAATGTACGATTCCCCCTTGCGTAGCTTTTCAACCTTGCGCGCATCGGGGTCCACGCCGGTGACGTTAAAACCGGCCTCGCCGAATACCACCGCCAGCGGGAGCCCCACATAGCCCAGCCCCAAAATAGCCACGCGGGCGGTTTTTTCTTGCAACTTCTTGATAAGTGTATCCTTGATCGTCATGTTTCCTCCCCCTCACGTTCCTTCTTGCTGAGAGAAAACGTGAGGGCAAAATATGAGTCATTCTATTTTCTGCGCATCGAATTCAACAAATTTTCTTCGGAAAGCTCGCAGCGAAGGCTACGAATGTATCAGATTTTCTTCGGGAAATTCGCGAAATTCGATGCAAAAGCGATGCAAAAGCGGTCTGAGATTCAGGGCACATCAAGTTTATGGTTTCCTAAAACTCAAAACAAACTGAGCTGTTTTGGCTCTTCTTTTCCTACTTCCTCTGGCTTCGTCACCGGCGCGGGGCGATTGAGTGCCGCCCGGGCTTGCTCCAGCAACTGCGGCAGACGAGCAAAATCGGCCAGGATTGCCGGTTTCAACGCCGCCTGGTGCAATGCAGCCGCCGGGTGAAACATAGCAATCACAAAGCGATCGCCAACACGGCGCATCTGCCCATGCACCGCGCTGATCTTCGCCCCGGGCATAAACTTCGCCATCGAAAAACGCCCCAGGGTGATAATAATCTTGGGATTGATCGCCGCAATCTGCCGCTCGAGGTATTCATCGCAGGCGGCCAATTCCTCCGGCAACGGATCACGATTATTCGGCGGACGGCACTTCACCACATTGCCAATCCACACATCGCTGCGCTTCAGGCCAGCCTGGGCCAGCAACTGATCCAAAAACTGGCCAGCTGCTCCCACAAAGGGACGTCCCTGCTCGTTTTCGTGAAAGCCCGGCCCCTCACCAATCAACATGATCTCGGCCTGAGCCGGCCCTTCACCCGGTACCGCCTTCTTGCGTGAATGATGCAACGGGCAGCGAGTGCAAACCGTCACTTCTTTAGCCACCTGAGCAAGGATTTCTTCGGGATTCATGGTTCCACCTTCCGTATTCATTCCTCTACCAACGCGCTTAAATCGGCATGGCTCATCAAGATCGCATCTTCGCCATTGTCCTTGTAATACCTGGGGCGGCGACCGTCCTCCACAAAACCCAGGGCGCGATACAAATCTTGAGCGGCCTGGTTGCTGGCCCGCACTTCCAAAAACGCCCGCCGCGCCCCTTCGCGCCAGGCCTCACGCAACGCGTGGACAAGCAACTTCCGGGCAATCCCCTGGCGACGGAAATTCGGATGTGTAGCCAGCGTGGCCACATGAGCCTCATCCACAATCAACCAGATGACAAGCGCAGCCACCACCTGCCCGGCCATCTCGGCCACCCAACAACGCGCCGCCGGGTTATCCGTCACCTCAAAGCGAAAAGAACGCTCCGGCCAGGGCAACGTGAACGAAAGCAAATCAATCTCATGCACAGCCGGCACATCGGCCAGCGTCATCTTGCGAATGATCAGGGTCATGACGAGATCGGTGTGGCCACATGCAAATAGAGTGGCGCCAGGGTAGCCGCATCGTCCACCGCCCCGGCCTGCCAGCGCTCCCAGGCCATCTCGGCCAAAAGCGCCGGGCGCCGCAGCGAACGCGCCGGCGAAACCAGAATCACGTTCACCCGCTTGCGTGCCAGACGCTGACGCTCCTCCGCGTTCAACTCACCACAGACCAGGGTCGGACTCTCAATCGCCGCGGCCAGCGAATCCGCCGTCTCGATTCGCACCGGACCCTGAGCCTGCCAGCCGTTTTCTCCAGCCTGATACCAGCCGACGGCTAACCGACCGCGCCCCGCCTGCAACACAGCCACCAGCGGCAGGTTTGAAAGGGGCTGTGCAGCGGCAACCACATCCAGGGTAGGGATGCCAATCAGCGGCAAAGAGCGTGCCAGCGCCAACCCCTTGACGAACGCCAGCCCCACGCGCAAAGCGGTGAACGAGCCGGGGCCAATGGCCACGCCCAGTGCTTTGATTTCGGCCACGCTGGTATCCGAACGATGCAACAAATCTTCCAGCGCCGGAGCCAGTTCCACGGTGTGATGTTGCCCGCTGCGCCAGCTGAGTTCGGCGCGCACCTGTGCCCCATCATACAGCGCCAGCCCCACCTGAGCAGTCGAAGTATCCACAGCCAATAACATCAACGGCCTCCCAAAACGGCAACGCGAAGCGCCTCTACCAATTGCTCATAGCGCCTGCCAGCCGGCCGAAAGCACAATTCGCGCTGCTCCTCGGCCACAGCCGTCACGTCCACCCACAAACGCTCGGCTGGAATCAAACTGCCCAAATGCTCTGGCCACTCAATCAACAGCGCTCCCTGGCTCAACATTTCGTCCAGATCCAGTTCTTCCGCCTCCAGCGGAGATGCGATGCGATAGGCATCCAGGTGAAACAAGCGTTCCCCATCGGCACGGCGATAGAGATTCACCAGCACAAACGTCGGGCTGGAAACCGGATCAAGCGCCCCCCACCCCTGAGCAATTCCCTGCACCAGGGTGGTCTTTCCGGCGCCCAGGTCACCGTGCAGGCAAATCACATCGCCTACTTTCAACAGGGCGCCCAGGCGCATACCAATACGGCGACTTTGCTCCGGGCTACGGCTGAAAAACTCAAAGGTATGGCTATCCAGGATGGGCATGGGCAGGATTATACGTCAGCGAATCGGGAACGACAAGCAAGGGTCATCTGATACTATCCCTTATTTGGCGGCCAATGGCAGGGCCTCGGCCTGACGCCGTTGTTCGAGAATCTCGGCCAGGGAACGGGCGATCAGGCGGGCGGCATCGGGTCGCGCCACGCGATGGCAATTTTCTACCACCCGCTCACGTTCCTGCGGACGACAGATCCAGCGAGTCAACGTCTTGACCACCAGTTGCGGAGTTGGCGCCCAGACACCGGCGCCTTCTTCTTGCACAAAGGTCACATTACCGTCTTCCTGCCCCGGCAATTTGGCATAGAGAATGATCGGCAAATGGGCATTGAGCGCTTCGGCGATCGTCCCTGGCCCGGCTTTGGTGACGATGAAATCGGCGGCGCGCATAAAGTCGGGCATTTCGCGGGTGAAGCCATAAATAAAGGTGGGGTTTTCCCACGTTTGGGATTCGAGTTCCGCTTTCAGGCGTTGATTCCGCCCGGTGACAATGACCAGCCCCAGGTCCAGCCCCGAATCGTCAACGGCACGCGCCACCTCGCCGAGAGGCCCCATCCCTTCCCCCCCGCCGACGAAGAGAGCAATGGGTTTATCCTGTGGCCAGCCCAATTTCTGGCGCAGGGCAGCCTTATCCCCGATGGGGGCACAATAGCGATCGGCTACCGGCAGGCCAACGACGCGCAATTTTTCGGGCGGCATGTGGTAGCGAATGGCGCGCTGACGGGCGGTTTCGGTGGGCACCAGGATAAGATCGGCGCGCTTATCAAACCACAGGGCATGGGTGGTGACCATATCGGTCACTACGGTAACAAACGGAGGGCGCTTGCGTCCCATAGCGCGCAGGGCGAACGTGTTGGCAAAGGGGTGCGTGGTAACAACCAGATCGGCCGGGTGGCTTTTGATCAGATGACGAGCAGCCTGGCGCACCACTGGCCAGATGGTGGAGGTGATGATGCGGGCACGCGCGCGCCCATCACTGGCATAGAAGGCTGCGCTCCACAGGCGCGGCGCTTTCACCATTTCGGGATACCATTCCGGCATTTTGTTGAAGGGTGGCGGGGCATAGCTTTTGAAGAAATCTACCATTTCGGTAGTGAACGCGCCGGGAAATTCCAGCTCCAGCGCCTCGATGATCGCTTCGGTAGCCGAGCGATGTCCGCCCCCCGTATCGGAAAAAAGGAACAAAATGTGTGGTTTATCTGGCATTGTTTTCTTCTTCATGTCTGGTCAGGATAGTTTTGATTCGTTTGGCCAGGTCGCGACGCGTAAGAAGGACACGCCGACCACAACCTTTGCATTCCAGGCCAATATCAGCACCCAGGCGTACCACCACCCACTCATACGAGCCACAGGGGTGGGGTTTGCGCAAACGTAACAGGTCATTCAGACGCAAATCTGGGAGCATAGTCAACCGGGCAATCCCTTTCTGGGTTTCCTGGGTGTTGAGATTATACCGCGCGGCATTCTTTATCCACGGAAGTCACCCTGCATTCAACCATTCCAAATCTGAAATGGATCTTTTCAAGCATAGGGGCTTTTTACCGGTTTCTGCGGGCTGGAAGCCAAAAGCCTTTCGGGCTGTCCAACCAGTCGGTTTCAACCGATTTTCACGAACTGAGGCAGGGATTTATCCCACCGGACGCAGGTTGGCTAGTCCAGCAGACCGGCTCTTGTCCCGTGCGGTGCTTCCAACACCCCATCTGGGGGCAAGCAGGAAGATGGTGCGTGCCAAATCTCGTCCCGGAGGTCGTTTTTCCTGCTTTGTCCGTCCGTTGCACAAAGGTAGGCTAGCCTGCCGGGAGATGGCTTCGACGGAAGAACGCCGTCTCGCCAGGACAATCAACTTCGGGCGAATTTTTAGATGGGTTTTATCCCAAATTGACGTTAAGTAGAGTTTATGGGAGCACTAAAAGGTTGTGGGTAAGATGGAGAACAGGGAAACGGCTAGTGTCATTGCGAGGGGCGTCAGCCCCGAAGCAATCCATCCATTCCTTGCCGACCAGGAGATTGCTTACCCCTGCGGGGCACAGGTCGCC
>DAOUAN010000182.1:0-17780 GCA_034433385.1 Anaerolineales bacterium | reverse complement strand
TCTGCGAGGAGGGAGGGGAGGGAGAAAACGTCGGGGGGTAAGAAAAAGTTGGTGAGGGAGGAGCCGGCGTGGGCGGAGTCGGAGGCGGAGCGGTCCGCGGTGCACAGGCGACAAGAAAAACGAGGGTCAGGGCAATCCACAGGGGGCGCATATCCGTTATTCTTGTTGGTTTGCTTCGTGGGCTTCGGCATCAATGATTTCGCCATCTTCGGCGGGTTGGGTGAGGGTACGCAGGTGTTCTTGTACCACATTGGGCGGACAAAACTCGACGAACAGGTAGGAACCAAGCCACAAGACAGCAGCATCGTCCAGTGCGCCAATAATGGGCAAGGCCACGCCGGGAGCCAGGTCCACCGGCGAAATGAAGTAGGCCAGGGCAGCAACGGGGATGAGTTTGAGGAAGAAATTGACGCGTCGATCGGCCATCAGGCGCAGGATGAGTTTGATGCGGAGGACAATGTCGCGCAGGCCACTGCCTTGCGGGGGCAGCATTAAGTCGGAAGGAGTTTTTTGGGGCATGTGTCACCTCGAAAGAGAATGGGAAGATTATAAATCACATGCAACTTTTTGGCAGTTGTATCATCTAAGGCTATGTACGCAAAACTTTTGTTGGAGTTGACTTATGGAAATGGTGATTGATTTCCCCGGTGGCGCCCGTGTGGACGCTCATTTTGGACCTTTTACTGTAAAAACCGACCAGCCGCCCAGCGCCAGTGCGCCGACGCCGTTTGCGGTGTTCCTGGCTTCGATTGGAACCTGTGCAGGAATTTACGTTCTGGGATTTTGCCGCCAGCGCGGGCTGCCCACGGACGGGATGCGTATCATTCAACGCATGCACAGCAACCCGTTTACCGGCATGGTGGAAAAGATTGACCTGGAAATTCAGGTGCCGCCTGAGTTCCCGGAAAAGTATTACGATGCGGTGATTCGTGCTGCCGAATTATGCGCGGTGAAAAAGCACTTTGAGAACCCGCCTCAGTTTGAAATTGTGACCAAACAGGTTTCGCCGGTGAAGGCCTGAAGCCGGAAGCATTCTCCTTTTCCCAACGCACGAGCCAGATTGGCTCGTGCGTTTTTTATGTCAGATCTGCGAAGTGGGCAAGACTGCGGAGGGTTATGTATCCCCGACCACATTTTCTTTTTCGGCCGGTTTATCCAGGCTTTGTTTGAAGGCAGCAATGCGTTCTTCGGCGAGTTGGAGATAGGCAGGGTCGAGGTCGTAGCCGACATAAAATCTTTCGGCTTTCAAGGCAGCCAGAGCGGTAGAGCCACTGCCCATGAAGGGGTCGAGGACGATGTCGCCCTTGAAGGTGTAGAGTTGGATCAGGCGATAGGGCAATTCCACGGGAAAGGGGGCGGGGTGGCCTACTTTTCGGGCCGATTCCGGGTTGATTCGCCAGACCGATTTGGTCCATTCCATGAATTGTTCGCGGCTGATGGTGTCTTCTTTATCGCCTTTTTTGCGCTCAAATGCGCCTTTGGAAAACACCAGAATGTATTCATGCGTATCGCGTAAGACGGGATTGGAGGCCGAGAGCCAACTGCCCCAGGCCATTGAAACGCCCGCTCCTGCCTCTTTGGCCCAGATGATCTCGCCACGCATTTTGAAGCCGATTTCAAGCATCATGCGAGAGATGTAATCGGAAAGGGGAATATACGGTTTACGTCCCAGGTTGGCCACGTTCACGCAGGCGCGACCACCATAGACCAGGACACGGTACGTCTCGCGAAACACGTTGTAAAGCAGGTTCAGGTATTCCTGGAGCGATAAATCAGCGTCGTATTCTTTCGATACGTTGTAGGGGGGCGAGGTTACCATCAAATGGACGGAATGATCGGGGATTTCGATCATTTTTTCGGAGGTGCCCAGGATAATTTTGTTGAGATATTCGGCTGGGAAGGGTTGATCGGGTACAGCGGCGGCTTGCGACCTGGCCTGGGCAATCTCAGCATAGAGGCGAGAGTTGTAATAGGCGGAGGAATCGTGGCTGATTCGCTTCGGCGTGCCAAATTTGCTGGTTTTGCTGCCTTTTTTCATGGAAAAGTCCTTTGAAGCGCCGCGAACGGTCATCCCCCCGGCCAGCCTTTTTCCAGCCGGTAGCGCTGACGAAATTCATCCAGGCAAATCAGGTTGGCGCCTTCTTGCACATACCAGTGTTCCCAGCCATTGCAGGGGGCGCCCTGCATGTAGTGGCTGCCGACTTTGTGGATGCTACCTTCAAAGCCATCGGGTGCCAGTAAGCGACCATCTGGCTTGATGATGGCAAAACGGGAAAGATCGCGGGCAAAAAACAATTTCTGACCAGGCTGTAAAAGTCCGTTTTCGATGAGGGCCGAAAATTCTACCCGCGGCGCGGCTTTTCTCTTGGAGCGCACATCAAAAACCTGCGGATCGAATACCTCTGGCTGAATTGCATTAATTCTCTGGCGGGCGATTCGGGTGTAACGCTCTTCGCGTTCGATGCCAATCCAATGACGATGCAAACGTTTGGCGACCACGCCCGTTGTCCCACTGCCAAAGAATGGATCGAGAACGACGTCGCCCGGATTGCTGGAGGCCAGAATCACACGATAGAGCAACGCCTCCGGCTTTTGGGTGGAATGCACCTTATCCCCGTTCTCGTCGCGTATTCGCTCGGCGCCGGTTGCCAGCGAAAGCAGCCACCAATCGGAGCGCATCTGCTTTTCGTCGTTCAAACCTTTCATGGCATGATGGTTGAACGTGTATTTTGCTCCTTTGCCCGTGCTGGCCCAAATCAAGGTCTCGTGGGCATTGGCGAAACGCACGCCGCGAAAATTGGGCATGGGATTGCTCTTGATCCAGATCACATCGTTCAGAATCCAAAAACCCAAATCTTGTAAGATCGCCCCCACCCGAAAAATATTGTGATAGGTGCCAATGACCCAAATGGTCCCGGTGGGCTTGAGCACTCGCTTGCAAGCCAGCAACCAGGCGCGCGTGAAGGCATCATACTCGGCAAACGACTCGAAGCGATCCCAGGCATCATCTACCGCATCCACTCGGGTCATGTTTGGGCGGTGCAACTCATTGCGCAGCTGCAAGTTATACGGCGGGTCGGCAAAGATCAGGTCAATGGATTTTTCGGGTAACGACTTCAAAATTTCAACACTGTCACCCTGCAAAATCTGATCCAACGGCAATACCATGAGGCATTCTCCAAGGGGACATTATTCTTGCTGCTGTTCTCTTCGCTTTTCTTCTTGTTCCTGTTCCAGCTTTTCCTGTTCCTGCCGGCGCAATTTTTGTTTTTGCACCTGCTCCTCCTCCAATCGCTGACGCTCCTCCTGCCTCACTTTTTGCTGTTGCGCCTGTACTTCTTCCAGGCGCTGACGCTCCATCTGGCGCAGTTTACGCTGCTGTTCCTGTTCCTTCTCCAATTGTGCTCGTTCCTGTTGCTGCTGCTTTCGCTGCTGTTCCTGTTGTTGCTCCAGCTCTTCTTGCTGCTTTCTGGTTTTCATAGTTCGTCCTTCCTTAGAACTTATCCCGCGAGAGCCAGGTAAAAAACCGCCTGCCCGTTCCCTGAAAGGACAGACAGGCATCTGTGCCAATAAATCTCAAAACAATTATACAGCCTCTTTTGTCTCGACAAATAAAAGACAGCCTCCCTCTTGCAGGCAGGCTGCCTCAATTCCCAATTCACCCAATTCCCAATTTACCCAATCACCAATTTACCCACTTCCCAATTTACCCAATTACCAATTTACCAATTCCCAACCTACAACTTCGCGAACCGACTCACCACCTTCGCCGCCGCGGGCGGACGATCCATCGCCCCGCCTTGATGGATGAAAATCGGTGTACCTTCCTGCGCATACGCCAGGTCCACATACGCCTGACCCGTGATGAAGCGCGCACTGTCAATCGCGCAACTCGTCACCCAGCCAATGCGCTCGCCATTGGCGTTGACCACCGGGTCGCCGTTGTGCGCCATGCGCGTGCGCTGCTCATCGAACGTAAAGCGCACCACCACCCCCTTGCGCGTCTTCTCGCGGGCAAGATACGCCTCGCGCCCGATGAACCACGGCTTATACACCTTCACATACGAGCCAAAGCCGCCCTCCGCAACTCCCAAATCCCGATTTCCGAATTTACCAGATCCCAACCCCATCTCGTGACCGTACAGCGGCAAGCCCGCCTCCGTGCGCAGCGAATCGCGCGCCCCCAAACCGACGGGCTTCACACCGAACGGCTCGCCCGCCTTCAGAATCGCGTTCCAGAACTCCACGGCGCGGTCGGGATGGACGAACAACTCAAACGCCATCTTCTCGCCCGTATACCCTGTGCGCGAGACGATCAGATCAAACCCGCCGACCACCGCGTCGCACAGCTCGGTACGCTTCAACTTCAGAATGCGCGCCCGCGTCTCGTCGTCCACGCCCATCGCCAGCAGGATGTCGCGACTCTTCGGTCCCTGCAGAGCGATGTCAATGCGCATATCGTCGCCCGCCTTCGGGTCGCGCAAGTTGCGAATCTCCGCCTCGTAGCCATACGTCCGCGCCCACGGCTTGCGGTTGTCAATCCGCACCTTGCCGTCGCGCACCGCCTCGAACCACGTGCGATCCTTGTCATCGTTCGAAGCGTTCACCACCACCAGGTACTTATCCCAGGCGCGGCGATAGACGAGCGTATCGTCAATCACATCCGCATCGGGCGTCAGGAAATGCGTGTACAGGCTCTCGCCCGGCTCCAGCCCGCCGCAATCGTTGCCGCAAATCGCATCCAGGAACGACGCCGCATCCGCACCGCGCACCTCATACACGCCCATGTGACTCACGTCGAAGAGTCCCGCCGCCTGACGCGTGGCAAGATGCTCCTCGTAAATGGACGTGTACACCACCGGCATCTCCCAACCTGCAAACGGGACCATCCTGCCGCCGAGGTCTCGATGGACCTGATTCAAACGAGTCTTCTTCAACTCCCCTTCGGTCTCCACCCACTCAAAGGGCGGCAGCGCCTCTTTCTGGACCTTGACCTGGTCGCCGATAAACCAGGGTTTCTCCTCGCTGACAGGTTTCCCCGTCGCCTCCTTGACCTTCTTGCGGCTATCCATCACCACAAAGGGACCCGGCATACGCGCCGCGTCGAAATCCTTTTCGCCCTCCAGGTTAAGCGAAACATAGCCATCCGAAAGATCGCGCAGCCACGTACCGACCACACCCGCCTTCGCCGCTGGGACTTGCAGGTAATAAGTGAAATCGTCTGCCTTGCTCAACACACCTTTGACCGTGCCTTTGGGCGTGGCAAGCGAGGTCGCCTGGCTCTGCCCCTTCTTCAGCGCGGAGAGGTCGCTCGACACGGCGTAATCCAGCATCTGGCGCACGCGCGGGCCGCGTAACTCAAACACGGCTTTCTCGCCACCGTCTACGGTCTTCGGTCTATCGTCAATGTAATAAAAATGCGGATACCCATGCGGCTTGTATTTGAAATCAATGCCCGCGCTCTCCGCCAGCTTTCTAACTTTCAAGCGGGCATCGTTCAACGTATTGAAATCCAACTTTGCCCGCCGCACGCGTCCCTGCCGCGGCGTATCCACCGAGTGCGGCGCGCAGGCGAGCAGCACGTCGGCGATGATGTCTGCCAGGGCGCGGGACTTCTTCTCGTCGAAGCCGCGCTGCGTGATCCACGGCGTGCCGAGGCGGATGCCGCTGGGGTCGAGCGAATTCTTATCGCCAGGGATGGTATTGCGGTTGACGACGATCCCCACCAGGTCCAGGATGCGAGCCGCCTGATCGCCGCTCAGCGAGGTACCGTCCTCGCCCTTAATCGAGCGACAATCCACGTTGAGCATGTGGCAGTCCGTTCCCCCAAACGGAATCCGCAATCCGCGCTTCTGGAATTGATCCGCCATCGCCTGGGCGTTCTTGATGGTCTGTGCCTGCAACTTCTTGAACTGTGCCGTCTGCGCCAATTTGAAGGTCAGAGCAAGCGCCGCGAACACGTTGACATGCGGTCCGCCCTGCTCACCGGGGAAGACGGCTTTGTCAATCTTCTTCGCAATCGCCGCGTCGGTCGTCAACAACACCGCCCCGCGCGGACCGTCGAGGCTCTTGTGCGTGGTGGACATGACCACGTGCGCGTACCCGATGGGCGAGGGGACGACGCCTGCCGCCACCAGCCCGCCGATGTGCGAGATGTCCGCCAAAAAGTACGCGCCGACCTCATCGGCAATCTCGCGGAATTTCTTCCAGTCGGGCACCCACGAGTAGGAGGAATAGCCCGCGATGATGAGTTTGGGTTTGGCTTCCAGCGCCAGAGCACGGATGGCGTCATAGTCGAGGCGTTCGTTGGCATCCACGGTGTAATGCACCGCCTTGAACCACTTGCCGCTGCGGTTGACTGAGGAGCCATGCGTCAGGTGACCGCCGTGCAACAGGTTAAGGCCCATCACGGTATCACCCACGTTGAGCAGGGCCTGATATACGGCGTTGTTGGCGGGCGCGCCCGAAAGCGCCTGCACGTTGACGTAAATCTGGTCGGCGGTGTAGCCGTTGGCGGCAAACGCCTCCGCAGCGCGCCGCCGCGCCAGCGATTCGACGATGTCGGCATATTCCACGCCCTTGTAATAGCGCGGGTCGCTATAGCGGCGATAATGCGCAAGACGCGCCGGATAGTCGAGAATCTCTTCTTCGGACATCCAGCGCGTCTCTTCATCGGGGTAGCCTTCGGCGTAGATGTTTTGGAAGGCAGAAGCCAGCGCCTCGCGCACTGCCAGCGGCGCAGTGGATTCGCTGGGGATGAGAATCAACTTGCGGGCTTGCCTCTCCGCTTCGAGTTGAGTCAGATCGAACACGGCCGGATCGAGGTCGGCCAGCTTACCGCGGAAAAGAAAGTCGGACATTTTTTAGTCTCCTGGTCTGATAGTCTGATAGTCAGGTAGTCTGATAGTCTGATAGTCTTATCGTCTGATAGTTTGGTGGACGTATAGCCCGCTTCAGGCGGCACTTGTTTTTGAGTGGCTATAAGACCAGGCAACTATTGGACGATAAGGCTGTGTTGAATTGTAGGACGGGAAGGGAGAAGGGTCAAGTGAGAAATGGCACTACTGCGCCTTCGAAGCAGGCGAAGTAGAACATCACCCGCATAGGACGGCCTTTTGAGGGTTGGAAAGTTCGTCCGTGCGGGCTTTATTTTGTCAGCCTAATTGGGAAAAGTGCAATAGACTTTATCTGCCATAAGGCTCAGTTCTCTTTTGCATCGAATTTTCACGAATTTCTCGAAGAAAATTTGCCGTATTCGTGTCATTCGATGCGGCGTTGGCTATTGCAAATAGGGACGAATATCTCGCCTTTGGCGCAGGCGCCCAGATTCGCAAAGTACAACAGCGGGGTTTGGACGCGTAGCAGTGGAATTAAAGATTATCAATTTTCACCGGTTCGATCTCATCAGCGGGAGTGAAACCAAAGATGCGCGAGTAAAAATACAGCTCGGCCTCCATAGCGCGTTGGATGTTTTCCGCCTTGCGAAAGCCGTGCATTTCTCCGGCAAAGAGCAGATACGCAGTAGGGAATCCGCGCGCTCGAACAGCCTGATACATTTTCTCGGACTGGCTGGGCGGCACGACGGGATCGGAATCGCCCTGGAAGAGGATGATGGGCGTGGCCAGGCGTTCGGTGTGATGGATGGGCGAGCGGGCGAGATAGAGGTCCTTGCGCTGCGGATAGGGTCCAACCAGGTTATCGAGGTAGCGGCTCTCGAATTTATGGGTATCCTGCGCCAGCGCTTCCAGATCGCTGACCCCGAAATGGCTGGCACCCGCCGCGAACACATCGCGGAACGTCAGCGCGGCCAGGGTAGTGAAACCGCCAGCGCTACCACCAGAAATAGCCATCCGTTTGCCATCCACCAGCCCTTGTTCGGCCAGCCAGCGCGCCCCATTGCAGCAATCATCCACATCCACAATGCCCCACTTGCCATTCAACCTCATGCGATAGGCACGCCCATAGCCGGTAGAACCACCGTAGTTGACATCCAGCACAGCAAAGCCGCGGCTGGTCCAATATTGAATGCCATAATCCAGTGCAGCAACTGTGGCACTGGTGGGGCCGCCATGCGAATGAACCAGCAGAGGAGGTCGTTCGCCCTCCGGCGCAGCAAAATCGGGATTGGTCGGCGGATAGAAAAAGCCATGCGCCGTCAACCCGTCTTCGGTGGGAAATTCGACCGCCTGCGGAATGGAAAAGTAAGCCGGGTCAATCGTCGGCTCGAAGGCACGGCGCAGAACGCGGGTCTCGCCGCTTTTCAAATCAAGTTTGACCAGAGAAAGCGGCTGAGTAGCGCTGGCCGCCAGGAAAAGAGCAACCCCCTCGCCGACATGGACGTCAACATAGACTGTAAACGGCAAATCGAAGGGCACGAGCGTTTTTCGGGCGGTATTCAGGCGGGCAAGCGACCAGATTCCCCTTTGGTTATAGGCGCATAAAATCTCGTCCGGGCCAAGGAAATCATACGTTCGCAGTCCAAACACCCACTGGGGGCGGCCAAATTCGGCTTCCATGGGGTAGAGTGGCTCAATCTGACCTCCCTGCCAGCGATAGAGATTCCACCAGCCGCTTCGGTCGCTGACAAAGTGCAGCGTGCCCTGCGGCGACCATTCCGGCTGAAAAATAGATTCGTTCTCTCCTCCCGCCACCCGCTGTGTAGAGCCAGGCACTCCATCGGGCTGAATCTCTGCCAGCCACAATTCCGTCCCATCCCACGGCATGTTGGGGAAATTCCAGGCCAGGTAACACAGCCGCGAACCCTCCGGGCTAAGGCGCGGATTGGCGTAAAAGTCATATCCCTGCGCCAGAACTGTTCCGTTATCGTTGCCATTGAGCGAAACCGCCACAATTGTATTGATCGGCTTGCCGCCCTGGGTATGATCCTCCCGCACGCAAATCAGCCGGTTGCGGCGGCTGTCGAGCACAAAATCGGCGTAACGGTATCCCTCCGCAGGAGTAAGAACCTCCGGGGTGCCGCCGGGCCGCTGACGGTACAGGCGCTGATCCGGGAAATGGACAAAATAAATCACGCCGTCGAATACGGCATATGCCCCTCCGCCATATTCGTGAACCCGCGTGCGCACATTAAATTCCCGCGGCAGGCAATCTTCCACCTTTCCATCCGGGCGGAGGCGGACCAGGGCATTGCGTCCACCCTCTCTGGGGCGCAATTCCGACCAGTAGATGTTGCCACGATCCATAGCCGCCTGTCCAAGCCCAATGGTTTCGGCCACAATCAGGCTGCTGGTAATGGGAGATTTCCAACTTCCATAGGGAGCGATCTGGCGCATGAGATGCCTCCGGAAAAGGTTCAGGCAAAGAAGACCCCCTCCAAAAAATAGTGGGCGCTAAGGGACTCGAACCCCTGACCTTCTCTGTGTAAGAGAGACGCTCTAACCAACTGAGCTAAGCGCCCGTGTGCGTGGATTATAAAGTGAAGGTTGTCGGTTGGCAAGTTAAAGATTACACTTACAGCAATTCCAAATCTAACCTAACGGCAATGCGGGATAAAACCCATCTGAACATTCGCCCGAATTGGGTTGTCATGGCGAGATGGCGTTCTTCCGGCGAAGCCATCTCCCGGAGGCTAGCCCGACTTTTTTGCAACGGACGGACAAAGTATGAAAACAACCTCAGGAACGAGATTTGGCACGCACCATCTTCACGGCCTGCCCCCACCCCTGCCCCTCCCCCGTCCGTGAACCCATGCAGCGCAACGTTCCTCGCTCGGACGGGGGAGGGGGTGTTTGAAGCATCGGACGGAACAAGAGCAGGTCTGCTGGACTAGCCAAACTGCGTCGGGCGAGAACATCCCTGCCTCAGTTCGTGAAAATCGGTTGAAACCGACTGGTTGGACAGCCCGAAAGGCTTTTTTGTATTGAGGCAGGGCTTCCAGCCCGCAGAAACTGGTAAAAAGCCTCTATGCTTGAAAAGATACATTTCAGATTTGGAATTGCTGTTACACTTATCACCTGCTGCGGGCAGAGAAATCTGGCTTTTTCTCGCGCCTTCGGCCTTTTTTATCTTTTTCAGCTCAGGAGTTCACCATGAGAATCGTACGCTACCAGGAAAAAGATGCCGCCCCCAAATACGGCTGGCTGCTCGAGGATCAAATCGGCGAAATCGAGGGCGATCTCTTCGGCAAATACCGCCGCCACGAGGCTCGCCTCCCCCTCAGCGAGGTCAAACTACTCGCTCCCGCCACGCCGAGCAAAATCGTCTGCGTTGGGCGGAACTACATTGACCACGCCAAAGAATTGGGCAACGAAGTTCCGCAAATCCCCTTGATCTTCCTCAAACCCCCCTCTTCTATCATCGCCCCCGGCGAGACCATCTACCTCCCGCCGCAATCTAAACAGGTGGAACACGAGGCCGAACTGGTTGTCGTCATCGGCAAGCGCGGCCGGCACATCATCGCTGAAGAGGCCAAAAATTACATCTTGGGCTACACCATTGGCAACGACGTCACCGCCCGCGACCTGCAAAAAATTGATGACCAGTGGACACGCGCCAAAGGCTTCGACACCTTCTGCCCCTTCGGCCCCTGGATTGATACCGAGTTCGACCCCGCCGATGCGGTCATCACCTGTCGCGTCAACGGTCAGATGCGCCAGATGGCCTCTACCCGCGACATGGTCTTCAGCGTCTCGACCTTGATCGCTTACATCTCCTCCATCATGACCCTGGAGCCGGGCGATCTCATCTTCACCGGAACACCAGCAGGCGTAGGCCCCCTCCATGATGGCGATGTGGTTGAAGTGGAAATCGATGGTCTGGGGCATCTTTCCAATCCCGTAAAGGCAGAGCCGGGCGCGGTATAATCCCCTCGCCATGCCCAAACGTAAAGCGCTCGAAGATTTATCGCTGGAAGAAGTGCGCCGCCTGCTGGTCGAAAAGCGCCGCGGGGCGCGGTGGGCGCGTATCGAGCATTTCCGGCGCACGGGTCGCATCGTGGACGTTGTACCGGATTCCCCCTCCCCGGCGTTTGATTCGTCTTCGTTGATCGAGACGTCCGAAGCGACCAGCGAGGCCCCTCCCCTCAACCCGCGGCGGCGCTGGCTGGATCGTCTCCTGCTCAGCGTGGAAGTGCTGGCCGTCATCGGTTTGCTCGGCGTCCTGTTCAACGGCCTGGGTATGTTACGTGACCTGAATCGGGAGGTTGCAGCCGCCCTAAGCCCGGCCACGCCGACGCCTACGCCATTGATCATGGCCGTTGTGTTACCCTCCGGTCACACCCCGCCCGATGCTCAAGGCAATACCCGCCCCAACGAGGCCGAAATCCCTGAGCATCTGCGCCCCATGGTGCAATCGCTGGCCAACCTGCCACCGCCGCCGCCCAGCGCCAGTCAGGGCATCCGCATTCAAATTCCCGCCCTACATGTAGATGCCCCCATCGTTCAGGGCGATAGCTGGGAACAGCTGAAAAAAGGCGTTGGCCAGCACATCGGCTCCGCCGACCCCGGCCAGCCGGGGAACATGGTGCTCTCGGCGCACAACGACGTATACGGCGAATTATTCCGTTATCTGGATCAACTTCAGCCAGGCGATCAAATCATCATCCACACCCAACAGCGCCAGTACACCTACATCGTAGATCGCACCATCATCGTCAAACCCACCCAGGTTGAGGTCATGGCCCCAACAGCCGACCCGACCCTGACACTGATTTCATGTTATCCTTACCTTGTGGATACAGACCGTATTGTGGTCTTTGCGAAATTACTGAAATAACAGGAGAAACAATGGCTAAGAAACCCCGACGACAACTCAGCAAGCGAATCATCGCAAGCACCCCCGCAGCTCCCGCCACGCGCGGCAGCGAGTTCAATCCTGATTACAGCATGGTCATCCGCGACTTGAAGCGCATCGGCCTCCTGGCGGGATCGCTGTTCGGCGTGCTCATCATCCTGTCGTTCTTCTTCCGCTAAGTCGCTGCAAAGGAGTGACCTATGCCTCGCATGTTTGTTCCCGGGCCAGTGGATGTGGCGGAGGAAGTCCTCCAGGCCCAAGCCCGGCCCATGCTGCCCCATCGCAGCAAAGAATTTGAAGAAATTTATCGCAGCGCGGCCGAGAAGGCCAGCAAATTGTTCTTCACCCAATATCGCGTCTTCCTCACCGCTTCCTCCGGCACCGGCCTGCAAGAAGCCGCCATTCGCAACTTTGTGCAGCGCCGCGTGCTCTCCTGCGTCAACGGCGCTTTTGCCGATCGCTGGTACGAAGTCGCCATCTCCAACGGGAAGGAGGCCGAAAAATTGGCCTTTGAATGGGATGAACCCATTGACCCCCAACGCGTGGCCGAGACGGTCAAAAAAGGTCAATTTGAAGCGATCACCATCGTCCATAACGAGACCTCTACCGGCATGCAAAATCCGGTCAAAGAGGTGGCGGAGGCTGTGCGCGCCGTAGCCCCAGACACCTTGATTCTGGTAGATGCAGTCTCATCCCTGGGCGGGGCCAAAATCGAAATGGACGCCTGGGGATTAGACATGGTGCTCACCTCCTCGCAAAAATGCCTGGCCCTGCCCCCTGGCCTGGCCCTCGGCGCCGTCTCGGATCGCGCCATGAAAAAGGCCGAAAAAGTCGAAAACCGCGGCTGGTACTTTGACCTGGTACGCATGGAAAAACATCGCCTGAAGGATTCTTCCCCCGCCACGCCGGCCATGTCACTGATCTACGCCCTTGATTTCCAGCTGGACCGCATCTTTGCCGAAGGCCTGGAAAATCGCTTTGCCCGTCATTCCGCCATGGCCAAACGAGTCCAGGATTGGGCCGAAGCGCACGGCCTGCTCATCTACGCGCCCGAAGGCTTCCGCTCACAAACCGTGACCACGATCAAAAACGAGCGCGGCATAGAGATTGCCCACCTGAACGCCTTCCTGAAAGAACATGGCATGCGCATTGCCAATGGCTACGGCCCGTTGAAAAACATCACCTTCCGCATTGCCCACATGGGCGAAACCCGCTTGAGCGACATCGACGACCTGCTCAAGACCATGGAAGAATTTTTACAGACCCAGTGAGCCTTTCCTTACTGTGAATGTCAGTAGCGCGGCGCAACGCCCTCGGGTTTTCCCACCTGGCCGGGGCAAAAGCCGCGCTATAGCATTGCTCGAAGATTCTGTGGGGAGACAACTCAATGGGTTGTTCCACTTTTGATGGCAAGATTCGGTGGACAGCTCATCGAACTGTCGTCTCACCTTTGGCTGCGGCTCACCGCGCTACACAGTGAAAACCAATGAACGCTATCTTTGAAATCACTCTAGAACGTCTGACGTACGGCGGCGAAGCCATGGGACGTCTGCCGGATGGCCGGGCTGTCTTTGTCCCCTTTGCCCTGCCGGGGGAACGGGTGCGCCTGCGCTTGCTGGAAGAAAAACGCGGCTTTGCTCGCGCCGAACTGCTCGACGTCCTGGACGTCTCACCCGATCGCATCTCGCCCCGTTGCCGGCATTTCGGCGTATGCGGTGGTTGTCACTACCAGCACCTGCCCTATGCGGCACAATTACGCACCAAAACCGACATCTTACGCGAACAATTGCAACGGATCGGCCGCATCGAACAGCCGCCAGTTGCCCCCATGGTGGCCTCCCCCCAGCAATGGAATTATCGCAATCACGTACAATTTCATCTCACCGCCGCGGGCGAAATCGGGTTTGTAAACGCCAAAGCAGATGAGATACTCCCCATCTCGGAATGTCACCTGCCCGAAGCACCGATCAATGCCCTATGGCCCCAACTGCAATTCGATTCAAACCCCGACCTGGAGCGGGTCGCCCTGCGTTGCGGAGCGAACGGCGACCTGATGCTGATCCTCGAATCCGATTCGCCCCAGGCTCCCGAAATCGCCATCGAGACGGATATTTCCGTCGTGCATCTCTTCGCCGGGCACGCCGTTGTTCTGGCAGGCACAGATCACCTTTTCATGCGCGTTTTGGGGCGTGACTTTCGCCTCTCGGCCGGGGCATTCTTTCAGGTAAACACCCCAATGGCGGAAAAAATGGTAGAGCACTTGCTCGCTGCCCTACCCCTCTCCCCAACCGACACCCTGCTCGATCTATACTGCGGAGCAGGCCTATTCAGCGCCTTCTTTGCCGGGCGCGCCGGCCGGCTGATCGGCGTGGAATCTTCCGCCGCGGCTTGCGAAGATTTCGTCTTCAACCTGGATGAATTTGAAAATGTGGAACTCTATGAAGGCCTGGCAGAAGAAATCCTGCCTGGTCTGATCGAGAAAATCGGCGCCGTGTCTTATGTCCTGGTGGATCCTCCCCGCGCCGGCCTCGAACGCCGCGTGCTGGATGCCCTGCTCACCCTCGCCCCCCACACCATCGCCTACGTCTCATGCGATCCCGCCACCCTGGCGCGTGATGCCCGTCGGCTGGTGGAAGGTGGTTATTCGCTCCAGCAAGTGACTCCCTTTGACCTGTTCCCGCAGACCTTCCACATCGAAAGCATCAGCATCTTTCGACGCTGATGGCCAGACTTCCGAAGCCTTTGAGACTTCGGAAGTCTGGGCTTTATTCCGTTGCCAGAACGATGATCTTGTCTTGCGGCGAAAAGACAACCCGCTCCGATTTCTTAGGGTTGGTGTGCACTCCATAATTTTTGCTTTGCTCCCCGGCCTCAGCTGCCAGGCGATAGCCAATGGCAGTGTGTCCCTGCCGGCGGGCAGCCTCTACAACGGTGTAAAAGTTTACAGGTACGCCGGTTAACACGTATTCATCCGCTGGTTTGAGGTAAATTTCAGCGCCCTGGGGATCAAAGATTTCGCGAAAGATGGGATAGCGCTCCGGTGTTTCGGATAGCTGAGCCATAAGCAGACTTACCAGGTGATCGCTGACGATAAAATCGTCCACGCGGGCAACTTCGGCCAGCTGCCGGTTGCGTAGATCGAGCATTTCGCTGACAATGGAAAAGGGGGTCTGATCGCGTTCGGCAATGCGGCGCAAATGCAAAAGGGTGAGTAAGGTGCGGGCATCCGCCTGTTGCGGGGTGAAGCCACTGCAAGCCAACACAATGACGTGATCAAAAGTGGACAGGCCGAGACGTTCCAGCACATCGCCATCGGCAGGATCAGCAGGGTGGTATTCCACGTGCTGGCGTTTCAACTGCGGAAGCAAGTCCTGAATTTCAGCGGCGATTCCATCGGCCTCGGCCACTACCGTGACCTGTGAGCCGGGGGCGACGTAGGCATCCAGTTCACGCAGGATGGCTGGCGCACTGGCGTTCCAGCCGAGCAGGAGGCCACGTTCCGGCTGGGGAGGCCGCGCTCGTTTTTCGAAGCCAATCAGGCTCTCGTCCAGGGGGAGGCGAGACAGGCCAGAGAGGTGAATGGTATTGTGATCTTCGGAGAGAGCAAAAATCTGGTCATCGGCAGCAATGCGGGTGTCCATGGCAGGATTCAGGAGAATCGTTCCATCAGCACGCCGCAAGCCCATCAGCGCCGAATCCTCGTAGAGCAGCAAGGCCTCCCCATAGGTCAGGCCGGTCAGGGCAGGCTCGTGCTTGAAGTAAATTTCATCTCCCTCGAAATTCAACAATTCGGTATATACCACCGAAAGGCCCGATTGCCGCGAGGTCTGGGCAATGATACGGGCGATCAGGTCACCGGTCAAAAGGGGCATCACCCGGTCACGCTGACCAATCATTTGCAAAATGTCCAGGCTTTCTTCTTTGCGAATTTGGGTGACGATGGAATACGGCTCGGGGCGACGATGGGGATGATTGGTCACAGCCAGCACCGATTTAATGACCTCGGCGTCTGGGTCTTCATGTTCTGGGGGGAGCACGATGATCGAGCGGGCAGTGTGCAGGCTGGCGATGTCCAGGTCGGTAGGATCCATCGGGTTGCCAGAGCGGCAAATCAGGCGGGTGGGGCCATGCGCTTTCACCCGCTCACGGATGGTATCTTCCATGGCGGCTTTTTCTTCGTTAGCCAGAACAACGATGCACGCTCGCTTCTGATTTTCGTTGGCAATCAGCAATTGCTCTAAAATGGTGAAAATCTGGAACGACCAGCCCAAAATGACGGTGTGACCACTTTCCAAGACCTGGGAACGTCCTCTGCGCAACCGCTCCAGGTTGGCTTGCAAGCCGCTGTTGAGAATGCCGATCAGGGCGCTGACGATGAAAATGCCGCCGATGGTCACCATCAGCATGACAGCGCGAAAGCCGGCACCGGTATCGTTGCCCATTGTGCCGGGGTCGAGGGTGCGCATCAGGCTTTCCCACAGGGCCTCGCCAAACGTTAGCGGGCTATCGTTCAGCTGGTGGAAGCCGGTCAGGGTCAGGATCACCGCTGCGGTCAGAATCAATAGCAACGATACCATGCCCAGCATGGCAATCATCGCCGAGGGGCCGTGCGCCATCCAGTTATCGAATACGTATTGCAAACGCTGGCGGAAAGTGGGTTTGTGCATCTCGCCTCCTGAAAGTCATTCCTCATGGTTCGCTTATTTGATCGCCTGGTTTGGGGTCTCTAGTCGAATTTTTGTGCAACGGGCGGACAAAGCATGAACAACGACCTCAGGGACGTAATTTTGCACGCCCTCTTCACGGCCTGCCCCACCCCTGCCCATCCCCCATGCAGCGCAACTTTCTCTCTGACGGGGGAGGGGAAAGCCCAACGGATGGAGGCGACCTGTAGCCCAACCCATGAAAATTTTTGCGGTTCCCTTCAGATTTGTGGGGTACCCGGCGATTGAAATCGCAGCGACAAGAACGGGAAGCCTGCCTTCGCAGGCTGGAAACCAGTCCGCGCAGGCCGACTTCGCAAGCTTGTTGGTGCAGTTTCAACTACTGCCTCCCACAACAGCGAATCTTGCAAACTCTTCTGAAAATGAGCGAACCAACAGTCATTCGAATTATAATTCCAGACATCAGCAGTCTGAAACCGGCACAAAGGAGGTAAAAATGGGCACGAAATTCACCTGGTATGGGCATGCCGCCCTCGGCCTGGAGACGGGCGGATACCGTTTGCTGGTAGATCCCTTCCTGGAGGGGAACCCGGCGGCAGCCACCACACCGGCGGCGGTTCAGGCCGATTTCATCCTGGTCAGCCACGGACACGGCGATCACGTGGGCGACGCGCTGACCATTGCCAAGCGCACGGGTGCCACCATCATCAGCAATTTTGAAATCGCCTCCTGGTTCGAAAAACAGGGGGCTAGCGTCCATCCCCAGCATATTGGCGGCGGGCATCAACACCCCTTTGGCTACCTCAAACTGACCCTGGCCCTGCATGGCTCGGCCCTGCCCGATGGCTCGTATGGCGGCAACCCCTGCGGCTTTTTGCTAACCACCAACGACGGTCAAAAAATCTACATGGCCCAAGATACTGGCCTGTTCGGCGACATGAAATTGATCGGCGAGGAAGGCATTGACCTGGCCGTGCTGCCCATTGGCGATAACTTCACCATGGGGCCAGCAGATGCCCTGCGGGCGGTCAAATTGCTCCAACCGAAAATCGTTGTTCCCATCCATTACAACACCTGGGGGCTGATCGCCCAGGATGCGCAGGCGTGGGCCCAAAAAGTCGAAGCCGAAACCAACGCCCAGGCGCGGGTTTTGAAACCCGGCGAAAGGCTGGAGATTTAAGCCTCTTCAGGTTCCCTCCCATCCTGCTTTTGGGGCCTCCTTCCAAAGGGGAGCACTAAAAGGTTGTGGGTAAGATGGAAAACAGGGAAACGGCTAGTGTCATTGCGAGGGGCGTCAGCCCCGAAGCAATCCATCCATTCCTTGCCGACCAGGAGATTGCTTACCCCTGCGGGGCACAGGTCGCC
>DAOUAN010000181.1:0-7786 GCA_034433385.1 Anaerolineales bacterium | reverse complement strand
GGAAGAGCAGCGACAGATTGGCGAGCAGGGGACGCATGGCCTGTGGAAATAGCCCCAGGCCGATCAGGCCGAGGATCCCCAGGCCCAGCATGATTTTTTGGGTCTGGCTTTCGTTCCAGCGCCAGGGGGTTTCTTCGGGGGCCATGGCCAATACGGCGAGGGTGCGGATGGCCCCGGTCAGCAGACCGAGGAGGCCAATGAGCAGCCAAAGGGCATCTGTGATGGATTGGCGAGCCAGACCTTCCCACAGGGCCAGGCGCGGGGGGAAGCCTGCCAGGAGGGGGAAGCCAACGCTGGAAAAATGTGCCAGCACGATGCCGGCGCTGGCGAGAGGAAAGTAACGTATCCAGCCCTGGAGGGAGGAGTAGCGGAGGGATTCGCTATGTTGTTGGAGGATGGAAAGTGCCAGTGCCCAGACAAGCAATTCCAGGCCGCGTGGGATGAGATGTAAAAAGGTTACTTCGCTGGAAATAGCTGGCGTCAGGCTGAGCGAGAGCAGCATGTAACCGCTCTCTACGATGGCGGCATAGGCCAACATCCGCCCGAGGTGGCGTTGAAAAGCGGCCCAAATGCCGCCGGTGACGATCATCAAAAGGCCGGCGAAACGCAGGGCAGCGACAAATTGTGCCGAACGCAACCAGGCGTAGCGATCGAGAAACCCCATAGCGAAGAGAATGATGGTCACGGGCAATGCCCACAGCAAGAACGCCAGCACATAGGGAGAAGTCTCCTCGCTCAGGCGGGAGATCCAGCTATACAAGGGGAATATGGCCAGCAAAAAGGCAAAGCCAACCGCCAGCATGGCTGCCGATTGGATGGTGAGAGCCAGGTCGCCGGGACTGGCCTCCACCCCGGCCAGCATCCAACCGGCCAGCAGGATGAACGGCATGGCCAGGGTCTGATAGACGAGAAAACGGATCACGCCGCTGCCGGGGATGTGGCCGGGCGGTGAAAGCAGCGGAATCGCCAGCAAGACGGCGATTTCAATAAAGATGGCTGCATAGAGAAAAGGCTCTACGGCGAGGGTGGCAATCATGATTGCAATGATTGCCAGGGCGAGCGGCAGGGGATAGCCTTCCACGCCGGCGGCTTTTGCGCCGAAAAACCATAGGGCGACGATCCCGTACAGGATGGTCAGCAGAGATTGATCGGCGCGTTCGAGCATCAGGCTGCGTCCCAACACCTGGAGAGAGGCTGCGATTTTGAAGGAGAACGCTCCAATGGTTAAAGGGGTATCTACGGGCACGAAAAAGGCTAGCAGGCTGAGCGCGGCGGCGAGGATGCCTAAATAGATGTGGAGTCGGTTATGGCGAATGGGGAGCGCCAGGCCGGCCAGGAGCAGGGGAAGGAGGATCCAGATGAGGGGGGCACTCATGCTTCCTCGCTGCCTTCGGTTGAGGGAAAGGTGTGAATGAGCAGGTAAGCACCTGCCAGGGCCAGGCCCAGGTTGGTCGTTGCCAGCAGGCCGGCGAGCAGGATGGAACTTTCTACCGCCGCGTAGAGGATTTCAAAACCGCTCAAGATAGAGAGCAAGGCCAGGATGATGCGGAAAATCTGCGAGGTGAGGCCCAAATGGAGGAGCCCCAGCCCCCCCAGGAGCAGGCTGCTGATCACAACGGGCAGGCGAATGCCCGGAATCAGGGCTTGAACCTGTGGCGCCAGGACGAAGATGAGGATGATGACCATCGCGGCGGCCAGGAGTTGAAAGACACGTCCCTGGGGGAGGGATGTGTCGGCTGGTTCGGTCTGTGCCGGGATGTTGAGGCTGGTGAGGCCCAAAATGACGGCAGCCATCCATCCGGTCACCAGTTTGACTGTGGCCATACCGAGCGGCCAGTGCAGGGTAACTAGCCAGAACATAGCCAGGTATTGCAGAGCCAGTAAGCCCAGGCTGAAGCGCCAATTTTGGCTGATCAGCATGCCGGTGCTGGTGAAGAGAAGGATGATGACTGCAACCCAGGAAAGGATGGTGACCAGCATTTCAGGGTGTCCTTTGCAGAATGAGGGAGAGGAGCAAGACGATGAAGAGCAGCGTCCACAACAGGCCGCTTTCGCCCTCCAGGATGAGGGTAATGGCCTGGCTCAGGCGCGCGCCGGCCTGGTAGAGATTCCACAGGCTACGGTAAAGAACGTTGGGGTCGGAGGATGCCGGGCGAACCCAATGGGCGCGAGGCGGGTTGAAGATGCGAAAACGCGGGGTGGCCCAGACCAGACCCAGGGTCAGGAAAGATGCGAACAGGGCAGCGGTGAGGTTGCCGATTTGCAGGGCTCCATCCCAGCCGATCCATCCCAGGGCGAACAGGGTCACCAGGAAAACGAAAATGCCAAGCAGGTAAGTGAAGTGCATCCAGGTGAAGGGAGATTCCAGCGGGGTGCGGTTAGGACTGCGCAAGGCATGGCGGATGAAGCCAGCGGTGAGCAGGGCCTGCGCGGCGAGCAGAACAGGCCAGGTGGGCCAAAAGGCAGGCGCTTGCGTTTGCCAGCCAATGGCGGTGAGGGAGAAAGGCAGGGCGGAAAGCCCCCAGGCGCCGCTCAGCAGCAGGCGGTTGAGCCATTTTTGCTGAAAGGACGTCAGGAAGAGCATGCCCCCACTCAGCAACATGGCACAGCTCCAGGCGGCGGCGGCAAGGGGAGCAGCGCGCAGGGTGGCCGAAACGGCCAGGGCGGCCATGCCGATGAGCCAGTGGGGACGACCGCTGAGGGCATCGGGAGCACGTAGCCAGTTCCAGCCACCATAGAAGGCAGCCAGGGCAGCGAGAATTTGCAGGGCAGGGGCCAGAGGGGTGGTAAGAGCAGATGGGGAGATGCGCGCCAGGATGACCAGGCTGGATGCGGCGGTCGTCAGTCGCAGCAGGGTGCCAAAGTCGCGGCGCAGGGCGGATTCGCTTGGGTAGGGCAGGTGCAGGGGCAGCACCCCCAGGCGGAGGCCGGCTGCCAGGATGAGAAACAAGCCGGCAGCAGGCGACATGGAGGCGAAACTTAAGTGGCTACCGCTGTGAACGGTGAGCATGTTGGCCCACAAAAGGAGCAACAAGCCACCCGTGCGCGTGGAAAAGGCGATGACGACTCGCTCGCTGACGGAGGCGCCTTGTACCGAGCGGAGCATGGCAATCAGTTCGGCCAGGTCGAAGGCGGCCCAGATTAATACCAGAGTCAAGGGGTTGTTGGCCATGATGGCCAATATGCCCAAGCCGCTGAGAATGAACATCCCAGGCCACGAAAGGGGGTGAGCGGGGATTCCTTCACGGGCCAGCGTGGTGAGGAAAAGGCCGGCGGTGAGGGTGACCAGGCTTAGGGCGAAGACCCAGGAAATCTGGTCAGCCAGGAAAGAGGGCGCATCGGCGAAGAGAATGGCCGGTTGCCAGGAGGGAAGCTCGAAGGTGTAGGGGATTTGAAAGCGCCAGAGCCAGGTGCCCAACCAGGTCAGGAGCGCTCCGCTCACCGCTACCAGCCAGGAGTAGCGTTGGGCGGCGGGCGTGGAGCGCAGCGCCAGTAAGATCAGAGCAGTCAAAAAAAGCAGGATAATCGGGATGAAAATGAGCATGGAGGAATGTAAAATCGGGGGGTTGCAACAAATAGTATATCTCACTTTATTCAGGTTAGGGTAAACTTACAGTATGCCGACAAACATTGAGATTAAAGCCCGTGCCCAACATTTTGCTGAGATTCGCTCGCGTGCGGAGGCATTGAGCGATGTGCCTGTGCAGGTGATTCCTCAGGAGGATACATTTTTTCATACGCCGCGTGGGCGGCTCAAACTACGTCAGCTGGGGCCAGATCGCGGCCAACTGGTCTATTACGAGCGGGTGGATCAAAGTGGCCCGAAGCGTTCTGACTACAGGATTTTTGAGACAAATGACCCGGAGGGGTTAAAGGCTACACTGGCGATGGCATTGGGAGTACGCGGTGTGGTGAAGAAGGTTCGTTATCTTTATCTGGTCGGGCAGACGCGCCTGCACCTGGATGAAGTGGATGGGTTGGGGCAGTTTGTAGAATTGGAAGTGGTTTTACGCCCTGACCAAACGGAACAGGAGGGGCAAGCGATCGCGGAAGACTTGATGCGTAAGCTCGGCGTACAGGATGCCGATTTGCTCGAAGGTGCTTATATGGATTTGCTCGAAACTCGTTGATTTGTGGGAGAGAGGTCATGCCAGCTGTTACCAGTATTCATCATGTGGCGATTGTGGTAGAGGATTTGGAAAAGGCGCTTTTGTTCTGGCGAGATGCGTTGGGGATGGAATTGCAGGAGCTGCGAGAGGTGCCTGCGGAGAAATCGCAAGTGGCATTTTTGCCTCTGGCGGGCGCCGAGGTGGAGCTGGTGCGCCCCACAGATGATGAATCGGGCATTGCGCGCTATCTGGCGAAGCGCGGGCCGGGAATGCATCATCTGTGCCTGGAGGTCAATGATTTGGAGGGAATGCTCGCTCAATTGAAGGCGAAGGGGGTGCGGTTGATCCATGAGGAGCCGCGCCTGAGCGCAGAGGGACGTAAGTATGCCTTCATTCACCCTGAGGCAAGTGGTGGGGTATTGGTAGAATTGTATGAGTGTAAGTAGCTGATGCTCGAAAATATCGAAACGATTTTTCAGGAACGTTGTTTGTTGGTGAAGAACCGCCCCATTGTTGTGGGGGTTTCTGGTGGGCCAGATAGCCTGTGCCTGATGGAGGCCCTACGTCAGGCGGGGTATTCATTGATTGTGGCACATTTCAATCATCGCTTGCGGCCGGAAGCGGATATCGAAGCGACAGCCGTCGAGCATACGGCCAGTCGGTTGATGATTCCCTCGGTAGTAGAAAGCGCGGATGTGCGCGCGTATGCCGGGGAACAGGGAATGTCTATTGAAGAGGCGGCGCGGCACCTGCGCTATCGCTTCCTCTTCGCGCTGGCGCGCAAGCATTCGGCACAGGCAGTAGCCGTGGCGCACACTGCCGACGACCAGGTGGAGACAATCCTGATGCACTTTTTGCGCGGCGCAGGTTTAACCGGCCTGAAGGGGATGACGTATCGCACGATTTTGCCCTCGTTTGATGCCGAGATTCCGATTGTGCGGCCTTTGCTGGATGTGTGGCGCGAGGAGGTTGTCGTCTATTGTGCAGCAAACGGTTTGCGCCCAAGTTATGATTCAAGCAATGATTCGCTGAATTTTTTGCGCAATCGTATTCGTCATTTGTTGATTCCCACATTGGAGACGTATAACCCGAACTTCCGGCAGGCGGTGTGGCGGAGCGCCCAATCGCTGGCAGCCGACCATGCTCTTTTAATGGAGTTGATTGAGCTGGCCTGGAAGGAATGTGTGTTGCAACAAAGCGAGGATGTGATTGTGTTTGACATCCCCGCGCTGCGAAACCGTTCAGCGGGTTTACAACGAAATCTGTTTCGCCGGGCGGTTGAGCAATTGCGCCCTGGTCAGGAAACAACCTTTGCGGTGCTGGAACGAGCTGTTTCGTTTTTGCAGCAATCGAGCGCATTGCGCCTGGATTGGATTGGTGGCTTGCGCCTGTTCCGCGAGGGAAATCAGTTGTACCTGGCTACCTCCGTGGCGGATTTGCCTTTTGACCGCTGGCCACAGATGCCTGCGGATATGGATGTCATCCATTTTTCAGTGCCGGCTGTGGTGGAGATCGCCGGCGGGTGGAAGTTGACCTGTGAACGCTGGCGGATTCCTGCTTTGGCGCGGGAACAGGCCGGACGAAGCGAGGATCCCTTCCAGGTCTGGCTGGATGCGGAGAATTTGCCGGAGCGGTTCGAATTGCGGGTGAGACGTTCGGGAGACCGCTTCGAGCCGTTGGGGATGGATGGGCATTCTCAAAAAATTTCGGATTTTTTTGTGAATGTGAAGATGCCCCAAAGGGCGCGGGCGCGCTGGCCTTTGCTGTGCGCCGGTGAGCAGGTGATTTGGGTGCCTGGTTATCGTCTGGCCCATGCTTATCGTCTGTTGCCGACCAGTAAAACGGTGTTATATTTTGCTTTGTCGCGCCCGGTTGAAAAATCGGCTTCCGAGATGTAACTTTTTGGCTGTTTTTTCATCCAATGTCTCGGAGGTTTCTATGGAAAATCAGCCGAGAGTGATTATTTTTACAACGCCTACCTGTACCTTTTGTAATATGGCCAAAAAATATTTCCGTGAGCGTGGTATTCGCTTCAAAGATGTGGATGTGAGCCGCGATCCGGCTGCGGCGCGGGATATGGTGCGTCGGTCGGGGCAAAGTGGCGTGCCGGTGATTGACATCGGCGGCAAGATTATCGTTGGTTTTGATCGTCCTAAAATTGATAAATTATTGGGCCTGAAGTAGGCCATTGGTTTCATCCCAAAACTTTTTTCACGAGGTGTATCATGAGCGAAGTAAAAGTTGAACCCCTGGGCAGCCGTGTGCTGATCCGCCCGCTGGAGCAAGAGACTCGCACTGCTTCCGGTCTGCTCCTGCCCGAAACGGCCAAAGAGAAACCGCAAACTGGCGAGGTGGTCGCTATTGGCGATGATGAGGACATCAAGCTGAAAGTGGGGGATAAAGTTCTGTTTGCCAAGTATTCGGGCACGGAGTTCAAGATGGACGGTGTCGAATACTTGCTGATGGATGTCAACGATGTGCTGGCGCGCTTGAGCTAGCCGTTTTTGTCCTTTTGAGCAGACCTCCGAAGTCTACAAGGCTTCGGAGGTCTTTTGGTCTTATCAGTCGCTGGTTGCTTCGTTGTTCAGCTGGCGCAGTTTCAGGTAAATTTCGCGCCATTGGATTTTGGAGATGCCCAATTTTTGGCGAATTTTATCCGTTTCCATGCCCGATTGATAGTCGCGTAGCGCGCAGGTCCAGCGGCACATGTCGAAGGAGAGGTGTTTTTTTAAGCCGGCTTCTTCGCCGATGTCTTCCAGCAGGTATTCCAGGCGGCGTGGTGACCAGGGGAAAAGTTGATCTACGGGTTGGTATTGGGCCAGGTATTCCTGGTAGGCGGGGATCCAATCCTCAGGGAGGGGGATTTTGCGCTCTTTGTAGCGGTTGGCCGGACTGGCATAGCGGACAAAGAGGATCGGGCCGCCAGGTGCTTCCAGGTCAATATGATTCAAGTGGATGCCCAGGCATTCGCTCTTTTTGATGCCGGTGGCGAGCAGCAGGTAGAGCAGGGTGTAGGGACGTGCATCAGGTTTTTGTCCGCGGCGATGATGATCGGCGGCGAGCAGGGCGGCCTGCATTTCTTCTTCAGTGAGCACTTCGGGCAGGGGGCTGATGGCGGAGCGTTGTACTACTTTTTCAGCCGGGTCTATGATGATGACGCCATATTGATGCAGCCAGCGAAAAAAGGATTTGGTCGAAGTGATGCGGCGGGCCAGGGTTTTGGGGCTACATGGCACGGAACGCTCTTTTTCCATCCACTCAAAAAAGCGATTCAAATCGTTTGTGGTGATCGAGCCGATGGTGCGATCAGGGGGAAAGTATTGTGAAAGGAGGCGCACATCGGAGAGAAAGGCTTTGATGGTGTTGGGAGAGCGCCCCTGATCGCTGAGGTACATTTCCCAGGCTTTGATGGCCGGGGCCAGGGTGGATTGAGCAGTCAGATGAGCCGAAGGGGAGAGGGATGGGCTCATGGATTCTCCTTGTCGAAATAGCGTGTAATATTTGCGTATAGTTTAGCGAAAAAGGGGGAGAATGTCAATGCGAGAGTTCTTCGGGGCGGAAGCAGGGTTCGTAGTCGAAGCCCAGGATCAGGCGATATTGAATCGGGCTGTTGGCATCGGGCAGGGAAATTTGCTGGGCGGAATTCAGCCCCAGGATTGCCAGCAGGGCCGCGCGTT
>DAOUAN010000180.1:0-16830 GCA_034433385.1 Anaerolineales bacterium | reverse complement strand
GGTCGTCAACAGTGGTAACGTTCGGGGGCGCACTACCGCTGAGAGATCGGCATTGGGGGGTGGCGTGATGAAAAAGTCCTGGTAGTACGGATCTCCCTTCAACATCCCCTGAAACCAGGAACTCTGTACCGAGACATGATTGACCACCGCATCGAACATCAGCCGGAAGTGCTCCCCCAGTGCCCGCACATCCTCCCAGCTCCCGTAGTTCGGGTGAACAGCACGATAATCCATCACCGCAAAACCGTCATCCGATGACCAGGGATAAAAGGGCAGGATGTGGATGGCGGTGATCACCCCTCGCAAATGACGATCACAGAACGTTTTCAGGACCTTCAGAGCAGAAATTCCGGGACTTTGTACCTGATCCGGATAGGTGATGAGCAGGGCATCCGCCTGCGTCAGGCCAGCGGCACGCGGCGCGCAGAGGCGAAGGCGAGAACGCTCAATCAGATCAAGCACCTGTCTGAAAGTTTTCTCACCCGTCGCTTCTCCATATAGCGAAAACAACAAAGAGCGAATGCGCTCTATCATAATACCAGAGACTTGCCCCCAAACAATGAATTTTATTTTAACGTCAATTCGGGATAAAACCCATCTAAAAATTCGCCGGAAGTTGGTTGTCATGGCGAGACGGCGTTCTTCCGTCGAAGCCATCTCCCGGCAGGCTGGCTAACTTTTGTGCAACTGGCGGACAAAGTGGGACAAGAGCAGGTCTGCATCCCTCGCGCTTCGCCCCCCCTTCGGGGACTTCGCAGGGCAGGCGCTTCGCTCGCCATGACAGCAGGATACAGAATAGTCAGTATTTGGAATAGCCAACTCCACTACGGCAAATTTTCTTCGGGAAATTCGTGAAAATTCGGTGCAACAGAAAATTGAGCCTTAGTGTCACCCATCAAATGATTACGTTTTTCACCTTGACTCAACCCGTCGCCTGCGATATTCTTCTGCCCGTGCAGACCGACTGGTCAGTCTAGTGATGCTTATGCAAACGAACCTGCCGGATACCCGCGAGCGGATTCTCGAAGCCGCAGTCAAAGTTTTTGCCAGCAAAGGCTATCACGATGCCAAAGTAGATGACATCGTGGCCGAATCGCGCACTTCTAAAGGCGCTTTTTACTTTTACTTTCCCAGTAAACAAGATATTTTTCTGGCCCTGGTAGATGCGTTTGCCGAGCTCCTGGAAAGTCGCTTACGCCAACGCCTGGAGGAAGAGACATCTGGCATGGCACGCCTGGATCAGGCCTTACAAATCTGCCTGGAAATCTTCGGTCAATATCGTTCCCTGGCAAAAATTGCCCTTATTCAGGCGACCGGCCTGGGCGAAACCTTCGAGCAAAAGCGCCTGGAGATCAACCAACGATTTGCCCGCATCATCAAAGAAAATCTGGATGAAGCCATCGCCGAGGGTAGCCTGCCTGCTCAGGATACCGAAATTGTTGCCTACGCCTGGATCGGTGCGTTGAATGAAATCGTTTTACGCTGGATTTTTACGGGAAAGCCTGATCCCGAAGAAACCTTACCCGCTCTGCGTGCATTCCTGTTGCGCAGCGTCGGTTCTTTACCGGAAAAGACCCTTCCATGACTCCTCTTTTACGTTACGTTATTCCCTACCACGATTTCAACCCCATCAAATTCCTGCGCTTCGGCGCTGGTATGCCACGCTTTTATTTCCAGAGCACACAATCCTCCCAGATCATGGCTGGGCTGGGAATTGCCGCCCAAATGGATGCGGAGGGGCACGATCGTTTTTTTTACCTTCGTCAACACCTCAAAACGTTGAAAAAGCGCATCCTCACCCTGCCTGCATCTGGCGAAACACCGTCCCCCTCGCTTTTTTGTGGAGCATCTTTCTTTCCAACCAGTGAATGGCGCGCCTTCCCGGCTGCTGCCCTGGTCCTGCCACGCTACACCCTCAGTCAGGTTGACGGCAAAACGTTTTTCACCCTCCACCTGCCACTTCTCGAAGGTGAGACATCCGCCGAAGCGATCCGCCGCGCCCAATACGAAGCGGAAGAATTCCTGCTTGCTCTGGAATCCGTCATCTTTCCGCCCATTCATCCTGTGGAGATCACCTGGCAGGAGGGCGATTTCGCTGCCTGGCAACGTGCGTTGAATGAAGCCATGCAGCGGATTGCCCTCGGCGATTTGCGCAAAATTGTCCTGGCACGTACCCGCCATGGCATCGCCGCTCATCCTCTCGATCTGGCGATTGTGCTGGAGCGCCTGGGTGAAAGCTGCCCAACCTGCTTTCGCTTCCTCTTCGAATTTCGTCCTGGCCACGCGTTCTTTGGGGCCACACCAGAACGGCTCGTCCGCATCGAACGGCAGATGTTGACCACCCTGGCTCTGGCCGGTTCTACGCGACGCGGCCTGACTTCCGTTGAAGATGAAGCCCTCGCCACCGATCTGCTTGCCAGCGCCAAAGACCGCCACGAACATGCCATCGTTGTGGAAAACATCCGCCGGCGCCTGGCGCCACTAACCGAAAACCTGATCATCCCTTCCACACCCGATATTTTGCGTCTGCCCAACATCCAGCACCTCTATACCCCCATTCAAGCCCAATTGCGTCCAGGCCTCAGCGCCCTGGATGTCGTCGCTGCCCTGCACCCCACGCCGGCAGTCGGCGGGCAGCCCCTTGCCCCTGCCCTGGAGCTAATCCCGCGCCTGGAGAACTTCTCCCGCGGCTGGTATGCCGGCCCTATCGGCGTGCTGGACCTGGACGGGCAAGCCGATTTCGCCGTAGCCATCCGCTCGGCTCTCGTGCATGCCACAAACATCACCCTCTTTGGTGGCGCTGGCATCGTCGCCGGCTCCGAAGCGCGCACAGAATGGGAAGAAACCGGCTTGAAGATGCGCTTTTTGCAATCGATTTTGGAGACAGAAATCATCCGATGACCTCCGCAAACCGCAACCTTCTCTGGACTGAAACCTTCGCCTCGGCACTCGTCGCCCAGGGATTGCAAGACGTGTGCCTTGCCCCCGGCTCGCGCTCCACGCCGCTCGTCTTCGCTTTTGCGCAACAAGCCAACTTGCGCCTACACATTCATAGCGACGAACGCTCGGCAGCTTACTTTGCCCTGGGGTTGGCGCGCACCAGTCAACGCCCGGTAGCCCTGATCTGCACTTCGGGCACCGCCGCGGCAAACTTCTTCCCTGCCATTGTGGAAGCCAACTACAGCGAAATTCCCCTCATCGTCCTCACCGCCGATCGCCCCGCCGAAGCACGCGAAAGCGGCGCCAACCAAACCATTGACCAGATCAAACTCTACGGCAATCACGTCCGCTGGTTTGTGGATGTTGCCCCTCCCGAAGCAAATGCACGCCCCCTGCTCCTGCGCTATTTGCAGACTCTGGCTGCTCGTGCCTGGTTCAGTGCGCAAGCACCTTTGCCCGGTCCGGTGCATCTCAACTTCCCTTTTCGGAAACCCCTCGAACCGACCCCCGTCGCCGGCGATCTGCCCGATGGGGCGATCGACCCAACCAAGGCGATTCCCACCCTGCGCTTGCCTCGCCTCGCCCCTGACCCCGAAGCGGTGGAGGCGCTGAGTCAGCGGCTTCTCTCCGCCCCCAGCGGACTCATCGTCTGTGGGCCACGTTGCCCGCAAGGTGATTTTCCGGCGCTCATTACCCGCCTTGCAGGGATTCTCCGCTACCCCATCCTGGCCGACGCTCTTTCGGGCGTGCGCTTCGGCCCGCACACCGACGAGCACATCCTGGGCCTGTACGACCTCTACCTTTCAAAAACCAATGTGCCACGCCCAGATTTGATCCTGCGCTTTGGCGATGTGCCTACCAGCACCCTGCTCGGCGATTACCTGGAAAAGATGGCGGATGTGCCCCAAATTGCCATCAGCGAAACCGGCCGCTGGCGCGATGATCGCTTCGTCGTAAGCGAGATGATATGGGCCGATCCGCTTGCGGTGTGTCGCACCCTGCTGGAACGTCTTGCTCCCGCCGCGGGGGGACGGGAGTCCGATTCGCTTGAGCAGTGGATTCGCCTGGAGAGGGCCAGCCGCCAACGGGTCGCGGCGATCCGCAACGAGGCGGCCTTCGAGGCCGGGATTCTGCTGGATGTGTTGGATCAGCTGGCAGAGGGCAGCAGTCTTTATGTCGCCAACAGCTTGCCCGTGCGCCACCTGGATCAGTTCGTGCCACCCCAGAAAAAGACGGTGCACGTCTTTGCCAATCGCGGCGCCAGTGGCATTGATGGCACGCTCTCCAGCGCGTTGGGAGCAGCAGTGGCCCGCCCGGGGCTGGTCTTCGTCAGCGGTGACACCTCGTTTTATCACGATATGAACGGCTTGCTGGCGCTGCGCCGCGAGCGCATCCGGGCTACGATTGTAGTCATCAATAACGATGGCGGCGGTATTTTTCACCGTTTGCCGGTAGCACAGTTTGACCCGCCATTTCGGGAAGCTTTCCTCGCCCCTCACGGCCTGACCTTTGAACATGCCGCCGCGCTTTATGGCCTACGCTATGCCCAGGTAACCCGTCAGGAGTTGCCCGCGGTGTTGCAAGCTGCTATGGCCGCAGAAACACCAACCCTGATCGAAGTGCCCTCAGATGCGGCTGCGTTCGAAAAACTGCGAAAGAATTTCCAAGCCAACAATCCCTAAATCTAAAATCTAAAATCCGGAGTGTCTCATGGTTGAATGGATTGAAGTCAAAAAATATCAAGACATTACCTATCACAAAGCCGATGGGATGGCGCGCATTGCCTTTAACCGCCCCGAAGTGCGTAATGCCTTCCGGCCCCAAACGATCAAAGAGATGATTGATGCCTTTGAAAACGCCTGGGAAGACCCGCGCATCGGCGTCGTTTTGTTGACGGGCAACGGTCCGGCGAAAGATGGCAAATACGCCTTCTGCTCCGGCGGCGACCAGAAAGTGCGCGGTGACGCTGGATACGTGGGCGATGATGGCATTCCGCGCCTGAACGTGCTGAAGTTGCAACGCATCATTCGCAGCATGCCCAAAGTGGTCATTGCCCTGGTAGCCGGATATGCGATCGGCGGCGGGCATGTACTACACGTCATGTGTGATCTGACCATCGCGGCTGATAATGCTGTTTTCGGGCAAACCGGCCCAAAGGTTGGCAGTTTCGATGGGGGCTTTGGCGCTTCTTACCTGGCGCGCATTGTTGGGCAGAAAAAGGCGCGCGAAATCTGGTATCTATGCCGCCAATATAACGCCCAGGAAGCCCTGGAGATGGGCCTGGTAAACAAAGTGGTACCCGTAGAAGATCTGGAAGCGGAGGGCATCCGCTGGGCACAGGAAATCCTGGAGAAAAGCCCGATTGCCATCCGCAGTTTGAAATCAGCCTTCAATGCCGAGCTGGATGGCCAGGCTGGCATCCAGGAACTAGCCGGTAACGCCACCATGCTATTTTACATGTCCGAAGAAGGCCAGGAAGGACGCAACGCTTACGTCGAAAAGCGCAAACCAGATTTTCGCAAGTACCCCTGGTTGCCGTGAAAACGCGTGCCTGCCCGCCTGGGCCGCCCCGAAGCTAAAGCTTCGGGCTACCCCACACAAGGTCGGCCTGCGCCGACCTGCCAAAGAGAGATATAGTTTCGTGGAATTCGAGGTAACCAGGAAAATGAAAATGAACAGAGTATGGCACAGGCAAGACGCAAAGCGGTTGGGAATTTCGGCGATGATCGCCCTGGGGCTATGGTGGTTTACCACTCAATTTCCCTATGGCGCCTACCTGGATGGGCTGGTCTTTCGCCTGTATGCCAGTTATGCCAATGACCTGCTGCAACCCTTTGGCCTATATTTTGCCCTCTGTGCTCTGGATGTTGTCCTCCCGCCGTTGCGGCCATGGCAACGTAAGGCCGCGTTGACGGTGGCCATTCCCCTGGGTATGGAACTTTGGCAACTGTTCTGGCGCAGCGAAATGGCCGTTTCGCTTGCCGCGGCCGAGATGTGGGGACTTGGCTTTGCCTTCGACCCGTTGGACATCCTGGCTTATGTCATCGGTGCTCTCTCGGCTGCCGGTGTAGAGCGTCTCCTCTGGCCGCTCTCTCAGCAAAAACTGTCCTCTGAAGATGCGCTCCGCACTGAATCCTGAGTATTAGCTATGCCTTTTCTCTCCCCTCGCGCCGCTCTTTCCCCTCACCTACCAGCTCTGATCTGGAACGGCGGGCGTTCAGTATTGACGTACGCCGAACTGGCTGCGCGGGTAGAGCAGGCAGCCGTCGCCCTGGGCAGGCGCGGCCTGAAGTCAGGCGACTGCCTGGCTGTGTGGCTGGATAACTCTGCAGAATATGTGATCCTGATCCACGCGGCATTGCGCCTGGGGCTGACGCTGCTTCCCCTCAACCGCCGCTTGAGCGAGGCTGAACGCACCTGGCAGGTGGAACAGGCCGGTTGCCAGGAGGTAATTACGCCGGAGAATTTAAAGAATTTCCTGGGTGATGGCTTTGGGGATCAGGATTTGCATGGGAAGCCTTTGTCCTATCATCGCTATGCGAAATATACATCGAATCTTGAGACACAGCCGGCTGACTCTGCCGCCTTGTTGATGTTCACCTCCGGCACAACCGGCCGCCCTAAAGCCGCCCAACTCACCCTGAGCAACCTTTTGGCCGCAGCGCGAGCCTCCTCCGAACGCCTGCAGACGCGCCTGGGCGAGCGATGGCTGCTTTGTCTGCCACTTTATCACATTGGCGGCATGTCCATTTTGTTCCGCGCCTGCCTGGATGGCCTGACCGTCGTCTTGCAGGAACGCTTTGAGCCCGACGAGACTCTCCGCTTGCTACGCGAAAAAGACGCAAATCTGATTTCACTGGTGCCGACCATGCTCTATCGGTTGATGCCATACTTCGAAAGCGGCGCATCGTTGCCAGACTTGCGGCTGATTCTGCTCGGCGGATCGGCCACGCCCCCCAGCCTGCTTCAGCGCGCCCTGGATTGTAACCTGCCCATCGCCCTGACCTACGGGCTGACGGAGGCCTGCGCTCAGGTGGCAACCGCTCTACCCGAGACGGTGCGACACAAACCAGGGACGGTGGGAAAGCCACTCCCCGGAGTGCGGGTCGAAATTAAAAACGAGACGGGGCAAACCTGCGCCACAGGCCAGGTCGGGGAGATCGTCGTCAGCGGGCCGGGAATCATGCCGGGGTATTTGGGGCACCCTCCCCTCGTCGAGGGGCGCTTACGCACCGGTGATCTGGGATATTTGGACGAAGACGGGGATCTGTGGGTGGTCAGTCGGCGCAGCGATTTGATCCTCAGCGGCGGCGAAAACGTGTACCCGGAAGAAGTGGAGCAGGCTTTGCTACAACACCCCGCCGTCGAGGCGGCGTGCGTGGTAGGGCTGCCCGATGCCGAATGGGGTCAGCAAGTGGCTGCTGCCGTGGTGAGACGAGATCCATGTGAGGCTGAAGAGCTGCTGCACTTCCTGCGCGGTCGCCTGGCAGGTTACAAAATTCCGCGGCGACTGGTCTTCCTTGGAACGCTACCTTACACGGCTTCAGGGAAATTGAAGCGAATGGAGGTGGCCGAAATGTTGAAACGTCAATTTCACCTTGAAAGTATGGATGAGTTATGAACGAGACCCGAATTGTCGCACTCAACGAGAGCATACAGGTTGGAGGGAAAGAGATCTTGCTCATCGCCGGGCCCTGCTCAGTGGAAAGTTACGAACAGACTCGCCGCGTGGCGCAAACCATGCACGAGCTTGGCCTGCATGTAATCCGCGGGGGCGCCTTCAAGCCACGTACATCCCCGCACTCTTTTCAAGGTTTGGGCCTGGAAGGGCTGAAAATTTTGCGGCAGGTAGCGGATGAGTTTGGCTTGTTGGTCATTTCCGAAGCGTTGGGGATAGAGCAATTGCCCTTGGTGGCCGAATATAGCGACATCATTCAAATTGGGAGTCGCAATATGCAGCATTTCCCGCTGTTATGGGCCGCGGGCGAGCAGCCCAAACCGGTATTGCTGAAGCGTGGTTTTATGTCCACGGTGCAGGAATGGCTCGCCGCCGCCGAACATATTGCCACCCGCGGCAACGAACAAATCATCCTGTGCGAGCGAGGGATTCGTGGATTCGATCCTTCCACCCGCAACGTGCTAGACGTGAACGCGATTGCCCAAATCAAATTGACGACGCCCTTCCCCATCCTGGCCGATCCCAGCCACGCCACCGGCCGCGCCGACCTGGTGCCCGCTGCCTCGCGTGCTGCCCTGGCTGCCGGTGCCGATGGCCTGCTGGTAGAAGTGCACCCCGAACCGGAAAAAGCTCTCTCCGATGGCGCTCAGTCGCTGCCACTGGCCGATCTTCCCGCCTACCTGGCAGAAATGCGGCACCTGGCCAACGCTCTCGGAAGAGAAATTGTCTGACATGCACGCTCCCCAACCGCCAGATGCCATCCTTTTCCTGCACGGCTTTTTAGGCCGCGGCGATCAATGGGATGAAATTGTTGCCCCGCTACGAGATCGCTGGCCTGTGCTGACTCCTGATCTGCCCGGGCATGGCGCCAACCTGCACGGCGACCTGAACGTTCCCTTGACCTTTGACCGGCTGACGGATGACATTCTAGAGATTTTGGATACACGCAATCTTCGGCGCGTTATCCTGGTCGGGTACTCTCTGGGAGGCAGGCTGGCACTTCATTTTGCCTGTCGTTTCCCTCAGCATGTAGCCGCGCTGGTGCTGGAAAGCAGCAGCCCCGGTATCCCGGAGCCAACCGAACGTGCCCGTCGCCTGGAAGAAGATCGCCGCCGGGCTACAATCATCTTGCAACAGGGCATGAATATCTTCGCCGAGCGCTGGTATCAGCAACCCTTGTTTGCCAGCTTGCAGCATCACCCCGACATCCTGATGAAATTACAGCATGCCGCGGCGCAAAACGACCCGCGCTGGATGGCAAAGGTGATCTACGATCTCAGTCCTGGACAACAAACGCCCTTGTGGGATTGTCTGCCCCGCCTAGAAGTCCCTACCCTACTGATCGCCGGTGAGCAAGACCCAAAATATACCGCCCTGATGACCCAAATGACCACCCGCCTGCCCCACGCTCGGCTGGTCATTGCTCCAGAGGCCGGCCACAACGTCCACGTGGAGCAGGCAGAGTGGTATCGCTCCTTATTACTTGAATACTTGCTGCAAAATTACCCCCAGCCAAAACAAAAGGCTGAACCATAAAGCAGTTTGACCGGTGCCGGCCAATGCCGCATTGAGCGGACGACCACGCTGACGCAAGACTGTCTGCATCGTTTTTGCCGCCAAGGGCAGCGAAAGCCAGGCCGCAAGCCCGCCCCACGGAATCAGGCGCTGCCAGGCGAGCCAGGGCACAATCAAGTAAGCCAAAAGCACGCAGAAGGTGTATTCGGCGCGCGCCCCGGCCTCGCCCAGGCGAACGGCCAGGGTATGCTTGCCCGCCTTGCGATCATTTTCAATATCGCGCAAATTATTGACCACCAGAATGGCCGTCACCAGCAACCCTATCGCAACTGCCAGCCACCACCCTGCCGGGCTGACTCGACCGGCCTGCACATAATATGTCCCGGCCACAGCAGCCAGCCCAAAGAACAAAAAGACGAACAAATCGCCCAAACCATAATATCCTAGCGGGAACGGACCGCCGGTGTAAGCAATGGCGGAAAGGATCGCTGCCACGCCTACCACCAGGATCGGCCAGCCGCCCAGGTAGATGAGATATACCCCCAAAAATGCAGCCAAAGCAAAGACCAGCCACATGCCCGCCTTGACTTGCGCTGGGGTGAGCAGGCCAGCCTGGGTCACTCGCGTTGGCCCCAGGCGCTCCGCTGTATCGGCCCCGCGCTCAAAATCGAACACGTCGTTCGCCAGGTTGCTGCCGATTTGAAGCAACAGAGCCGCCAGCAGACAAACCAGGAACGCATCCAGGCGAAAGGTCCCATCCAGCCAGGCCAGCGCCCCGCCCATCGTCACGCCTGCTGCGGCTGCCGGCAACGTTTTGGGGCGAATCGCCAGCCACCAGGTTTGCCAGGTAGAAAGTGAAGGCTTTTCCAAAATGTACCTCCAACGCGTGATTTTCGACGCAGTATAACATAGCGCGACCAGCCGCAGCCAAAGGTCACTGCGAGGAGTGCAGCGACGAAGCAGTCTCCTCACCTGAGAGGAGATTGCTTCCCCCACGCTTCGCTCCCCCTTCGGGGACTTCGCGGGGCAGGCGCTGCGCTCGCAATGACACCAGGATCGGGATAGATTTTCAAACGCAATACTATAGCCCTACGCGCTTATAATTGGGCAAATTCAAGCCAAAGGAACGCAATTATGACACACCTTACCGGTCAGGAACGAGCTCGCTACGTTCAAAACATGTTTACTCGCATTGCCCGCCGCTATGATCTGATGAATCGACTGATGACGGGCTTTCAGGATGTACGCTGGCGGAAGATGGTCATCCGCCTGGCGCGTCTTTCTCCCGGCGCTGCGCTGCTGGACCTGGGGGCGGGTACCGGCGACCTGGCGCGCGAGGCTCTTCGACAGCAACCCCAATCGCGCGTCATCCCTGCCGATTTCACCCTGGAGATGATGCGCGTGGGCAACGCCCGCTATGGCCGTCTGCCGTGGGTTTCGGCCAATGCCCTCTCTTTACCCTTCCCAGAGGAAACTTTCGATGCCGTCGTCTCTGGCTTTTTGATGCGCAATGTGATTGACATGCAACAGGCGCTGCGCGAGCAGTACCGGGTGCTCAAAAGCGGCGGGCGCATTGTGATTCTGGATACCACCCAACCGAAGAAAAATTTACTCTCCCCGTTCATCTGGTTACACATGCACGTTATCATCCCCGCCCTGGGGACACTCCTTTCCGGGCAAAGCGATGCGTATCGCTACCTGCCTGATTCGACCGAAAACTTCGCCACCGCCGAGGCTCTGGCCAGCCGCATGGCTGCTGCTGGTTTTCAGCATATTGGCTTCAAGCGGTTGATGTTCGGGACGATTGCCATTCACTGGGGAGAGAAACCAGCCAGGCCATAATCGCCAGACAACGATACTGCCAAAGGAGCAAAGGGAATGAAGACCAAGCAGCCCAATTCACGCTATTGTTTCGTCTGCGGGGTAGAAAACCCGGTGGGTCTACATTTGCACATTTACGAGGTCGAGCCAGGCGTCATCGAGAGCACCTACACCGCCCCGGAACACTTCCAGGGCTATCCGGGCGTGCTGCATGGCGGTATCGTCGCGGCCATCCTGGATGAGATCAGCGGGCGGGCCTTGATGGGCAGCGATCCTCAACGGCCGCGTTTCATGTTCACCGGCAAGCTGGAGATCAAATATCGTCACAATGTGCCGGTTGGCAAGCCATTACGGATTCTTGGTCGAGCCGGGCGAGATCGCGGCCGCATGGCCGAAGCCTGGGCCGGCATTTACGATGCCGGGACGGGAGAATTACTGGCCGAGGCCAACGCGGTACATGTCAACGTGCCAGAAAATCAATTTGACCTTTCACGGCTGGAGGATCTGGGCTGGAAGATATATCCAGAGGGGGAAATGCAAAGCAGCGAAACTCGCTGAGGGCTGAAATTCCCTGTTACCTCCTGGGCGCAGCGGGCAACATAAGGATGTGCGCACACAACAGGAGGTTTTTCCCACCCTCATGAACGTTCACACGGAAGACGACTTCTATCTGGCGCGTCAGGCCTGCATCAGCGCCGAGGCGTTTGCCGAGCTTTACCGTCGCCACGTGAGTCGCGTCTATCGCTATCACCTGGCCCGCACGGGAAACAGCCACGACGCCGAAGATCTGACTTCACAGACTTTTCTGGCGGCCCTGGAGGGGATCCGTTCCTATCGCGGTGAGGCACCTTTCCTGGCCTGGTTGCTGGGAATCGCTTCCAGACGCCGCGCCCTCTTCTTTCGGCGACGCCGCCCCGAGGTCCCGCTTGAGGCGCTGAACGAGCACCCCAACCCGGGGCCGGGAACCGAATCCCTCGCCGAGACTCATCTTCGCATCCAGGCGATCGCCCGCGCCCTATCCCACCTGCCACGCGAACGCGCAGAGGCCATTCGCCTGTGTCTCTTCGCCGGATTAAGCCCTGCCGAGGCTGGCCATGTGCTGGGCAAAAGCGAGGCGGCGGTCAAAATGGCGCTCTCGCGCGGCCTGCGCGATTTGCGCCAGCGCACCTCCCTGGTTTTGGAGGTTACCGATGAACGATAAGTCCTTCCTCCCTCCCGAAGAACGCCGCCTGGCGGATGAGCTGGAGGCATTGGCTGAACGCCTGACGCCGCGCCCAACTTTTACCCGCAACCTGGAGGCTACCTTGATGAACGCCCATTCTCCTGAACCCAAACGCCGCTGGTTGGCCCAGGCCCTGTCCGCCCTGGGCGGAACCGTGGCACTGATCTTGCTCGCTCTCACGCTGAACTGGTTGATCCGCTCCATCGCACCGCAACCCCAGCCCGCTGCCGGTGGCACGCCAAGCGCCCAGCCACCAACGCCTACGCCAATCATCACCAGCGAGACGGTCACCGCTCCCAGCGAAAAAACCTATGACTGGCATGGCACCCCGCTCACCCTGGGCACGAATCTGCCCGGCGGTGAGGAGCACGCCTTCATCTTTGAATATCAAGACCCGCAACCCGCCACCCTGGAGAGCGCCCGCGCTCTGGCCGCCCAATTTGGCATGGATGGTCCCATCTACGGGAACCCCGGGGCACTGCTCATGCTGGACGGCAACCAGCGGTTGAGCGTTTCTTCTAGCCAGAATTTTGAATTCTTCCCGGATTATCCGCGCTACCCGGCCTGGCGCAGGCTTGGCAACAGCCCAGCGGTTTTCCCGAACGATGCTGAGGAGCAAATCCGCGCCTTTTTGCAGGAAAAAGGCTACGATCCCAACGCCTTCGCCATCTGGCAAAACGACTTGTATGCGTCTTATTTTGCGCTGCCCCTCACCCCGGATGGTGCCCCGATCTGCTACGAGTATTTTCGCTGCGCCGGGATGCGAATCACCCTGGACAAGCAGGGGGTGGTGCACGTAGAGGCCGATCTGCCCGCCTATCGGGTGCTCCACGAACCGCTGCCCATCATCAGCGCCGAGGAGGCCTTGCAAAAGGCGCTTTCTGACCAGAACGGCGGCATCCTGGAGGGATTTTTTGGCCCGGCAGGGAACCCGACGACCTGGTATCGCCCCTACCCGCTCGATCAAAGTGTGACCCTTTACGGCTGGTTGGGCCGCCTGCCCTCGGCCGAGGGCGGCGATCCCATCGTTCTGCTGGATGGCTTCCCGGCCACTGGCAATGTAGCCGATGCACCCGCCGGTGGGCAGCTCTCCCGTGTGCAGGGCCGCTTCCGCCAGGCAAATGGCACGCTGACGTTCGAGGTCGAATCCTGGCAGCCAACGCAGAATTTCCTGGATGGCCTGCTCGGCACGGTTACCCGCCAGCCCGATGGCAGCGGCCTGTTGACTACCTCCGAAGGCGAAAACCTGCGCCTGCCTGATTTGCCCGCCGATATGCCCGATGTCGTGGAAAATGCCTACGTTCTGGGAACACGCCAGGGCGAAACGTTCGACTGGGTTTCCATTGACCTGCGCATGCAAGGGGGCAGCGGCGGCGGAGGCGGCGGTGGAGGGGGCGGCCTGGGCTTTTATAAGATCAATCTCAGCGGGACACCCGTTCCCTTCCCCACGGCTACCACCCAACCGACGCCGTCAGGCAGTGGCGGAGACCAGGGTGGCGTGACCTACACCGTCCAGGAAGGCGATACCCTGGTCAGCATCGCCGCTCGCTTTGGAACGTCGGTAGAAGCGATTGTTCAAGCCAACGGAATCAGCGATCCAGCCACTATTTACCTTGGTCAGATGCTGGTGATCCCTGTGGCCGGCACACCTGCTCCCCAGCGGGTGGAGGGATTGCGCGGCCTGCTCTCGATCACGATTTACAAACAGGCGGATGGCACGCAGCGCACCGAATATGGCTTTTCCCGCAACGACACTCAGGAATATCTGATCCTGGAAGGCGATAACCTGGAAGCACTTCAGGCCTATCAACATCGGCCAGTAGATATTTGGGGCACCCTGGAATTCCGCAATGGTCAAGCTCCCGTGCTCAAAGTGGAATGGTACGAAATTCCTTTCCCGAACCTGCAATTTCAGACCCTGCGCGGCAAGCAACGGCTAAGCCCCGTCGAAGGCAGAACGGTAGTACTTTTTACCAGCGAAGAAGGACAAACGTATGCTCAGCTGGATCCGCTGGGCGCTCCCAACGAGGTGTTGGTTGGCCAGGAAAATGACTCCATCGAAGTGGACGCTCTGCTGATCCCTGGCGAAACCTTCGGCCCCTATCCAGCGTTACGTGCCTTTGCTGCTTTTCCAGAAGGCGCCTCGCATCATGAATTTTCTCCTGACCAGATTCCGGTCGTGGAGCTGACCAATGTGCCGGAGAACCAGAATCCGATCGCAGCGGTGATCGAGCGCGTTGAACTGGTCTATTACATGCCCGATCCCGCCCGTGCCGGCGGCGCACTCACCGACGATCAGCGCTATATCCAGCCCGCCTGGTTATTCAGCGGACATTACAGCAATGGCAGCGAATTCTTTATCCTGGTGCAGGCGCTCAAACCAGAATATCTGCTCCCTAAGATTGTCCCTTATTCCCCACCGGGCTAATTCCCTGCGGCTCGCAAAGACACATCCCTCAGGATGGCAACAGAGCAGCACAATCGCAGTACCGCCGGAATTGTGATAAAAACACAGAGCCGGCGGTATCTTTTGGTGGCCAGGTCATGATATACTTCCTGCCACTATCGGAGGTAATATGAGCGAAGGCTGGACAGAAATCACAGCAAACTGGAAAGGCGAACTCACTTTTCTGGGCCAAAACGCCGAGGGTGGCACTGTTCAAATGGGCTCACTGGATGGCAAACCAGGCGTAGGCCCCATGCAACTCTTGCTGGTGGCCCTGGCTGGTTGTACCGGCATGGACATTGTCTCGATTTTGCACAAAAAGCGAGCAAATTTAACCGATATGCGCATCAAGGTGCGCGGTCGCCGCGCCACAGATTACCCTATGGTGTGGACGGATATTGAGGTCACATATCTCCTATGGGGCGAAGATCTGAAGCCCAAAGATGTGGAACAGGCCATCCAGCTCTCGGAAGAGAAATACTGCTCGGTAGGCATTATGTTGGGCAAGAGCGCCCACATCACTTCCACCTACCAGATTTACAAACCCGGTGAAGCCGCCGAATAAATTTCTCGCCTTGACGCGCCCTGAAAAACACAAGCGGGATGAGGTCACCTTCATCCCGCTTGTGTTTCCCAGCATTCCCTGTCCTTGCTGATGCTTACAAATTTGCAAGCCCCTTTCCAGTCAAAGCGGCCACATTCCCTGTCAAAATCTTTAGAATGAGTAGTGAAAGGACCGCTTATGAAAACGAAATCCAGGCGAACCCCAGGTTTTTTCATTCTCCTCGCCTTGCTTTTTACTGCCGCTCTACCCGCCACTCCGGTAACAGCACAGGCCTGTCAATACTGGGTTGCTCCACCCCCGCAGGGAAATGACAACAACCCCGGCACGGCCACCCAACCGTGGGCTACTATCCAATACGCAATCGCCCAGGTCCCCGACAATGCCTGTGTTATCACAGTCAAGCCCGGTTTGTATAAGGGGATTCAAGAAGTCAAACGTCGTTTCACCACCCGTACTACAGTTCGCGCCGATATAGCGTACAAATCCACCCTGGAAAACTATGGCGCGGTCTTGAGTGTTTCCGGCGCCAGGAACATCACCTTTTCCGGTTTTGAATTTCGCCACGCCGGGCCCGGCTCCGATGTACTGGTCGTAGAAGTCCGTCGCAGCGGTAACACCTGGGCTGAGAACATCACATTTCAAAACAACATTTTCCACGATTCGTACAACAACGACATTCTCAAAATCTACGATGGCGCCCGCAACATCATCGTCCAGAACAACATCTTCTACAATCAGGGTGAAAACGAACAACACATGGACGTGAATAGCGTCAACAACGTTGTCATTCAAGACAACATCTTCTTCAACGACTACGCCGGAAGCGGGCGCAGCATACCGCCTAACCTGCACACCTTCATCGTAATCAAAGACAGCAATGGCAGCGCCGATGGACAGGTCGGCAGCCGGAATGTGACCGTACGGCGCAACATCTTCTTGAACTGGCAGGGAGCCAAAGAGCCTTTCATTCAAGTAGGCAATGACGGCAAGCCCTACATAGAGGCTTCCAACGTGACCGTAGAAAACAACCTGATGATCGGCAACTCTGCCCAGGAAATGATCGCCGCCTTTGGCGTGAGCGGCGCCAGTAACGTTCGCTTCGTCAATAACACCATCACTGGCAACCTGCCATCCAGCGCCTATGCCTTCCGCATTGTCATCAAAGACCAAAACCCCAAAAACCAGAACCTCTTTTTCTACAACAACATCTGGAGCGATCCCACCGGAACTATGGGCGCCGGAGCGAGTGGCGGTAGTAACCAATTTTCCAGCGGCGACCCCACCGCTACGGACAACCTGATTTTAGACAACAACCTGTATTGGAACGGCGGTCGGGCTATCCCCCCTGGTGATGTTGTCAGCCCCAGCAACGACGCCCACCGCCGCGTCGCCAACCCGCGTCTGAACACCAACCAGGCCAACATCATACTCCCCCGCTGGAACGGCTCAACCTTCCTGAGCGGCAAAACCACCATCCGCCAGGAATTTATCCGCCTGGTCAATTTGTATGGCAAAATCCCGGCCACCAGCCCGGCCATCGGCAAAGCCAACGCCACCTACGCCCCCACTACCGACATCCTGCGTCGCCCCCGCCGTGCTCCCGATCTCGGCGCATACGAATACATCCCCCCTCCCACAGCCTG
>DAOUAN010000179.1:0-8258 GCA_034433385.1 Anaerolineales bacterium | reverse complement strand
CACCTCCTGAGGCCAGGCGTCGAGGAAGTGGGTAATCCAGTGCATCGCCCAAAGCACCGCCACAAACATGCGTTGCATGCCCGCTAACGAATGCGCCACCACTTGCTCAATGTCCAATCCTGCTTCCTGGTCAACTGGTATTGGGATTCGGTTACCTTGTTATACCAAAGGAGCAGAGCCCTTTTTTTCCAGAGATCTGGGTAATCACCAGATTACTCTCCACTCTTCCAATGCATTCCATGCGGTTGTTCGTTTTCGGCAAAGCCGGAAAGGACGATCAGGGCGTTTGTCACAGTATCACCCGGATTTCGCCAGCGATGATGCAGATTGGCTGCAAATAAAAGGCTATCCCCCACTTCAAGCCGAAAAACTCTATTCTCGACCTGATATTCCAGCTGGCCGCGCAAGCAAAAGACAAATTCATGGCCGCTGTGCACCATGTTATGGATTCCGCTGCTGGCCCCGCTTTCCAGGGTAAGCACAAAAGGTTCAACCCGGCCAATAAACCGTTCCCCGCCCAGCCCCTCCCATACCCCGCGTGAGAAAGGGACGCGCGTTCGCTCATCGGCACGAATCAAAATAATGTTTTCTTTTCCGCTTTCGGTACCAAAGAAGGCGGTAATGGGAACTCCCAGGGCATCTGCCAGCTTGTAAAGCGTGCTTACCGATGGAGATGTCTTGCCCCTCTCAATCATGCTCAGTGCATTCGCCGAAAGCCCGCTTTGGGCAGCGAGGGTGCGCATGGAAATGTTTCGCGCCTCGCGCAGCTCCCGCAATCGCCTGCCCACATCCACCGACATGGCTTCTCGCTGAAACATTTCCAATTCTCCTTTCTATAATGTGACTCAATTTTATCTCATTATGCGCTATGCTCTGCTAATTTTTTTGTGACAAAGTGCAAAAATAAATATGACAGTTCGCACTATTGTACTTTCTTTCACAACGATAAGATACAGATGCGAATATACGTTTATGCATATATAAGGCAAATTATGACTGCGATTTCCGCAACACTTCGACAGGAAATTTCTCAACTGGAGGCAAATTTTTGCGCTGCCCTTTCAGACCCGACGCGCCTGTTGATTTTGTATGCGTTGAACGAAGGCCCGTATAACGTGACCGAGTTAACCATTATGTTAGGTGCGAATCAACCCACTGTATCGCGGCATCTCAAAATTTTGCGCGAACGTGGGCTGGTTCGAGCCACGCGACAGGGGACGATGGTTACTTATGAACTGACAGATCCCCGGCTCATCCAGGCTCTGGATCTGTTGCGCAGCATCATGCGTGATCACTTGCGTCATCACGCCAGCCTGGTAGACGAAATTTTGGAATAATGTGCGGCTACTGACCGCGCATAATCATTCTTCAGGAGAATGTATGAAAAACTTCAAAGCCTACTGGATTTTTGGTTTGATCGGCATCCTGTTGGTGATTGTGGTGCCCATTTTGCTCTTTGCCTCGGGTAGCGCCGCGGCGCAGGCTAAAAAAGACCCGCGCACCGGCCTTCCCATTCATCCAACACATGTCTCCCATGCCGATATTATCAAAGGCCCCTTCGAAACGCCGCAAGATGTCACCCGCACCTGCCTGACCTGTCATCCTAACGCGGCCAAAGAAGTTATGGCCACCAGCCATTGGACCTGGCAGTCCCAGCCTTTCAATGTCCCATGGCGCAGCGAGCCGGTGACCATCGGCAAATTCAACCAAATCAATAATTTCTGCATCAGCGCAGCAGGCAATCAGAAATCCTGCATGTCCTGCCATGCTGGTTATGGCTGGAAAGAAACGGATACTTTCCAGGCATCTTATGACTTCACCAAAGAAGAAAATGTAGATTGCCTGGTCTGCCACGCACAATCGGGATACGCAAAAGGTGCCTACGGCAACCCTGCCGATAGTGTCGATTTGCTGGCAGCAGCTCGCTCGGTTTCATCCCCTACCCGCAAGAACTGCGGAACCTGTCATTTCAATGGGGGCGGTGGCAACAACGTCAAGCACGGAGATCTTTCTCAGCAATTGCTCTTCCCCTCCCCCGATATGGACGTTCATATGGGGGGAAACAACATGCAATGTACCGATTGCCATGTGACCCAGCACCATCAGATCAAAGGTCGGCTGGTCGTGGATAACTACACCGTTGACCCGGCGGAACAGGTCTCCTGCACCCAATGTCACGATGCGGCTCCACATGCCGATCAGCGCCTGAACGAGCACACCGATACCGTTGCCTGCCAGACTTGCCATATCCCCTACATCGCTACGAAAGATCCCACCAAAGTGACCTGGGATTGGAGTACCTCTGGACAGGATCGCGGCGATGACCATTTTACCTACCTGAAGATCAAAGGGTCGTTCCAATACGAAACGAACGTCAAGCCGGTCTATATGTGGTTCAATGGCAACCTGGAGTATCGCTATATCCTCGGCGATAAGATCGATCCAGCCCAACCCACATACATCAACAAACCGGCGGGCAACATTCATGACCCGAACGCTAAAATCTTCCCCTTCAAGATTCACAAAGCCATTCAACCCTACGATACTGTATATAACTACCTGCTGGCGCCCATTACCGCCGGCCCCGATGGCTATTGGACAAACTTCAACTGGGATCAGGCTTTCCGTCTGGCCGAACAGCGCATGGGATTGAAATACAGTGGCCACTACGGCTTTGCCGAAACCTGGATGTTCTGGCCATCCACTCACCTGGTACAACCCGCCGAAAATGCCCTGCAATGCGCTGATTGCCATGGCGAGAATGGCCGCCTGGACTGGCAAGCACTCGGTTATCCTGGAGACCCCATGGAATGGGGTGGTCGCCAACTGCCCTAACCGACACCATTGAATCTCTTCACGGAAAAGACCTATGAAACCTTTTTTCCGCAATCACCGTTCTCTGCTTATCCTAGCCCTCGGTTTGCTAATCGCTGGCGTGACTGCGGGCCTGGTTTGGGCGCGGCAACCCGCTACTCTTCCCGCCCAGACTTCGCCGCTGCATCCCACCTTTGCTTTGTTGGATGATCAGGGCATCAATGTCCTGGAAAGTGGCCAACCCATTTCCACCATGCAAACCTGTGGCCAGTGTCACGACACAGCCTTTATTGTCAGCCACAATTTTCATGCCGATTTAGGCCTCTCCGCCTACCAGGCAAAAGATGGCACCTGGGATACCAGCACCGGCGATTTTGGCAAATGGAATCCGCTGACCTATCGCTACCTGAGCCAAAATGGCGATAGCCGCACCGATCTGACCACGCCCGAATGGCTAATGCGCTTCGGGGAACGCGTCCCCGGCGGCGGCCCCGCCACCACCAGTCGTGACGGTCGCCCCCTGACCAGTCTGACGCCGAGCGCTGCTAACCCCGAAACCAGCATCCTTGACCCCAAAACCGACAAAGTCATCGCCTGGGACTGGCAAAAATCTGGCGTGATGGAACTCAACTGTTTCCTCTGCCACCTGGAACAACCCGACCTGAAAGCCCGCGCGGCCGAAATCCACGCCGGCAACTTTGGCTGGGCCAATACCGCCACGCTCCAATCCCTTGGCCTGGTCAACAAATCGGGCGATACCTGGATGTATAACCCGGATGCCTTCGACGAAAACGGCACCCTCAAGGCCGATTTCATCAAAATCCAGGACCCCACCAATGCCAACTGTGCGGCATGTCATGGCGCGGTTCATACGGATACCGAAACGCCTCTGACCTACACTGGCGCTTCGCTGCAAAACTATCAGACTGCCACAACCGGTCAGATCATCTCCCCTCAAAAAATTTCCCTTTCTGGCATGAACATTCAGGGCAAAAGTGACATGAACTACGCCTTCGACATCCACGCCGAACGCGCCCTGAAGTGCACCGATTGTCACTATTCCCTGAATAACCCTGCTCAGGCTCAACGCCTGGCGCAGAGCAACCCGGCACACCTGGTTTATGACCCGCGCCGCCTGGAAATCGGCGAATATTTAAAACGTCCCGATCACAACTTTGCGCGCGGGCAAAGCGCTCAATTCAACGTTGACCCCGCTCTCAAGGGCACCATGCGCCGCTGCGATTCCTGCCACAATGCCGAAAAAGCACACAGCGCCTGGTTGCCATATTGGGATCGTCACATGGCCGTTTTGGATTGCGAAACCTGCCACATTCCCAAGATGGTTGCCCCGGCCATTCAGGCTTACGATTGGACGGTGATCACCCCCGATGGTCAGCCTCTGGCGCAATATCGCGGCGTTCAGGGCGATCCCAACAGCATCGAAAGCCTGATTACTGGCTTCCAACCCGTCTTGTTGCAACGCACCAACGTGGATGGCCACACCTCGCTGACGACCTATAACCTGATCAGTGCCTGGTACTGGGTTTATGAGGATCCCAGTGGCAATCCCCGTCCGGTTCGTCTCCTGGACCTGCAGCGGGTGTACCTGCAAAATGGCCGCTACGCCCCCGATGTCATCCAGGCCTTTGACGCCAACGGTGACGGAAAACTGAGCGAAAGCGAATTACGTCTGGATAACGAAAACAAAGTCTCCTTTGTGCGCAGCAAGCTGGAGGCCCTTGGGCTGCAAAACCCGCGCATTGAAGGCCAGGTAATGCCCTTCAGCATTAACCACAATGTTGTTGCCGGCAAAGCCACAATCAGCGATTGCCGCACCTGCCACAATGCTGATTCGCGAGTCACCGCTCCGATGACGCTTTCGGCCTACCTGCCGGGTGGTGTCATGCCAACCTTTGCCAGCGAGACCAACGTCAGCTATGATGGCAATCTGACCATCAGCAGCGACGGTTCATTGACCTATCAGCCAGACAATAGCAAACGGCATCTCTACGTCTTTGGCCACAATCGTCTGGGGTGGCTAGACTTGCTTGGCGCGCTGCTCTTCGTCGGGACCCTCTTGGGCATTTTGGGTCACGGCACGCTCCGCTACCTTTCGTCGCTGCGTCATCCGAAAGACCATACTGAAACCCAGCGGGTGTACATGTATGATGCCTACGAACGCTTCTGGCACTGGCTGCAAATGGCCGTCATTGTCCTGCTCCTGTTCACCGGCCTGATCATCCATCGGCCTGACATTTTCGGCATCTTCTCCTTCCGCCATGTGGTACTGATCCACAACACGCTGGCAGCCCTGCTGGCCCTCAACGCTGCCCTTTCCCTGTTCTGGCATCTGACCAATGGTGAGATTCGCCAATACATCCCGCGCCCGCGCGGCTTCATTGACGATGCTATTGAACAAGCCAAATACTATATCAGTGGCATTTTCAAGGGCGAACCCCATCCCTTCGCCAAACGCCGCGACAGAAAATTCAACCCCTTGCAGCAGATGACCTACTTTGGTCTGCTCAATGTCCTTTTGCCCCTGCAAGGGCTGACCGGTATTCTGATGTGGGCTGTGCAAAAGGTACCCTCGCTGGCCAACTTGCTAGGTGGCCTGCCTGTGCTGGCGCCCATTCACAGCCTGATTGCCTGGCTTTTTGCTTCGTTCATTGTCGGTCATGTGTACCTGACTACCACCGGAGCCACCCCGCTGGAAGCCATTCGCGCCATGATCACAGGGTGGGAGGAAGTGGAAGTGCACGAGGAACAGGCATAGCCTTCCTTGTATCGTATTGGAAACAGGAGAATTGACTATGACCGTTGTAAATCAACCTCTCAAGAAAAAATTTGACTGGAAAGCCATTTTCCAGCGTCCTGAAAAACCCTATATCCATCCCTTTTTGGGTGGGTTCCTGCTCGGCCTGGTGCTCTTTGCAGCTTTCTTCCTTACTGGCAACGGGCTTGGGGCTTCCGGAGGCCTCAACCGCTTTATTGTCGCCGTTGAAGACCTGATCGTGCCCCATCATGTGGATACCAATCCCTACCTGCTCAAAATGGCGGGCGGAGACAAAAATCCGCTCGATGATTGGGTGGTGATGGTGGTCATCGGTGCTCTATTTGGCGGTTTCTTTGGCGGCTGGCAAAACGGCCGACTAAAAATCGAGACCAACAAAGGCCCGAACATTTCTAATCGTCAGCGCTGGTTGATGGCCTTCATCGGCGGGGCGATCATGGGCTATGGCGCCCGCATGGCACGCGGCTGCACCAGCGGCCTGGCACTCTCTGGTGGCGCAGTACTCTCAGTTGGCGCCTGGGCTTTCATGTTCTCCATTTTCGCCTCGGCCTATGCCCTGGCTTACTTTGTTCGCAAACTGTGGTTATAGGAGGCCCTCATGTATCCATTCCCGCTACAGGCTTTCCAAACCGTCAGCGCTCAAAACCCGTGGACATACGTCCTGTTTGGCGTGATCGGCTTTTTCTTCGGCTATATTCTGGAAATTTCTGGTTTTGGCAATTCAAAAAAGCTGGCCGCGCAGTTCTACTTCCGTGACCTGACGGTGCTCAAGGTCATGTTTGGCGCCATTGTCACCGCCATGGTGCTTCTCTTTACCATGATCGGGCTGGGTGTGCTTGATTACAACCTGGTCTATGTCAATCCCACCTACCTGTGGAGTGGCATCCTCGGTGGTCTGATCATGGGCGTTGGCTTCATCATTGGCGGATTTTGCCCGGGCACATCACTGGTATCTGCCGTCACTGGGAAGATTGATGGCATGTTCTTTGTGCTGGGTGCTCTCTTTGGCATCTTCCTCTTCGGCGAAACCGAACCGCTCTTTGATCACTGGTGGCAGACCAGCGGCTACCTGGGACGCTTTACCATCATGGACTGGTTGCATCTACCCAACGGTGTGGTCGTGACTCTGGTTATCCTGATGGCGCTTTTCATGTTCTGGGGTGCCGAACAATTGGAACGCATCTTCGGCAAACGCGACTTGAGCAAAGAACCGAAAATGCGCATCGTTGGTGCCGTTGTTCTGCTTGGCCTGGCGCTCGGTACCATCGTCATCGGCACACCTGCTGCTGATACCATGTATCAACGTGCCACTTTCAAACGTACCCAGCCCGATGGCTCCGCCCGCATTCTCACTGCCGACCAGATGCTCACGGAACGTCTGGCCTACCCAAGCCCGGCGGAAGTCTATAAGACCATGTTCGATAACACTCTGATTACGGTGTTAATCGACGTTCGCCCGGAGGCCGATTACAATCTGTATCACATCAACGGTGCGATCAACATCCCCCTGGAGCGCCTCCCCCGAATTGCCCCTCGTCTACAAGCTACTTTTACCAACAACACCGTGTATATCTTGATGAGCAACGATGAAGATCTTGCCACACAGGCCTGGAAATATCTGGTTGGTAAGGGCATCAAGAACGTTTATATCCTGGAAGGTGGCATCAACAACTGGATCGCCTTTTTCGGCAAAGACGACCCCGAAATTAAACCCCGCGCGAACGCTGGCCCGGAGCAAATGCGTTACACCTTCCCAGCGGCGTTGGGCGCTCGCTACCAGTCGTCCTACCCCAGTCCGATCAAATACGAAGAGTTAGAATTTGAACCCCGCATTCAGCTCGAACTCAAACGCGATAAATCGGGTGGTGGCTGTGGCTAAACAGTACCTGCTTCTACAAGAGCGGGGTAGGTAATAGAGCCAACGACAAGTGAGCAAGACACAAACGATAAAGTGGAGCCTTGACTTAAGGCTCCACTTTATCGTTCACCCAACGCCCAGAACGCGTTACGAAGTGGTGTTCAAGACTCAAAAAGCGCAGAATCAGACCGCAATTTGCTGATATCGTACCCGCAACTGTCGAAAACCCCAATTCGCCGGGGGCGGAGCCGAAAATGCAACGCGTTATACATATTCTACTGCTTTTTGCCCCCTACAGCGCCCCAAAAGCGCAGATTTTCCCGATATTGTGGACGCTAAATGTCGGGCTTAAGCCATGTTTTTGTCACTTGCGAGGACGGCGAATCTCCTGTATAAGTAGTACACCTTCCATGTAGATTCGAAATCACTCTCATCTTGCCTATGAAAGCCTTTTTCAAAAAACAAATTGCTTTCCCCCAGGATCATGGTTCGTGGGTCTTTATCCTCAGCCCACTGTTGATTGGCATCTTCGCTAGCCGGACTTTTACCCTTGCATCCTTCAGCCTATGTCTGGTCGCTATGGCTGCTTTTGTAATTCGCCAGCCAGTGACCATTGCCGTTAAGGCCTACTCAGGGCGGCGACCACGCACCGACCTGCCGGCGGCCCGTTTCTGGCTAACTGTGTACGGCGTCATTCTTTTGTCGGCTCTGGCTTACCTGGTATCGCAGGGCTTTTATGATCTTCTCTACCTGGCCATTCCAGGCATTCCGGTTTTTCTCTGGCACCTTTAT
>DAOUAN010000178.1:0-10286 GCA_034433385.1 Anaerolineales bacterium | reverse complement strand
AAGCAGTTGGCCTGCCCCAATTCTTGCGGCGTGGTCTGATAGCGCGCTGCGATGCTGGCGAGGGTATCTCCCGGCAGGACCATAATGCTGATCCAACCGGCCGGTGGCGGACAGGAGGGGGGAGGGAGGGGCGTTTGAGAAGGGGTCGGTGATGCGGGGGGCGTGGCTGAAAGCAAAGCGGGGGGAAGGGTAGGCGTAGCGGTGAGAGGGAAAGGCGAACTGAGTAAAGTGGGAGTAGCCAGCAGCGGAGTGTAACTTTCTGCCAGGGCCAGTGAAAGCCCCCCCAGCACCAGGGTGATCGAAACCAGCGAAAGGCCAATCGCCGAAAGGAAGCGGCGCACTGCTTGCATTTACTCTTCCCTTTGCGCGGATTGTTCTTCTTCGTCTTGTGAGATGGGCAACAGAACGCTGAAGGTGGCCCCTACGCCGGGTTCGCTTTCAACCCAAATACGGCCATGCTGCGCCTCAGTCAGGGCTTTGGCGATGGAAAGGCCAACGCCGGTATCCCCCACGCCTTGAATCAACACATTATCGGCGCGATACAGGCGGGTGAAAACACGCGGCAGATCCTCCGGAGCGATGCCGCCTCCTGTGTCGCTGACTTGAATCAGGATAAATTCCTGGTCTTCTTCGCTCCGGGTCTCGACTTTGAGGCGGATCGTCCCCTCGACGGGAGTCGCTGCCCCGGCGTTTTGCAGCAAATGGATCAGAATCTGCTGGAGCGCCTCGCGATCGGCGTGGATAGGCGCCATCCTTTTGGGGAGATCGAGGTGTAGCGTGATGTTTTTCTCGCGAATCTGGCTACTGGTGTAAGCCACGGCGTTGTCAATGATCAAATTCAAGTCTACGGGTTCGGGCTTCAGGCTGGCCAGGCCGGTTTCCAGCGTGTTGAGTTGAATCATGTCTTCGATCAGGCTATTGATGCGCTCGGTGGAGGCTTTGATGCGCTCTACAAATTTGCGCTGCAAAGCTCCCAAAATTCCCACTGATTCTCCCAACAGCAGATCGGTGTAGCCGATGATGGAGGACATGGGCTGACGCAATTCTTGCGAAATCGAAGCGATGACCTCGGCCTGTTCGCTGGAGCGAGCCGCGGCCTGTCCTTTTTCCAGGGCGTCGATCTTCATGTTGGCTTGAGCCAGTTGGTTTTGCAGGCGGGCCACTTCTTCCAGCGTGAGGCGTAATTCTTTCTCCAGTTGGGCCACTTCTTGGGAGGGTTTGCTGCTGTTCAGCTGAGCACGCAATTCAGCGTTTTCCTGTTGCAATTGTTCGATGATGCGCTGCGATTCTTCCTGGGCGGCCAGCAGGGAGGCCAGCTCGTCGGCTTTGGGGCTGCTACGTCGGCCCTCCAACTGGCGGCTGAGTTCTTCCAGGCGGCTTTCCAGTTCTTGAATGCGGTTTTGCGCTTGCTCCAGTGCCTGGCGGGCCTGTTCGCTTTGCTGCTCCAGGCGCGACATTTTCTGGCTGCGCTGGATGACTGGTACCAACGATGCGGCGATGTTGGCTGCAAAAGCCTGATCTTCGGCTGTCCACAGGCGATTGGAATAGGGTGAGAGCAGCAAGATGCCGCCGAGGATTTCTTTTTCAGGGGTAGCAATAGGTACGCAAAGCACATGGCCAGGGTTACTCAGCCCGAGGATCTCGCTCAGCCCTTTGCTGTCGGCAGAGGTAGAGGAGGCGGGGATGCGCAAAGGGCGGCCGCGCTGGATGGCTCCTGAAAGCATAGGGAGGGCGCTTTTGTTCAGCACGCCGCCCTCCAGGTTTTCTTCGCGAATCAAGTCGTATCCGCTGGCGATGATCAACTGATTGTTGTTCTCGGCGAGGTGAACCAGGAAGCACAAGTCAGCCAGCATAGCCTGGGCTACGGCGCGCGTGATTCCCTGGCTGACTTTTGCCGGGTTGGTTTCGGCAGCCAGCATGAGCATGGCATGGAAGGTCTTAGGGTCTGTGCTGTAACGCCGCCGTTCGGGCACAGGCGCCTCTTGTTTGATTGTGGTTGGGCGCGGTAAGCTCACTGGAGCCGGGAAGCGTTGAGGCAGGGTCAGCAAAATGGGGTAGGCCACCATATAGGCCAGCCGGATGATGCCGGAGTAATTGCCATCGTTATAAAGCAACAAGTGCCCGGCGTGGCCAAGAAAAGCCAGGCCTAACACGGCCAGCCCGTTCCAGTAACCGTTTGGGCGGCGAATCAGTAGAATGAAAGCCCCTACGACCAGAAACAGGAGTGAGGCCAGCTGCCAGAGCCAGTCATCCAGTGTGGCGTTGTAGGTCAGGTAAGAGGCCTGGGGTGGCCAGGTGAGTAAACTCAACCCCAGGGCTGTGCCGGTGAGCAGGCTGAGCAAAATGGCAGCCGCGTCGGCTGGACGGCTGGGTTCGGGGAATGCCCAAAGCCAGGTGACCCAGATGATGCTGAACAGGGTGAAGGCGCGATCCAGAGGTGGCAGGCTGGCCGTAGGGTTGATGATTCCCTGCCAGCCCAGCCCACTGAAGACAAACAGCACAAACTGTGCCAGCAATAACATGCCCAGGCCGGTCATGGTACGCCGTGCCTGGGGAAATTCGCTCGAACGCCAGTGATTGAATGCGGATTGAAAAGCGCTGGCAATGGAAAAGACCAGCACAAGGTGGTAAATTAAATTCCCCGGCGGAGCGGTAAGCAGCGAAAAAATCTGGTCAAATAGAGCGCTCATTCGCCGTGATTATACTGCTACTCGTTGGAATTTGCTCAGCCCTTCCATTGCGGTTTCGTTGACTTTTGTTCTTCATTTCCCCTATGATGTTTCCAACCCATGTGCCCATTGCAAGGACGTCTTTTAGCGCAGAGACCCCATAATGGCTTCGCCGCCTGTGGCGGCTCGCGATGACATCACTGCGAAAAGGCACCGCCGCAGAGTTGTCCCGTGTGTATCTTGATGGGTTCTGTGGCCAATATATCCAGTGCGCCCGTCTGGATACCCGCCTTCCATCCAAAGCGGCCGATGGCGTGCTGATTTGATGCTTCGGATAGCTGAAAGGCTAATTCTGCTGGTAAAGGGCGAACAGGAAGAAAGCGCGCCTTCGTGATTCCGTTGCAGGGTGCGAATCAAAAAGCCCCGCCAGCGCGGGGCTTTTCAGCGAGAGGGGCAGATCAGGGTTCTTGAATTTCGGCGGCGCGCAGGGTGTTTTTCATCAGCATGGCGATGGTCATGGGGCCAACACCGCCCGGGACGGGGGTGATGTAGCCGGCCACTTCTTTGGCCTCCTCAAAGTTGACATCGCCCACCAGCCGATAGCCGCTCTTTTTGGTCGGGTCGGGCTTGGAGTTGATGCCGACATCAATGACGGCTGCGCCGGGTTTGATCCAATCGCCGCGCACGAATTCGGCCTTGCCGATGGCGGCGATGAGAATGTCGGCCTGGCGAACTACGGAGGGCAGGTCACGGGTGCGCGAGTGGCAGACAGTCACGGTGGCGTTTTTGCCAATGAGCAGCAAGGCAGCCGGCATGCCAACGATGTTCGAGCGCCCTAACACCACGGCGTTGGCGCCCTCGATTGGCACGCCGCTTTGTTCGAGCAGGTAAATGCAGCCGTAGGGCGTGCAAGGGACAAAGAGTGGCTCACGGCCCTTTTGCGCCAGGCGGCCAATGTTGAGCGGCGAAAAACCGTCCACATCCTTTTCGATGCTGATCAGTGAGAGGACGCGCTCCTCGTTCAGGTGAGCGGGCAGGGGCAGTTGTACCAGGATGCCATGCACGGTGGGATCGGCATTCAGTTCACGGATGAGACGTTCCAGGTCTTCCTGGCTGGTATCGGCGGGCAGATGATGACTTACCGATCCCATTCCTAATTCGGCGCAGGCCTTTTGTTTGGAGGCGACGTAGGTGGCCGAATCTACCCGGTCGCCAACCAGCACGGTAGCCAGGGTGGGTTTCGATTTGCCCGCGGCAATGCGTTTTGCAACGGCAGCGGCTACCTCTTCGCGCACTTTTTGGGCAATGGCTTTTCCGTCAATAATTTGAGCGGTCATGGGGCACTCCTCGGAATTTTATGTGAAGAAACGCACGAATATTATACAACCCTGGTCTGGCTGGCAACAGTGACACTTATCCCGATTTCAATCCGCGTTCGGTGTTGTAATTTCGCCGCGAATTTCGTTCTCCTCGGCATGAAGCAAGCGCACTTCGTCTATTTCGTTCCAGCGCGGCGAGGATGAAACCGCGCTGACGCGCAGGTAGTTGCCACTCAGCCCTTCCATTTTCCAACCCCATTCGCCGAATTCGCTGACCGATTCCCACAAGACGGTCAATTTGCGCCCGATAAAATGCTGCTGATACGCCCGGGCCGATTCCTGCAACGCTTCGCGCAGGATGCGATTCCGCTCTTTGCGTACTTCGGGCGGAATCTGTCCTTTCATGCGGGCGGCGCCAGTGCCGGGTCGCGGCGAGAACGTGAAGACATGTCCGCCGGCAAAATTCATTTCGCGTACAAAGGCCAGCGATTCAGCGAACTCCGCCTCCGTCTCGCCGGGGAAGCCGGCAATGATGTCGGTAGTGATGGCCACATCGGGGATGAAGCGCCGGGCAGCGGCCACCAGCTCGCGGAACGAATCGGGGGTGGTCTTGCGCGCCATGCGGCGCAGGGTGGCGGCACATCCGCTTTGTAAGGGCAGGTGTAGGTGGCGCATCAGACGGGGGTTTTCCCAAAGGGAGAAGAACTCTTCGTCCAGGTCCCATGGTTCTAGCGAGGAGAGTCGCAGGCGCGGGATGTCGGTCTCTTGCAAAATGGCGCGGATCAAATCGCGCAGGTGATTACCCAAATCTTGCCCCCAGGAGCCGAGATGAACACCCGTGAGCACCACTTCTTTTGTCCCGCCGACCAGAGCGGCGCGCACATCGGCAATGACATTGGCCAGCGGGCGCGAGCGGCCTGCGCCGCGCGCCACGGTAGTAATGCAAAACGTACAATGATTGTCACAGCCATCCTGCACTTTGATGAATGCCCGCGTGCGGCGATGCAGGCCAGGCAAGGGTTCGCGGTTTAAAGGCTCCAGGTCAAAAACGGGCAAATCGAGCACCTCAGCGACCAGGAAGTCCTTGTGCTCATTGGTGACTACGCGTTTTACGTGAGGCAAAGCCCGCGCCTGTTCGGGCTGAAGGGTTGTCCAGCAGCCGGTGGCGACGATCTCTTCTACACCAGCACGAGCGATCTGGCGGATTTTGCTCCGAGAATCGGAAGCGGCTTCGCTGGTTACCGCACAGGTGTTGACGACTGCCAGATCGGCCTGATCGGCTGAGGCGACAATTTCATGCCCGGCGGCGCGGAATTGACGCGCCATGTTCTCAATTTCTGCCTGATTCAGGCGACAGCCGATGGTATCGAGGTAAATGCGCATAAATCTTGTCGTATCTGCTTGATAAAGAGTTTACTTTTCTGGTTGTTTGGCCGTGGCTGGTGGGCGAGGAAAAATTGTGGTTGGCTACGGCTGGGTGGCGATGAAATGATCGAAGATCACATCCACGCCAGGGTGGGAGAACGTGCCGGCCAGCAGACCCATTTCGCCCTCTTTCAAGGTGGCATCTTGGGCCTCGGCCAGCAATTCACCGTTGACGTAAAACGAAAGGTTCTCGCCAATGCAATCGGCGCGCAGGTGATTGACGGCCAAACCAGTTTTGATGACCGGGCTGGGTTGCATCTCTGGCGCATTGAGCAGGGTGACCTTTCCGTTTTGGAACAGGCCAATGCCGTAAAAACCATCGCTGGTGATGACGAAAAAATAATAGTCGTTACCGTGGTAGCGGCAAATTACACCGATACGATTTTCGTCGGGTCCGCTCAGTTTGCCAGCATCTACTTCAATGCGCACATCTCTGGCGCTTTTCTGGGGCGTTGCCCAAAACTGTGCCTGCAGGGCGTTGACCAGAAAGCGATAGCCGCCGCCATCGTAGCCCATCACCCCTTCGGCGCTTTGCAAGCTGTTCCAGCCACTGGTCGGGTCGGAAAAATCGTCCTGAAAGAGCACGCCCCCCGGTGGTACCAGGGGCGGGGTGGTTTCGAAAAACGGCCCGGCGGATAGGGTGCAGGCCAGGCCAAGCAGGGTCAACAGGCTGCCGAGGCGGGCGAGAGGAGAAATGCGCATAAAAGAATTTTATCACGCGCTTTACGGAAAGTACTGTTGCAGGAATTGCCCGGCCTGTTGCGCCAGGGGTGTGCCCGGTGCCAGGTCGCGGGCGCGCAACAGGTGCTCGTAGGCAGCCGTGCGTTCGCCTTTGCGCAGGTAGTTGATGCCCAAATGCAAATGGGCCGCGACTAGGTCGGGGTTTTGCTTCAGTGCGGCCAGCAGGCTTTGTTCTGCCAAGAAGAGCCGTCCGGCTTGCGATTGTGCCCAGCCGAGGGCGTCCCATGCCAGGGCATCGGAGGGGGCCAGTTCGACGGCCTTCTGAGCGGCGGGTAGCCCCACATCTTCAAGATGCACCAGGTATTCGGCGCAAAACAAGGCCAGCAGGCGCCAGTAGGTGGGTTCGTCGGGGGCAAGTTGAGCGGCGCGCTGATAGGCGCTCAGGGCGGTGACGAGATCGCCCTGGGCGGCATACATCTCGCCCAGGGTAGCCTGCCAGGTAGGGTTTTCTGGCTCGATCTCGGCGGCCTGCTGATATTCTTCCATTGCCCGGGCGAGGTTGCCTTGTCTTTTCCAATACAGGCCACGCAGACCGCGCACGATGACGGATCGCGGGGCGAGAGCCAGGGCCTGATCTAACTCGGCGCTTCCAGCGTGACCGAGGTGCTGCTTCGCCTCCCCCAGCCAGGCCCACGCTTCGGCGTTTTCCCGGTCTATGCGGGTGGCTTGTTGAAATGCCTGGGCGGCAAGGGACCATTCTTCGGCCAGGGCCAGACCGCGCCCGAGGGTAACCAGGCGTCCCGCTTCCGTCGGCTGGAGGTCGGCCAGAGTCAGGGCGGTGCGTAACGTTTGAACAACGGGAGCAAACTGCGGGTCCAGGGAAGAGGCGAGCAGGAGGTGAGAAAAAGCCTGGTCGGGTTGAGTAATCGTCAGGAGCAGGCCGAGGCGGTAGTGGGCGGCGGCATCCTGCGAATCGAGGAGGAGTAGATTTTGCAGGGCGCTTTGTTCGCCGGGGAGGTTCTCTTGCTGGTGGTAGATTTCGGCCAACAGGCGGTAGAGAGGGGCGCTTGCGCCGAAATTTTGCAGAGCGTGTTGGCAGGTGGCTTCAGCTGCGGGGAGGTTCCCTTGGAGGTGATAGGCCTGCGCCAATGCCAGCCAGCCTTGTGGGGAGAGGTGGGGGGCGCGTTGCAGGTAGGAGATTGCCAGGTCGGTTTGTCCGGCTTGCAGGGCGGCGCGGCCGGCCTGTTCCCAGGTTTCTGCTTGCCAGAACAGCAAGGAGGCCGCCGCGGCGTAGGATTGAGCGGCGCGGGCCGGTTGTCCCTGAGCGAGGGCCTGTTCTGCCTGGCGGAGATGGCGGTAACCGTTGAGCACAGGGGGCAAGAGGATCGCAAGAGCCAGAGTAAACAGGATGAGGAGTCGACGGGTCATGGTTGCAGGGCTATTATACGGTAACAGGTAGCGGACGTTTGGGGGATTTGTCCCGAATTTTCCCTATTTTTTTAAAAAGGCAGTACAATGGGTTTATTACTGGCCTTCTATATCTTCGCCAGTAAGAAAGGATAAATTTTTATGACCGACAAAATGACAGTGCAGGATGGGCAAGTGGTGGCGATGGAGTACACCCTGCTCGTGGATGGGGAGATGGTAGACACCTCGGTGGGCCGGGAGCCGCTGGAGTTTCTGGCCGGTGTGGGGAGCATCATCCCCGGGCTGGAACGCGAAATGATCGGCATGGCCATTGGGGAGAGCAAAGATGTGGTGGTCTCTCCGGCAGATGGCTATGGCGAGATTGATGAAGATGCTTATATGGATGTGCCCCGCGATCGCTTCCCGGAAGGGATGCCGATTGAGCCGGGGGTGGAACTTCAGGTCAGTGATGGCACGGGGAATCCCATGTATGCGCGCATTGATAGTGTGGAGGGCGATTTGGTTCGCCTGAACTTCAATCATCCGCTGGCAGGGAAGGAATTGCACTTCAACGTAAAGGTAGTTGGCTTGCGCCCGGCGACGCCAGAAGAGCTGGAGCACGGTCACGTGCATGCGGGTGGTCATCACCACTAAAAACTTCGTCATACCGAAATGGACACAGGGCGAGAGCATATCTCGCCCTGTGTTTTTTTGGGAACGAGCAGCCCAGATGGGAAAGGGTGTTTAATCCGCGAGGGCAGGAGCGGTTTGCTCGGGTTCAGGGTGGGGGAGGAAGCGCCGTTGGGCGCCGAGGCGCAGGTGTAGCAGGTAATAGCCCAAAGCTGAGAGGGCACAAAGAGCACCGCCGAGGTACCAGAGCAGGTTCGGGTTGAAGTGATCGAGCAGGTATCCTGCGGCTCCGGGGCCGATGGTGGAGGGAATGGCCCAGGAAAGGCCGAAGGCTGCCATGTAGCGACCGCGCATATCTTCGGGGGCAAAATTGGCTGCCAGGGTTTGGCTGGTGGGGACGACGATCATTTCGCCGATGGTGATGATGACAATGTTGAGCACGAAGAGGAGATAAGCAGCAACGAAGCCGAAAAGGACAAAGCCGATCATGTAAAAGAGCGCACCGAGGGCCATCATCAGGAAAGGTGGCTGGCGTTTGATCAGGCGCGAAACCCAAAACTGGAAGAGCACAACCGTGATGGCGCTGGAGGTCATCAGGAAGCCGTATCCCTGCGAGCTGATCCCATGCACGTCACGCAAATAAACAGATAGGGTGCTGTACATTTGCTGATAGACGAGCAACATCAAAATTTGGGCGATGATGAAGGCCAGAAAGGCGCGGTCTTTGCTTACATCCAGGTAGCCTGCCAGGGTTTGCCAGAAGGTTTGGGTTGGCTGATGGGCATGGGGTTCGGGCTTGGTTTCGGGGATGGCGCGGAAGATGATAAGGGCTACCAGGCAGCTCATGACCGAATCGATGACGAACAAATAGAAGAAGTTGATGTTCGCCACAAAACCGCCAATCGTTGGCCCGATGATCCAGGCCAGGTTGCCGACTACACGGAGGATGCCGAAGCCTTCTGAGCGCTTCGCTTCGGGCAGGATGTCGGCGATCATTGCGTCGTGGGCGGGGTGGGCAATATTGGAGAGCAGGCCGATGAACATGGAAAGGGGATACATCAGGCTGATGCGGGTGACGAAGGCGATGGTCAGGGTGCTCAGGGCGCTGAAGACCAGCCCGAACAGGATCAGGCGCTTGCGACCAAATTTGTCGGTCAGGGCGCCACCGATCATACTGCCGATGAGACCAAAGAGGGAGGAAATCCCTAGCAGGATCCCGGCTTCGGTCATGCCTACGCCGAATTTTTGGGTGATGTATAGGGCAAAGAAGGGGAAGAGCAAAGTCCCGCCGATGCCATCAATAAAGCGGACGACGACCACAACCCAGAACAAAGCAGGAAACTCGCGATACATTTTTTGGAGTTGCAACATGGAGCCTCTTTTTTTCAGGTGAATTTCAATTGTAACGCTCTGGCGCAATCATGAAATGAATGGCTTCGGCGGCCTTTCAGCCCGCTGCTTCAGCGGCAGGCGATGATCGCCAGGCGACAACCCCACGCCGTTGATGACGCGCCATGACATTCAGCAGGCCTTTGCCGCAGAGCAGACCAGGAGGTTCAGGGAGCTGGCCAGGGAATTTCAGCCGGGCCGGCGTAGCCGTGTTTTTCCTGTACAAAGACGCGTCCATGAGAGGGGGCTGCGCAGCCAGGCTCATCTACAAAGGTGATGCTCAATTCGTTGGTCGCCAGCGGCTCGAAGATGATCTGTCCGGCTTCGCAGCGCCAAACCTCGATGATGTAATGCAGCATGGATTCATCCTCTTCATCTCCTGCCCGCAGCGGGACATCGGCCCAATGGACAGTCACCCGGTTCCCCGTCCGCGTGGCGCCGAGCACGGTGGTGGGGGGATAATAGGGGGAAACCGGTAGCCGGGCGATCCCCGGGTAGACGATCGGTAATTGTTCTTGATCGCCGTTGATGTCAAGAAATTTGGCATTGACCCAGCATTTGTTCTGGCCAGAGACCCAAACCCAGTTGTTCCCCTCCGTACGGCCGAGCAGCTGGATCCGCGCTCCGCGGCGCAGGGCATACAGGTACAGGTATTCTGGCCCTGGGCCGTAACGGCAGCTGAGCAGGTCAACGTTCACGGTGGCGCTCAGGCTTTCTACTGTGGGCAGGAAGGTCGCTGTAGTGGTGGGCGTGATGGTAGCAGAAG
>DAOUAN010000177.1:0-11227 GCA_034433385.1 Anaerolineales bacterium | reverse complement strand
CCCCCCCCCCAGAGCACAAACATCAATCCTGGAAGCCAGTGCGATACAACTCATAGTAGCGCCCTTGCCGCGCCAACAACTCCGCATGAGTGCCCTGCTCTACGATTTGCCCACCATGAATAACTACAATTCGGTCGGCGTTGGTAATCGTGGACAAACGATGGGCAATCACAAACGAGGTTCGCCCGCGGAAAAGGGTTGCCAGAGCACGCTGGATGACTTGTTCCGTTTGAGTGTCCACCGAGGAGGTTGCTTCGTCCAGGATCAAAATGCGCGGATCGGCCAACAGAGCGCGCGCAAACGAAATCAGCTGCCGCTGCCCCACCGAAAGTACCACGCCTCCCTCCTCGACGGAAGTCTGGTAGCCGTTTTTCAGCCGCAGAATAAATTCGTGAGCTCCCACCGCCTGCGCAGCAGCAATGACTTCATCTTCGGTGGCAGTCAACCGCCCAAAAAGAATGTTTTCGTACACCGTGCCATTGAAGAGAAAGGGGTCTTGCAAAACAATGCCCATCTGTCGTCGCAGAGAAGCCTGGGTGACCGTACGCAGATCATGGCCATCTACGAGAACGCGCCCACCAGTCGGATCATGAAAACGAGCCAGCAACTTGACCAGGGTAGTCTTGCCGGCACCGGTTTCACCCACCAGGGCTACCGTCTCGCCCGCACAGACATCCAGGTTAATCTCCTGCAAAACAGGGGTGGGATCGTCGGCATAGTGAAAGGAGACGTTTTCGAAACGCACGTCTCCGCGCAAAGGCGGCAAATCGCGCGCATCCGGCGCATCGCGCACTTCGACCTCCGCATCCAACAGGGAAAGAATGCGCTCGCCGCCCGCCATGGTAGATTGAAGGTCGTTGAAGCGGCGGCTCAAGTCGCGAATCGGCTCAAAGAAGCGGTCAATGTAAAGAATAAAAGCCACCAGAACACCGGGCGTAATCTGTTCCCCCAGCACGGCCGCGCCCCCCAGCCAGACGACCAGCATGGTGGCAATAGCGCCCAACACGTCCACGGTAGGGCTAAAGAATGAGGCAATGCGCGCTGCATGGAGTGAACGTTCCAGATGGTAGCGATTGACATAATTGGCAAAATGCTCATAGTTGTATTTTTGGCGCGAAAAGGCCTGCACCACGCGGACACCGTTGACATTCTCTGCCAACACTGAATTCACCCAGGAAATAGCCGCGCGCACCTTGCGATATGCGGCACGCGAGACACGGCGGAAATAGATCGTGGCGATAACCATCAACGGCAACACGCTAAAGGTGATCAACGCCAGGCGTAAATTCATTTGGAGCATAATCACAATGATAAAAAATAAGGTAAACAGATCACGAGTGATTGCCAGCACTGCCCAGGTCAAAAAGTCGCGCAGGGTCTCTACATCATTGATCACGCGGGTGATAATGCGCCCCACCGAATAGCGACTGTAAAAGCCCAACGAGAGTTCCTGCAAATGACGAAAAAGTGTAGTGCGGACATCGTAAATGACCGCCTGCCCAACCCAGGCCATGATGTTGACCCGCAGATAAATAAAGAGCCACTGTAAAACGGAGGCACCCAGATAGGCCAACACAATCCAGCGCAGAGCATCCCAATTACGAGCGGTCAGGCCATTGTCAATGGCAAGTTTTACAAAATACGGCCCCGAAACCGCTGCTGCCGAAGCACCCATCATCAGCAGCATGGCGATAAATAGCTTCCATGCGTAGGGGCGGGCAAAAGCAAAAAGCCGCCGGGCGACACGAGGATCATAGGATTTGTCGTATTGTTCTTCGGAGTGCGTTACATAAGCGGGAGGGATAATGGTGGTCATAGTCGCGTGGTCAAGTGATCAGGTGGTCAAGTGGGCGTGGGGATAGTTGATGGCTAGCCCAGGCCATTGGCGGCGCGGAGGCGTTCGAATTTTGGCGGCTGGACGGTTTCCGGCTCTTCTACAGGTTTGTATTGTAGCAACTGCAAATCATGAATTTCTTTATACAGTCCGCCTTGCGCCAACAGATCTTCGTGGCGGCCGCGCTGAACGATCCGCCCGTTTTCCATGACCAGGATCAGGTCGGCGCGGCGAACCGTGGCAAGACGATGGGCAATGACAAACGTCGTACGGCCCTCCATCAGCCGGTCGAGCGCTTCCTGGATCATACGTTCCGTTTGGGTATCCACGCTAGAAGTGGAATCATCCAAAATCAAAATGCGTGGATTCATCAGCAGAGCGCGGGCGATGGCCACACGCTGGCGTTGACCACCGCTCAAAGTCACGCCGCGCTCGCCCACGATCGTGTCATAGCCATTAGGAAAACTCATGATGAAATCGTGTGCCTGAGCGGCTTTGGCCGCGGCAATGATTTCCGCTTCGCTGGCATCGGGACGGCCATAGGCGATGTTTGCCCGGATGGTATCCGAAAACAGCAGCGAGGTCTGTAACACGATCCCGATCTGTCGGCGCAGACTCTCCAGGTCCACTGTGCGCACGTCATGGCCATCCACCAACACGGCCCCTTCGCTCACATCGTAAAAGCGCGGGATAAGATTGACCAGCGAGGTCTTGCCTGAGCCGGTTTGTCCGATGAGCGCCACAATTTGATTCGGCTCGACGGTCAGGTTAATATCGGTCAGGGCAACCGCCTTCTCGTCCTGATAGCGAAGCGAGACGTTACGGAACTCGACGCGGCCGCGCAGGGTGGGCAAAACCACCGCATCGCGCGGCGACCGGATGGCGGGTTCCGTTTCGAGGATTTCCAACACCCGTTGAGCGCCTGCCCCTGCTTCGCCGGCGGCGTTGACCAGCCAGGCCAGCTGTTGGACAGGAGCGGAGAGCATCAACCAATACGAATTGAATGCCACGATCTCACCCACTGACATCTCGCCTGCCAGTACCAGCTGCCCGCCAAAGATCAAAATGAGAATGGTGCCAAGCGCAATAAGCAGGTTCGTGGTAGGCATTACCTTCGACCACTCCCCAATGACCTTGATACGTGAAGCGAAATAAGTGCGGTTGGCTTCCTCAAAGCGTTGAATCTCGTACGGTTCACGGGCAAAGGCGCGCACCACCTGCACTCCGCTGACATTTTCCTGCAGGCGCGTTGAGAGTTCGCCCAGGGCCATATCCACTTTGTAAAATAAGCGGGTGACGCGATCGCCAAAATCGGTGGTCATCATCAGCATGGGGATCAACGGCAGGAGGGTAACAATCGCCAGGCGTGCATTTGCCGAGAAAAGGGCTGCGGTCACCCCGATGGCGATCAGTGCCAGCTGCACAATTTCGATCACACTGCTGCCGGCAAAATTCTGAATAGCACGCACGTCTTCGATGCAGCGGGTAATGAGCTGTCCGGTTTGCGTATGATCATGATAGGTGAATGGCAGGTATTGAATGCGATCATACATGGCATTACGCAAGTCATAGCCCACATGGGCCGCCACCCATTCCGAAAGATAGCGCTGAAAGAAATTCAAAACCGCGGTTACCAGGCCCAGCGCCAGTAAAATGAGCGCGGCGCGAAGCAGGTACGGCGTTTGTCGCTGCAATAACCCCTGGTCAATCACCCCTTTTAGAACGCGCGGGACGATCAGGGAGAGTATCGTAATGACAAGCAAAATGAAAAGGTTGAGCAAAATTTGCCACAGATACGGCTTCAGGTAGGAGCGGAGTTTGAAGAGGTGGGTCATTTGTCTCTAGTCGGATAGTCGCGTAGTCGGGTGATCAAGAGGCTGTGAAAGCTTTGCGCAGGAGCGGGAGAGCCTGAACCAGGAGGTCAGATTCTTCCTCTGAGAGGCAGGCGAAGCGTTCGGCCAGCCAGGTTTCGGTCTCTGCGTAAATGGAGGCAAGAGTTTGTTTGCCGTTTTCGGTGAGCGAGAGCCGCACATGGCGGCGATCCAGCACATCGGTCTGGCGTGTGACCAGGCCACGACGGACGAGGGCTTCTACCGCCCGGCTAGCCTGCGAGCGGCTGAGTCTCCCCTCCTCCGCCAGGGTGCTGACCGTGTCATATCCGTTACGGATGCGGCGCAGCGCCTGAAATTGTTCGACGGTCAGGTGAAAGCGCTCGTGTGCCACAGAGCGAATCTTTCCTCGCGTCTGTCGCCAAATCGGAGGGATTGTCTCCCAGAAAACATCAATCAGTTGCATGGACATGGTTTTGCCCCAAAAATAGTTGCAAGATGAAACGATTGCATTATACAACTATTTTTGATGGCTGACAATTTACAGCCGTTCTTGTATTGGCATTTCCTTTGTGCTAAACTGAAATGAGAAACTAGCCACCAACAGGAAGCCTCTTTGACATTCGAGAGCCGCAAAAATTAGCCAGGCGAGTGATTGGCAGAGAGGAGCTGTGCGACACCGGCAAAAGAGGGAAAATTAACAAGGATAGGCGCCACTGCGGCAAACGGCTGGCTGAGCCACACCGATGTGGAGGTAATCAGCTATGGCCAATCCAATTGCTACTGATCGGCTATCGCCATTAGATCAAATTCGTCTGGCGGAAGCAGAAGTTACCCGAAAGGTCATCGCCGCACGTGAGCAAGCTGAACAGAATATCAACGAGGCGCTTCAGCAAGCTGCCCTACTTAAAAAGCAGGCACAACAGGCAGGGAGCCGAAAAGGCCAGCTCCGCTATAAAGAAATTGTTAGGCAAGCGGAAGAGGAAGGACGTTTGCTTGTTGAACACGCCCGGCTGCAAGCCGCGGAGATGCGGCGAAGGGGGGTATGCGCGGATGGATTTTGTCGTGCAGCAAGCCTTGAACTTTCTTCTTGGCTTGAAAGGAGGGGGAAATGAATCTTGAAATGGTGCCCGTTGAACTCATTGGCTTGAAAACAGATCTTCCACAAGTGGTACGCTCCCTGAAAGAATTAGGCTGCGTACACATTGAAGACATGGCCAGCATTGAGCAAATTTCAGCGCGCCCACTCACCCTGGACCGTGAGATGCTCCGACACCAAGAGGAGCTCGATTTACTGCTGGCGCGCATTGGGGGCCTCCTGGAGGCGCTGGGATGCGGTCATTCAAAGCCACACGCGCCAGGCAAGGCAGAATACCTGGAGGAAGCATGTTCAGGGGTGAATGAACTTTTACCCAAGGTTAAGACACTGACGGAGGAGCGTGAACGTCTCGAGGCAGAGCTTTCTTCTTTTCCCCGTTATGAGGCAACGTTGCGCAAAATGCTGCCTATTTTGCCAAAGTCAGCTCATGTTGCAGGAAACAAAACCATTGGCGTTTTGATTGACCGAAGCCACGCAAGCATTCTGGATGAAATCGAAACTCGCGTTTTCGAGATCACGCACGGGCAGGCCGAAGTAGTAGCCAGTGACGTAGATGTATCCACGCGTGCCATGTTGTTGATCTTCCCAGAAGCATACACTCAAGAGATCGAGGGGCTTTTAGGGCGGGAGGACATTTCTCGGCTCCGCCTCCCCGCTGAACTTGGAGAGGGGACACCAGATGTTATCCTGGCAGCCCTTCATCGCCGCATGGCAACCATTCCTGAAAAAATCAAAGAAATTAATAGCGAATTGAAAACCCTGGCAGATCAATGGGGAGAGAAACTGGCAACCTGGCAAGCCTTGTTGCAAGACGACTTGGACGCCCTTCGCATCTTACCGCGCTTTGGCGAAACCGACCTAACCTTTGTGCTGGTTGGCTGGGTGCCCGCCAGAGATTTTCAAAGAATGGAAATAGCACTTCGGCAAAACGTGGGGCCATCTGTGTTCATCCAAAAGATGGAAATGACACCAGAATTGCAAAAACGAGCGCCGGTCGTTTTGCAAAATCCACTGGTTGCTCAACCCTTCGAGAGCCTGATTCGCCTCTTCGCTCTACCGCGCTACGGGCACATTGATCCCACCCGCCTGACTGCATTCTTCCTCCCCATTTTCTTTGGCATGATTCTCGGCTTTGCTCAAGGAGTTCATGCGCACGGCAGATACAGCGCTTGAACGTTCGAACGCGCTCCAATCTTTTGCTATGCAGGCCAGTCAGTGCCTGGCAAGGGCTATTGCGATGGCCGGGACAGAAGCGGTTCGGGCGGCCGCGTTGGCCTCTCGAAACGGAATCCGGCTCGAGGTCACGCCCCGCAGCGTAATGGGGGTGAAGGTGCCGCACATTGAACAGAAAGGCGTGCTTCGCTCGTTTCTGCAACGGGGATATTCCATCGTGGGGACATCTACGGTAATTGATGAGGCGGCTTCAGCATTTGAGCATGAAGTCGAGGCCATGATTCAATTGGCGGAAATTGAGTTGCGTTTGTTGCGGTTAGGGGATGAAATCAGGCGAACATCAAGACGATTAAATGCTTTGGAGCACTTCTTAATCCCCCAGTTGGTTGCCGAGATGAAATTTATCCAAATGGCGTTGGATGAGCGCGAACGAGCGGATCATTTTCGGCTGAAGTTGGTCAAGCGCTCGCTGGAACGAAAACGTGGTGTCGAATCGTCTATTCAGTAGAAGAGGAGGTGGCTTATGTGCGCGAAGAAAAACAATCAGACAGCGGTTTCGGATGATGTTCATGTGTTCCTGGAAAGGACGCTGATTGAAGCCTATTTGAAGGGGAAGGGATACACCCTGGATGATTTGAAGAAATTGCCGGAGGAAATGGCCAGGCAGTTGATGAAAGAGGCTTCTATGTATGCTTCGGGCAAACTCGCCGAGATGGAACTAAAGGCGCACTTTGTGGAGGAACTTCACGATGCCTATCTGGGTGAGTAGCGGGAGGCCAGAACTATGCGGCCCAAAAAAGAGACAACGCCCACGCACGTTATGCGAGGTCGGGCATGGGGAGCTACGGCGAGCCGTTGAAAAAATGTGCCGCGAATTGAATATTCTGCCGGCGGTGGCAGGGCGCTATGACTTACGGGCACTGTGCGAGCAGGAACGCCAGAAGGAATGGGATCGGCGCCTGCTTTTGCTGGAGGCTTAGGCTTGCCGGCGGCTATAGCATTGGCAGCAGGTAGTCATAGGCGCTCAGCGCGGCTTTTGCGCCCTCGCCAATGGCGATGAGTACCTGTTCGGCATAGGAGTTGGTTACATCGCCGGCAGCAAACAGGCCGGGAACGTTGGTGCGGTTGGCGCAATCCACAATGATTCGCCCGCGTTCATCCAGGTCAACGAGCCCTTTGACCAGGTCAGAATTTGGGGTAAGGGCTTTTTCGATGAAAATGCCATCGGCCTGGTATTCCGCGATTTGTCCTTCCCGGTCACGCGTGACCAGAACGCGGGCGTATTGATCGCCTTTGACTTCTACGACCTGATGCTCTTTTAGGACAATCACATTTTCGGCTTTTTGCAGTTTCAGCCACAAGGGAGAAGCCTGGGAAGGCTCGCAAGAGCAAATCAGGAAAACCCGGCGCGCTACCAGGGCCAGTTCCGCGGCTGAGCGAAAGGCGAGATCCTCTTCACCGACGACAATGGCAACGCGGTCAATGAAAAGCGGGGCATAGCTGAGGGCAGAATAGCACAGGCCCTTCATCGTAAATTCTTTTTCGCCGGGGACGTTCAGGCGTACCTGGCGCGCGCCGGTGGCAACAATGACCGCCTTCGCTTCCAGATGCGCTCCGCTTTTTGTTTTTACGGTAAAAATATCGCCTGCTTTTTGTATGGATTCGGCGGCTTCGATGTGGCGGGCAAAATCCAAATATTCCAGTTCGGTGCGGAATTTGTTAACTGTCTCCAGGCCGCGAATGACCTGGTAATCTTCCACCCAGGGCAAAGCCAGGCGAAAGTTGGTCTTGCCGCCCAAATCTTTGGTGAGGAGCAAGACGTTGAGACGTTTGCGCAGCGCATAGACCGTTGCGGTCAGGCCAGCCGGGCCGCCTCCAAGGACAATGAGGTCGTACATAGGCATTCCTTCCCTTCTATCAGGCAGCAGAACGGATTTTTTCTGTTGCGGCAGGCTTTTCCTCTTCGCCAGGCGGGGGAGCGATGAAACCGTTTTCCATCATCATGTGTGTCAAATCGCGAGAGCGCTTAATGATCCGCCGGGCATTTTCGAATTCCTGTTCATAGGTCGTCTGCAGGCGAGCCAGTCCCTGCTCTTGCGCTTTCATGGCGACAGCCGCGGCTTCGCGCGGGAAGACTTCCCAATCATCCATGTTGGGCAGAATATGGTCGGGGGAGAGCGTCTCGCCGACATGACTGGCCAGGGCTTCGGCCGCAGCGTAGCACATCTCATCGGTGATGGTGCGCGCCCGAACATCCAGCGTGCCGCGGAAGATGCCGGGGAAGCCAAGGGAATTGTTGACCTGATTAGGAAAATCTGAGCGGCCGGTGGCGACCACCGCGGCTCCGGCTTCCTTTGCCTCCCAGGGCCAGATCTCCGGCACGGGGTTCGCACAGGCAAAGACAATGGCATCTTTTGCCATATCCCTGACCCACTCCGGCCGAATCACGCCAGGACCGGATTGCGAAAGCGCAATGACCACATCCACACCTTTTAGCGCTTCGGCGATACCGCCCTGACGACCTTCAGCGTTGGTCATGTTACACAATTTCCATTTGTCCTTATATTCCGCTTTGCGCATTTCCAGGTCTTTGCGATGTTTGCCCAGGATGCCCCTGGAATCGACCATGTAGCAATGAGCCGGGTTCACGCCCCAGCCGAACACCAGGCGAGAGATCGCCACGTTGGACGCCCCCGTGCCAATGAAAGCGATCTGCACATCTTCCTTTTTCTTTCCCACCACCTTGAGCGCATTCATCAGCGCTGCCAGGGTGACGGTAGCCGTGCCTTGTTGGTCATCATGCCAGACGGGAATTTCGGCTTTCTCGCGCAGCGTATCCAGGATGTAAAAGCACTTTGGCTGAGAAATATCTTCCAGGTTGACTCCCCCAAAGCCGGGCTGCAGGATGAGCACGGTGTTGATGATCGCATCGGGGTCTTTCGTGCCTAGCATCACCGCCATACTATCTACTCCGCCCAGGTACTTGTACAGGAGCGCCTTGCCTTCCATCACCGGTAGCCCTGCCTTGGGGCCAATATCGCCCAGGCCCAGTACGCGCGTGCCATCACTGACCACAATGACCGTGTTCCATTTGTTGGTGTATTCGTACACGAGTTCGGGATCGGTAGCAATGGCCTTACACGGGGCAGCCACCCCCGGCGTGTACCAGATGGAAAAATCGTCAAAGGAACGAACCGGGCATTTCAAAACGGTTTCTACTTTCCCCCGATAGTACGGATGCAATTGCAATGCATCCTCGGCCGGCTTTTTGGCCTTCGCCAGCAATTCTTCTACGTTCATTTGCCACTCCCTTCTCCGTCCCGCCCTGTCATTCGGTCCCAGGGTGAGACGAAATGGACAAAAAAGCGACACTCAACCGCCGGGTCTTCATTTTCATTATAGGCCGGTAAGGCCAAATTACAAGTGCCTGTGAAAAAATACACCAGCTCGCCGCGTTTGTAGCAGAAAGTGTCAGTTAGCCAGTTAAACAAAAAATGATGGGTTTGTGCTATAGTATGTGCAGTCCAAAGCAACTGCTGGGGAGCGCCTATGACCGATCCTGCCAGAAAACTCAATGTCTTTCTCTGTCACGCCAGCGAGGATAAGTCCATCGTGCGCGAACTCTACGACCGCCTGCGCGCCGACGGCCTCTCACACCCATTACTATTTTGCTCATCAACTGCTGGAAGTGCAAAAGCGCTTTCCCGAAGCCATCCAGCACTACGAACGCGCCCTGCAATGCAAGCCGCCGCCGGCCCTGCGGGAAAAGAGCGAGAGCGCCCTCCGGCGGCTGAAATGAGAGCCGGCCTTTCCAGGACCGGCAGACTTTCGAAGTCTAGCATTCCCAAAAAAGGAGTCCCCTATGTCCGAACCCCGCAAGAAAATCACCATCAACTACCTGTTCGACAAGGTCAAAAAGGGTGAACCCATCACCTGGCTGACCTGCTACGACTACCCCACCGCCTACCTGCAGGAGCAGGCCGGAATCGAGATGATTCTGGTTGGCGACAGCCTGGGTATGACCATGCTCGGCTACGACTCCACCCTGCCGGTGACGATGGACGACATGATCCGCCACGCCCAGGCCGTCCGCCGCGGCGCGCCGACCGCTTTCGTGGTCGGCGACATGCCCTACATGAGTTACCAGCCGAGCAACGAGACCGCCGTCCGCAACGCCGGGCGCTTCATGGCCGAGGCCGGCTGTGACGCTATCAAACTGGAGGGCGGGGCAGCCATGGCCGACCGCATCAAAGCGATTGTGGACGCCGGCATCCCCGCCATCGGCCACCTGGGGCTGACGCCGCAATCGGTCTCGGCGCTGGGCGGCTTCCGCCTGCAGGGCAAGTCCGCCGCGCTCGCCAAAAAGATTGCCGACGACGCCAAGGCGCTCGAAAAAGCCGGGGCCTTCGCCATCCTGCTGGAGATGGTCCCCGACCGCCTGTGTCAGATCATCACCGAGCGCGCCGAGCACTGCATCATCATGAGCCTGGGATCGGGTCCGCACGCGCACGGTCAACTGCTCATCTACCACGACATGTTCGGCCTGTACCCCAAGTTCAAGCCGAAGATGGCCAAGGTCTATGGCAACGCCGGCGAAGTCATCCTCAACGGCCTGAAGGCCTACCACGACGAGGTCATCGGCAAACAATTCCCTCAGCCGGAGAACTGGTTTGGCATGCCGGATGAGGAGTTTGATGAGTTGAGGAAGATGCTGGATTCATGAGGCGTGAGGCGTAATGCGTGAGGCGTGAGGCGCGAGGCGTAATGCGTGAGATGTAATGCGTGAGGCGTGAGGAGTGAAAGATGAGCGAAATTCCCTACCAGAGCCAATTGAAGCATGCGTATGGGTTTCAGGAGTTGCTGGCGTATCAGGTGGCTTTGGAGATGCAACAGAAAATTTTCGACACAAGCAAAAGTTTCCCTCGAGAAGAAACCTACTCGCTCACCGACCAGATTCGCCGCTCATCCCGCTCCATCGGCGCGCAGATTGCCGAAGCATGGGGCAAACGCCGCTACGAAGCACATTTCATCAGCAAACTGACTGATGCCGAAAGCGAATGCCTGGAAACGCTGCACTGGATTGAATCCGCCCGACAATGCCGCTATATCAGCGAAGAGCAGGCCAAATACCTGGTTGACCAATATGACCGCATTGGCCGCCTGATTGCCGGCATGATCGCCAAAGCCTCTCTCTTCTGCGGAAAGCCTGCCTCCACCCTGCGCGAAAACGCCGCCGATTACTTCGCCTCCCCTGCCACGAATCACGAACAACGAATAACGAATAACGAATAA
>DAOUAN010000176.1:0-17761 GCA_034433385.1 Anaerolineales bacterium | reverse complement strand
CCCCCCCCCCCCCCCACTTCCCCCCTCTCCCCTGGTGGGAGAGGGGCTGGGGGTGAGGGAGTCAAAGGCAAAATCAACTACACCGTCTGGTCCGACGTCTTCCTCTGCCCCGCCTGCGGGCAGGAGATGACCTTTTGGGATGTGGCGGTGGACCACGAGCAAGGCGCGGTGCGCGACGAGTGGCATTGCCCGGCTTGCAAAGCCCTGCTGAGCAAAAGCCCGCGCAAAGAGAGCCGCGCCCTGCGCGTTGAGCGCGCCTTCGAGACCCGCTACGACCGCGCCCTGGGACAGCCCGTGCGCATGGCGAAGCAGGTCCCCGTGCTGATTAATTATTCGGTCGGCAAGAAGCGCTACGAAAAACGCCCCGACGAACACGACCTCGCCCTGCTGGAGAAAATCGAGAACAGCGACATTCCCTACCCCTTCCCGACCCATCGTATGCCCGAAGGAGACGAAAGCCGCCGCAACGATGACATTGGGCTGACCCACGTCCACCACTTCTACACCCGCCGCAATCTGTGGGCGCTGGCGGCGTTGTGGCATAACATCAATAAAGTTAGAAACTACAGAGTACAAAATGCTCTTCGATTGACTTTTACAGCAGTTATCCCGTATGCGTCCAAACTGCGCCGTTTTCGAGCTGACAAAAAAGGCGGAGGACCGTTGTCTGGAACCTTATATGTTGCAAGCATTATTACGCCTCCCAATGTTTTCATGTCGTTTGCCAGAAATATAAAATTTATTCTGCAAGCATTTTTCGAATTACAGAAAGTGGCAACAAGCACATCTATTGGAGCACATTCATCAGAAAGCGTGAGTGCGCTCAACAATTCAATTGACTACATTTTCATAGACCCGCCCTTCGGCGCCAACCTGATGTACAGCGAACTCAACTTCCTCTGGGAAGCCTGGCTGGGCGTGTTTACGAACAACGAACCCGAAGCGGTGGTCAACAAAACCCAGCGCAAGGGCTTGCCCGAATATCAGGCATTGATGGAAGCCTGCTTTCGCGAGTTCTACCGCATCCTCAAACCCGGGCGCTGGATGACGGTCGAGTTCCACAATTCGCAAAACGCGGTCTGGAACAGCATCCTCGAAGCCTTGCTGCGGGCGGGCTTCATGGTTGCCGACGTGCGCACGCTGGATAAGCAGCAAGGCACGTTCAAGCAGGTCACCACCAGCGCCGCCGTCAAGCAAGACCTGATTATCTCCGCCTACAAACCCGCCGCCGATTTCGAGCAGCGTTTCGCCGCCGAAGCGGGCAGCGTGCGCGGCGCGTGGGACTTCGTCAGCCAGCATTTGGAGCGTCTCGCCCCGCCGCACCTGAAGGACGAGCGTCTCATCGAGTTCATCGAAGAACGCGCCCCCTACCTGCTCTACGACCGCATGGTCGCCTGGCACATCCAGCGCGGGTTCTCCGTGCCGCTTTCCGCGCCGGAGTTCTACGCCGGGCTGAAAGAACGCTTCGCCGAGCGCGACGGCATGGTCTTCACCTACCCCCAGGCGGCGGAATACGACCGTCTGCGCCTGCAAGCCGAGCGCGTCGAGCAATTACCGCTCTTCATCACCGACGAAAAGAGCGCCATCCAGTGGCTGCGCCGCCAACTCGACCCCGAACAGGGCGGCGCTCCCCGCACCTACGCCGAACTCTCCAACGCCTTCAAAAAAGAAGCCCACCTCGTCCCCTACGAATCCCTGCCCGAACTGCGCGACCTGCTGGAAGAGAACTTCCTCAAAGACCCATCCGAACGCTACTACCTGCCCGACCCCGCCAAAGAGAGCGACCTGCAAGCCCTGCGCGAGAAGGGTCTCTTACGCGAGTTTGCCGTCTATCTCAAAGGCAAGGGGCGGCTCAAAACCTTCCGCGTCGAAGCGGTGCGCGCCGGGTTCAGCCGCGCCTGGAAGGAACGCGACTACCCCACCATCCTCCAGGTCGCCGAGCGCCTGCCCGCCCGCGTCTTTGAAGACGACCCGCAGTTGATGATGTACGCCGACAACGCCCGCCTGCGCGCCGACGCCCTGCCGAAGCAGGAGAAGTTGTTGTAGGGACGGTAGACGGTGGACGGTGGACAAAGGAGATGAACATGCACCTTCAGGACTGGGAAAATCTGCTCTCTCCGCATCTCGCCAAAATCGAACTGCTGAGCGAAATTCCGCTCGAACGCGCCGCGCACACGCAACTGGAGCAAGCCCTGGCAGATTTCGTCCAGCGGCACGGTCTCACCGAAGCCACCCGCCGCCTGCAGCAGGAGTACCCGGCCGCCTTCGTCACTTACCTGGCGTTCAAATCCGCCTTCAACGAAGACCGCAGTTTCTGGGATAAAGTGAAACAAGACCTGGGCATTCCGCAGGCGCAACTCCACAGCGAACAACACCACTGGGGCAAAATTTTCAAGGAAATCATCGAAGCGCATCCCAACCTGCGCCAATTTCGCGGCAAGTGGGGACACGAATACCTCACCCCCATCCGCCTGCATGGCGGCATCCCGGCCTTTTCTCTGCCTGATTTCTTCCAATACATCCTGCTGCCCTCGATTGAAAAAGCCCCCTACGACGGGCTGGACGACGCCGAAGCCCTGCGCCAATTGCTCAATCACTATGCCGCCCAATTGTTTGTAGATGACGTGGTGCGGCATTTTTTCCAGCAAAGCGACGAGGCGGGGCAGTCCTTTTTCAGCAAATGCCGCCGCATGGCGCGCCTGGCGAGAGCCGGTCAGCCCCTGCCCGCACCGGAGGAATTGGGCTTGCGTCCCTACGTCGTGCAAGCCTTCGAAGCCTTTCAAACCAGACAAACCCCGCCCGCGCAGCGCCGCCGCCGTCCGCGCCTGTTTTTCGATCCCTACGCCCCCGGCTTTCGCATCGTCCTGCCGCCCCAGCCGCTCAGTCTGGAGCAGGCCAGTCAGCGGCTGGAAGCGCGCCTCTCCAACCCCGAAACGGGCGGAATCTACGCCGCGCAGACCCGCCTGCGCCCCGTCCGCCAGGGACAGGACTGGTTCAGCCCGGAAGTGGAATGGACTCTGGAAGAGCCGATTCCCTTCGTTCAGGTCGGATTATTCGTCGCCGGGCAGGAAACGTCGCTTTACACATCCCCCCTGCGCCTGCTGCCCCCGCCGGGCTATCCTCCTCTCCTGGCGTTCGACTATGAAAAGACGCGGCAAGTTTCTCTCGCCCCTTCTCTGCCTGCCCGCGCCCTGTGGCTGCTCTACCCCGCCGATTGCGACCTGCATGCCGAGCCGGCCGCCCGCCTTCTGCAATCTCTGCCACCCTTCGGCCCGCCCTGGCAGGACTGGCAAGCCGCCGCCTGGGACCTGAGCGAAACCCGCCTGCTGCGTCTACTGCGCGCGGGGCAGGACCTCTGCCCGCCGCTCTCCGTCTCGCGCCCGCTTGAACCCTCGCTCTCCCCCTCCTCGCTGCCGCCGCACGTCCTGGCGGTGGAAGAAAAGCCGCTCTACAACGCCGCGCCGCAGGTCTGCCTGCCGCTGCAAAACCCCGCCTCGCCTGCGGAGGAGTTGGCAACCTGGACTTTGCGGCTGGAATCGCGCGAGGCTGCCCGCCCGCAAGGGAGCTGGGAAGCTAAAGCAAGCGACCTGCCCTTCGTCATCGAGAACGGCGAAGCCTGCCTGTCGCTTTCCGGCTGGCTGGGGGAGCAGCCCGTCGGCACCTATCATCTTAGCCTCGAACAGCGCGGGCGGTTGGTCAGCGAACTGCCCTTCCGCGTCTGCGCCGGGCTGCAAATCAACGGATTGCGCCCTTATTACCTGCCCGACGCGAACGGCGCGGGCGCAGTCTCCTTTCAGGTTCATCTACCTGCTGGCGTCTCTCTCTCTGCCGAAGACGACGAAACCACGCTTTCCCCCCTCTCCCCTGGCGGGAAAGCGACCGACGGTGAGGACATCGAAGTCCGGGTCCCCCCTCGCGCCTCGCAAGCCACCCTGCGCCTCGAACTGCCCGCCGAGCCGGAAGCCATTCGCCTGCCCTTGCAGGTTGCCATCCCGCGCCTGCGCTGGGCGCTGATACTGGAAAAAGACGCCGCCATCGAGTGGGCGCATCAACCGCTGAGTCGTTCGCTGGCGGAAGTGCTGCAAGCCAGCCATCCGCGCTTGCGGGTGGAATTGCCGCTGAGAGACGGCGCAAAACCCCTGGCCGAATTGCATCTCAGCGCGCCGGGGCGGGAGCATCCTTTGCAAACCTCCGAAAGCCGCGCCCTCTCCGCCGCGTGGCTGGAATTCAACCTGGCTGCTTTTTCCGATACATTGCGCGCCCACGTCGAAGAATCGGTCTTCGAGTTTTCGCTGGAGTTGCTCGACGCCGGGCAGGACCTCAACGTCACCCTGCCGGTCTTGCGCCTTTCGCGTCCGCTGGATATTCGAGTTTGCCGCATGGAAGCCACAGCCGATGGCGGGTGGATTTTGCACTGGTATGAACCGCGCCCCTTGCGTCACCGCCGTCTGCGAGTCTGGTCGCTCTGGCAGCCCTGGCTTGAGCCGATTGAAATTTCCCTGCCCGATGACGCTCCGCCCAGTGACGCCGCCCCGAGTCCAGGCTGGTGGATGTACCCTCTGCCGCCTGAGGTTGGCTTGCCGCCCGCGCACTACCGCGCCGAGTTCGTGGCGGTCTCGCCGTATGAACACAACCCGCCTCCGCTGTTTCCTCCGTCCCATGCCATTGAAATCAAAATGCTCACGCCGCAGGCGCGTCTGGCGCAAATTGAAAACGCCCCGCCAGATGAAAAGCCATCTCTGGCCTTTGCCCGACATTTTGAGAAACTGTGCGTCTATCACTCCCTGGGCTGGCGTGAAAAAGTTCAAGAGGAAATTCAGTGGTGCCTGGCGCATTGGCGCGACGCCAGCCTGATTCATCTGGAAGCTCTGACGCGCTGGCTGGGCGAATACGACTGCCAGGAAGACCGGCGCGCCTTCCTCATGCACCTCTTCCGCGAAGAAACCCTGAAAAGGCTGGAAGAAGAACGCTACTCCCCCGACTTCGTTCAAAAATATCTGAAAAACTTGCTCGAAGCCCGCACCATCCGCCCCGAAAGCGCCCGTCGCGTTCTCAAACTGGCGCGCGAGCCGGAGGTGATTCTGCGCGCTTTGCAGTTGCTGCTCGCATCCGATGCCGAAGAATCCCGCCGCGTCTTTTGGGACTTTCTGGCGCAGGGGCGCTTTTCCGAATCCGATGCCGCCGCCTTGCTCAAAGATAGCCCCGATTTTGCCCGTCACCTGCTCAAAGAATCGCCTGCCTCGCCCACGCGCACCCGCCTGCTGCGCGAACTCAGCCGATATATGGATTTGCCGGAATATCTGGTCAAAACCGGCTATTACGTCCTGTGTGATGTCGGTTGGGGAAAAATTCTCGAAATTCGCGGCGCGCAGCGGGAAGACCTCTTTTTTCCCGTCGAAGAGACGCCTGCCCTGAACATCGAACTGCTCCATTGGCCCGGTCAGCAAGCGGAATTAGACCTCGCCCACAAGCAGATTACGCTCGTTGGTCGAAGCGGAGTTAACCGCTGCGCTTGCGGACGATTTGCTGCTTTGGGAGGCAAAGCGACCAGCGAACAGTGGCAGGCGCACCGCACCTTTTGCAGCCAGACCAGCGTTTTGCCGCTGCCGGCTTCTTTTTCGCTCATCTCCCCCTTGCTTTACCGCGCTGCCGCGCCGGAAAACCCGCTCGATACTCGCCCCTCTGGAGAATAGACCATGCCCATTCACCCCGTCCAAACCGCCCGCCGTCTGCGCGAAGCCTATCTCCGCTATCTCAAAACCATCAAACCATTTCAGGATGACCGCCTGCGCGCGGAATTCAGCCGCGCCCTCGAAGCCGAAAACATGCTCGTCAAGGGTCCTTATCTCGAATTGACGCCACCGTTTACGCCGGGCAAAACGATTAAAGACCTGATGCAAGAGAGCGTGCTGTCCAGCCGGTTTCAAGCCTTTTGCTACGACGATGATGATGGATTTCGTCTCGACCGCCCGCTCTACTGGCATCAGGAAGAATCCGTCCGCAGAGCCAGAGAGGGGCGCAATCTGGTCATCACCACCGGCACGGGCAGCGGCAAGACCGAAGCCTTCCTCATCCCCATTCTGGATAGCCTGGCGCGCGAAGCCGAAGCCGGGACTCTCTCGCAGCACGGCGTGCGCGCCTTGCTGCTCTATCCGATGAACGCCCTCGCCAACGACCAGATGAAGCGTCTGCGCGGCTACCTGAAGAACTTTCCCCAAATCACCTTTGGACGCTATGTGGGCGATACGCAGGATACCTATCAAGACGCCTTGGAACTTTATAAGGAAGTCAACGGCGAAGAACCGCCCGTAAACGAACTCATCAGCCGCGAGCAGATGCAAACGACCCCACCGCGCATCCTGCTCACGAACTACGCCATGCTCGAATACCTGCTCCTGCGTCCGGCTGATACCGCCCTGTTCGACGGCGAAACTGGCAAGCACTGGCGTTTCATCGTCCTGGACGAAGCTCATGCTTACGATGGCGCGCAGGCTACCGAAATCGCCATGCTGCTGCGTCGCCTGCAAGACCGCGTCACGCAAGGTGGCAAAAAACGACTGCAAGCCTTCGCCATCAGCGCCACCCTGGGCGAAGATACCCCCGAAACACGCGCCCAGATCGCCCAATTCGCCTCCAAACTCTTTGCGCTCCATTTCGCCCCTGAAGACGTCATCTTCAGCCGGCGCGAACCGGAAAGCGGACTTGCCGCTCCCTGGGGGCAGGGCGCGCCAGACCTGTACGCGGCGCTCGCCGACCTGGCTGACCGTTTTCGGGAAACGGGGCAATTTTCTCTCCCCGAAGCGCTCCCCGGCATGGACGCGGCGCGGCTGGAATCTGCCCGTCAGGCTGCGCGAGATTCAGCCGATTCACTGCCGCGCTTCCTGTATGAATTACTCAGCGGCGACGAGCATATCCACGCCCTGCGCCGCCTCCTGCAAGCGGGTCCCCTGCCGCTGGACGAAGCCGCTCAACGGGTTTTCCCCAACCTGGAGCGAGAGCAGGCGCAGCAGGCCCTGGCAAATCTCGTCTCGGCAGCGTTCCTGGCACGCGAACGGGAAGATAAAGTTTCCCTGTTGCCTGCCCGCTATCATTTTTTTGCCCGCGCTTTGGAAGGCGCCTTCGTCTGCCTGAATACCGAACACCCTGCTCACAAGCAGGAAGGCAAGCCCTCGCTCTTCCTCAACCGCCGTAAATTCTGCGAACACTGCGGCAGCCGCGTCTTTGAACTGGCCAACTGCACTCGCTGCGGCACGAGTTACCTCATCGGTGATGAACGCCGCGGAGATGATGCCCCCGATAGCGAATTTTCCGCAGACAACCCCCGCGACCCGCACCAATCCTATCTCATCCAGAACAGCGTGCTCTATGGGGAGGAAGCGGAAGCCCGCCGATTAAGTTACTTCGTGCTGAAATCGCTGGAAGCCGTCGCCGCCGATGAAGACGCGCTGATTGAGGGCGAAAAAGGGGTGGAAGGCGAACCGGATGAAAAGACAGAAGATGCCCTGCTTTGCCCGCGCTGCGGCGCGGTCTTTTCCCCTGGCGATGCGCCCTGCGGCTGCGGCGTGCCGTTGCGCACAGTCTCGCAAGTAGTGATGGGCAAAAAGCGCACTCTGGAGCGCTGCGTCTCCTGCTCCACCTACACCAGGGGCGGCGTGATTTACCGCTTCCTCACCGGGCAAGACGCCCCGGTCAGCGTGCTGGCTGGCACGCTCTACCGCGACGTGCCGCCTGCAAAAGAAGGAGCAAAAGAGCACAACAACCCCGGCAACGGGCGCAAACTGCTCGCCTTTACCGATAGCCGCCAGCGCGCCGCCTTCTTTGCCCCTTACCTGCAGCGCGCCCAGGAGCGTCAACTGCGCCGCCGGCTGATGGTTAAGTCTTTACAAGCGATGCGGAAAAAGGAGCCCTTGCGTCTGGCTGATTGGATGGAAATTCTTTTGCCACAAGCAGACCAATATCGGGCATTGGAAGAGGAGAACAATTTGTCGCCTTTTGGCAAGCGAGTAAAAATTGCTGGATGGATTATGCAAGAATTCAGCGGCCTGGATAAGCGACTGGGATTGGAAGGCGTCGGTCTATTGTATTTTCGACCTGTTCGCAATGCAGACTGGCAGCCGCCTCAGGAATTGCTTGCCGCCCCCTGGAACCTCTCGCTCGAAGAATCTTATCAAGCGCTTGCCATCCTGCTCAACACCCTGCGGCGTCAGGGAGCGGTCAATTACCTGTTTGCGAAAAACGACTATGGCGACACAGATATCATTGGAAAGAACAAAAGCCTTTTTACGCCGCGCGCCAGGTACTTTTACGTCAAAGAAAGCATGGCGGGGACCTATCGAGATTTTAGTATTTATAGCTGGCTGCCCGCCGAGCGCTACAACAACAGCCGCCGCGATTATCTCGCCCGTCTGCTGGCGAAGAAAAAGGGCGAAAAAACGCCGTCGGATACGACCATCCAGCAAGTCAATCAACTGCTCCCCGTCCTGTGGAGTTACATTCTCAATCAGGCGCGGGGCGGCTGGTTCGAGTCGGAAAGCAAAGAGCGGGTGGGCGTGGTCTATCGCCTGCGCCACGACTTGTGGGAGGTCATCCCCACGCTGGACGACCTCTCGCCCTGGTGGGTGTGCGATACCTGCCAGAACCTGAGCGCCTTCAACGTGGAGGGCGTTTGCCCCACCTACGGCTGCCGCGGCGAACTTAAGCCGCTCGCCGAACGCAAATATGTGATTGAAGACAACCTGTACCGTTACCAGTACCAGTACGAAGAGCCGCTGGTCTTGCAGGCGCAGGAGCACACCGCTCAGTGGACTTCCAAACGCGCCGCGGAAATTCAACAACAGTTCATTGAGGGCAAGGTCAATGTTCTCAGTTGTTCTACCACCTTTGAAATGGGCGTGGATGTCGGCGATTTGAACGCCGTCCTGCTGCGCAACGTGCCGCCCAGCACCGCCAATTACATTCAGCGCGCCGGGCGCGCCGGGCGCCGCAGCGAGAGCGTGGCGATGGCAGTCACCTTTGCCCAGCGCCGCCAGCACGACCTGACCTTTTACGCCGAACCGGAGCGCATGATTGCCGGCAAAATCCGCCCGCCGATTGTGCCGCTCAAAAACGAGAAAATCATCCGCCGCCATCTGCATTCGGTGGCTTTTGCCGCCTTCCTGCGCTGGGCGAAAGAGCGCTATGGGTACGAATACGAGAAAACCGGCGACTTTTTTGCCCCCGAAGACCCCGCCCGCGACGGCGTGGTCTTGTTCAAAGCCTATCTCAGCGCCCGCCCGCCGGAAGTGCAGGCCGCCCTGCAGCGCATTGTTCCCACCGACGACCCGGAACTGCCGCAGCGTTTATCGCTGAACGATTGGGGCTGGTTGAGTTACTTGATTGATTCCGACGACGCCGTGCTGGACAAAGCCGCTCAAACGTTACGGGGCGAACTCAGTGAATTTAAGCGACTGGAAGAACAAGAAAAGGCGAAGCCAAAACCAAACTATGACTTTGCCAAGCAATGCCAAAAAGTGCAAGAAACCATCCGCTCTCGTGACCTGCTGGGCTACCTGGGCGCTAAAAACGTCCTGCCCAAATACGGTTTTCCCACCGACGTCGTTCCTTTGCAAACCGACCATTTACACATTCCCGACGCAGACAACATCGAACTCGACCGCGACTTAAAGCAAGCCATCTCCGAGTTCGCCCCCGGCGGGCAGGTGGTGGCGGCAGGCAAAATCTGGTACAGCCGCGGCGTCAAACGTCTGCCCGGTCGAGCGCCGGTCATCTATCGCTATGCCATTTGCAAACACTGCAACCGCATCAACATCCTCCCCGGCGACCAATCCATCCGGCAGTGCGAATGCGGACAGCCTATCCAGGCAAAGCACAGCAGCGTATATCTGATTCCAGAGCATGGCTTCATCGCCGATAACCAAACCGACGTTCCCGGAGAAACTCCGCCGGAGCGCCTCTTTGCCAGCCGGGTGTATCTGGCGAATTATCGCGCTTCAGCGGCGGAAGGCTTCGACCCAAGCCGCGTCGAGCCGGACCCGGATTTCGATTCCGGCGTCCGCGTCTTCAAAAGCTATGCGCGCAATGCTTACCTGGGGCTGGTCAACAACGGGCGCGGTTCTGGGTTTCGCATCTGCTCTCGATGCGGCTGGGCAGATGTGATTGACCCCGGAACGTCTACAAGCAATGAATCTAAAAAGCCTAAAAGCCATAAGAACCCACTTACACATGAAGAATGCACCGGCGCGCTCGAAAATCACGCTCTGGGGCATCACTTCATGACCGACGTATTGCAGTTACGCTTTTCGCTGCCCATCCAGGGCGAAAGCGCCATTTACTCGCTGCTTTACGCCATCCTGAACGGCGCCTGCGACGCGCTGGAGATTCCGCGCAATGACGTGGACGGGCTGATTTTCTACCAGGACGGCGAACCATCCTTCCTGCTCTACGACGCCACCCCTGGCGGTTCCGGCCATGTGGAGATGATATCCAATCATTTGCGCCCCGCCCTGGAGCGAGCCTATCGGCGCGTGGCGAGTTGCGAAGGCTGCCAGCCGGATACCAGTTGTTACAGCTGCCTGCGCGGCTACACCAATCAGAAATGGCACGATATTCTCGTGCGCGGCACGGCCGCCGACCTGCTGGCGCGCATCCTGGGTAAGGTAGAATAGCATCATGCCCATATTTGAACGCTTCCTTCGCTATTCGTGGGCGGAACACGCCCTGGAACTGGCCGTCAAGGGAGAATCCTCTCATTCTCTCCGTGAGTGGCTCTCGACCGAAGGACTAAAAGGCGATTCCGCTCGACGCACAGCCAATGTCCTCTCCTGGCTCTGGTTCCCCAAAGACGAAGCAGCCCTCCGCTTGCGGGATGAAGCCGTGCGCCTGTTCCCTCAGTTGACGCTGGAAGAGCGCCGCGCCCTGCATTGGGGCATGGCGATTTTTGTCTTCCCCACCTTTCGCCAGACGGCGCAAATTTGCGGCCGCCTGCTCCGCCTGCAGGGCGAATGCTCAAAACAAGAGGTAATCACCAGAGTCCTGGAACGATACAGCAATCAAACCACCATCAAACGCTCGGTGGAACGCATTTTGCAGACCCTGACGGATTGGGGCGTCCTGAATTCTTCGGCCGGGATATATCAATCTTGCCCGCCTCTCACGCTGGCTCAACCGGAACTTTGTCGTTGGCTGCTCTGGAGCGTGCTGGGGAGCATGCCGGAGCACTACTGGTTGGTTACGGATTTGATCAACGCAACGGAGATTTTTCCTTTCCGGCTGATTGGGGCAGAACAGGTGTTGCACGAAAGTCCCCTGTTTTCCCTGCACCGCAATTCCCACGGCGAAGAAATCGTGGGAATCCGCGGCTTATGACTTTTCATAAAAGATTGCCTTTTCTCTCGCATGGCAAAAGGTTGAAATCAGATTGTTCCATTTTTCGGAGGCTCCTATGGACGCGACCCAACTCTCCCCCCTCCTTGCCCCTCTCCTCCCCTACCTGCTCAAAGGCGGGATTGAACTCGCCAAATCCGCCGCTGGGGAACTGGGCAAAAACTTTCCGCCGAGGCGTGATTTAACGCTCTGACTCATCTCTTATCAAGGTGGTAAAACTATGCAATCCGAATTTGACAAAGAACTCCAATCCTACTTTACCGATGTGGAACATCTGCGCGAGATGTTCAAGCAATGGCTCGCCGCGCCGGCGCTGCCCAAACGCATCCTGGTCATCCACGGCGTCGGCGGCGTGGGCAAGTCGTCGCTCTTGCGGATGTTTCGCCTGCACTGCAAGAGCGTCAACGTCCCCGTCGCGCTGGCCGCTGGCGATGAGGACAAATCGGCGCTGGAGGTGTTGACCCGCTGGGCAGACGACCTGAAAGCCGACGGCGTGCCGCTTCCCGCGTCCGGCAAGACGTTCGCCCAGTATCGCGCCTTGCAGACAAAGGTCGAGAACGAAGCGGCGAAGGCGGCGGGGAAAGTGACCAAGGAAGCGGCAAAAATGCTGGTCGAGACCGCTGCCAGCACGATTCCAGGCATCGGACCGCTGGTCGGCAAGTTGGGCGGGATGGGCGCCGAAGCGTTGACCGATTGGCTGTTCAGTCGCGGCTTCAAAAAGCCCGATGTGGATTTGCTCCTTGACCCTGCGAAAAAACTGACGGGCGATTTTCTTGCCGATATGGCGAACGCGGCGGACAGGCGGCGCATCGTGCTGATGCTCGACACCTTCGAGCAGATGACCGCGCTGGAGGACTGGACGCGCGAGATCGTGCAGAGGGTAGGACAAATTTCAAACTTGTCCCACGGTGTCCTGTTCGTGATTGCAGGGCGCGCTGTGCCGAACTGGGACCGTACCTGGCACGGATGGATGGCGAACGCGCAGGTGGAAGAACTCAAGCCGATGAGCGAAGACAAAATGCGCGAACTGATTCGGCGCTACTATGCCACCCTGCGCGGCGGCGAACCCGACCCAAAGCAGGTAGAAGCCATCATCGCCTTTGCGCGCGGCTTGCCGATGGTGGTGACGAGCGCGGTGCAGTTGTGGGTCAAGTACGGCGTGGAGGATTTTCAGGCAGTCAAGCCCGAAATTGTTGCCAATCTCGTTGACCGCCTGATGGAAGGCGTGCCGAAGGAACTGGCCCCAGCGCTGGAAGCGGCAGCGATTGTGCGCTGGTTTGACCAGCCAATTTTACGCTCGGTGTTACAGCGGGAAGATGTGCGCGAGGTCTATAACGAACTGCGGCGTTTCCCGTTTGTGCGGACGCGCGCCGAAGGGCTGGCGCTGCACGATGCGGTGCGCGACATCCTGGACGAGAACCTGCGTGTGCAGGATGCCGAACGCCACCGCGAATTGCACGAACGCGCCGCGGCGTATTTTGAGAAACGGCTGGAAAAGGCAACGGGCGAAGAAGCCGAGCGGCTATCGCTGGAGCGGCTATATCACCGCATCCGCGCCGATGAAGAAGCGGGCATCAAGTTGTTTCAGGAGATGGCGGAAGAGTTGGTGCGCTATCGGCTGGTCAGCCGCCTGCGCGCCTTGCTGAACGACGTGAATACTTATCCGCTGGAGCGGGAGAATAGCGGGTTGTGGAGGGAGTATTACAAGGCGAGACTTGCACATCTCCAGGCACACTGGAATCAAGCGGAGACAACATACCAGAATATTGTTGGGAATGAAAACGCTGAACCCAAGTTACGGGCGTACGCCTCATGTGATTGGGGAAGAATAGCAAGGAGAATCGAAAGACAAAACTTCGCAAAGGCAATTCAAATCCTAGAACGAGTCCCGAATTATGGCATCCCAATGGATTCCAAGTTGGTTTTCCATTTGCTTGAGCTAAGTGGTATATACCGTAGACAGGGAAGGTGGCAAGATTCTCTTAATGTGCTTAACCAGGCAAGACAGTTTTATGAGCAGCATGGCGACTTCTATGGGTTGGCTGCTACATATAACATATTGAAGTATCATTATCTGAACCAAGGACTTTGGAAAGAAGGATTTGAGATGCAATTACGAGGATTGCATCTCCTTCCTAAGGTGTTAGAAGAGTCATTTTTGAGAGCAGAACTCCTTGGCGGATTAGCTATCGGATGGGTCTGGGCAGGATTGTATGCTATGGCTGAGAAGAACTTGAGAGAGGCATATGAACTTATTGGAGGACTAGGCGAAGGTGAGCAACCCATGTCATTTCTCAGAGACCTTGGTTTGGCTCTAGGGATGCAGGGCAAGCTCACCGAGTCTATGAGTTGCTTTACCCAAAGTATCGATATGGCCCAACACCTCAATGACAAGCCGGCTGTTGCATTGGCACAAGGATTCGAAGGACTAGTTTCACTGTATTGTCTAGACCTGTCGAAAGCTGATTGGTATCTAACTGAAAGCCTCAATACTTTCCGTCAATGGCCAGATAAATGGGAAATGCCTATGCTTCTGAACTGGTGGGGATTGCTAAATGAGGCGAAGCGTGATTTTGAATCGGCACAAAAAGGGTTTGAGGAGTGCATCGAATTAAAGAAGATAGGACGTATTTACTGGCACGCATGCGCCCTAACAGGTCTCGTCCGCGTCAAACACGCGCAAGGTGACTACGCCGCTATCCCGCCGCTGCTGGCAGAAGCAGAGCAACTGGCACAGCAGTACGAATACAACGATCATCTGGCATCGCTGCGGCTCACCCAGGGGCATATCGCCTGGGAGGGCAATGCGCCAGCATGGGACAATGGCTTTGACGCCGCGCTGCGCTACTACCAGCAGGCGCTCATCTATGCCCTGCGCTACAACCGCTTTTTGCTGGATGAAGTCCTGAGCGGGCGTCTGCAAGGTACGCCGTTGCGCCCCATCATCCCCTATTGCCTGGAACGCGGCGAAGATGGGCGCAGGATGCTCATCGCGTTGCGCGATTGGTGGCAAACGGGTGTCAACGATATTGGCACGCCGCGCCCTGACACCATTTCGCCCATCCCCGAAGGCATCCCGCTGCTGGAGGCGGAGCGCATCGCGCGCGAGCGCGAGCCAGGGGACGGTTCGCCGCAAACGAGTGTGGTGGAGCGGATTGAGAAGGCGTTACAGGAAACGGGAGCGAATTAGAGCAAACAAACCCTCCGCTCCCTCCAGCACGCGACCCGTTGTAGGGCAAGGCTTTGCCTTGCCCCGCCTCGCCTGCCGAGCTCACCCCATCGGACAAGGCAGAGCCTTATCCTACCATCCTGTTGAGCGCGCTCACCCCATTGGACAAGGCGGAGCCTTGTCCTACCACCTGTTGGCCGCGCTCACCCGATTGGACAAGGCGGAGCCTTATCCTACCCGCCTGTGACAAGGCGGAGCCTTGTCCTACTATCCGACTATCTGACTATCTGACTACCCGCCCATGCTTACCGACTTCCTCCTCAACCTCCTCGCTTCACTAACGTACGACCTCCTCCAATCCCTCCTCCCCGCCGCGCCGCGGCAGGAGGAGATCGCCGCCCTGGCGCGGGAAATCCACGACCTGCGCGACCTGCTCGCCCGCTTCGGCGCGCCGACCGTGCTGCGCGTCGAAGGCGATGTGACCCACAGCGTCATCGTCCTGGGGGATGGCAACCGCCTCACGCTCGCCGATCACGGCAGCCTCTCGCGCCGCTGGCAGGACTGGCTGGCCCAGGGCGGCAGCCTGGACGAAGCCCGCGCCCTCTACCAGGCGCACCTGGCCGCCGCCTACGAACGGCACACCTTCCCGCTGACCGGCCTCTCCTTCAGCGTCTTCATCGGCGCGATATACCGGCCGCCGCGGCTGGCCCCCTCCGGCCCCTGGCAGCGACCCGTCCGCGCCGCCGATGCGCCGCTCGACCTGCGCGGCCTGCTGAGCCAACCCCATCCCGTCGCCGTGACCGCGCCGCTCGGCGAAGGCAAGACCACCACCCTGCGCTACCTGACCTGGGCCTATGCCGCCCCCTCCGAAGAGCGCTTCCTGCCCGGCCTGGGAGAATGGCTGCCCATCCCGTTGACCATCCCCCGCCTGGTCACCCTCCCCCCGGCGGACGGCGACCCGCTCGAAGGCTGGGCGCGGCTCGTGTGCGGCGCGTTCTCCACCCTGCAGCCGGCCCTCGTCGAGCGCGTCCTGCGCGCCGCCGTCCGGGACGGAAACGCCCTGCTCCTGCTCGACGCCCTGGACGAAGCCCCGCTTTCTGCCGCGGAGCGCGCCGATTTCCTGGCCAGCCTGCATCGCCTGTGGCAGGGGGAGCATTGGAAGGGCAATCGCCTGCTGCTCACGTCGCGCCCGCGGGCGCTGCCAGAGAGCAATTTCTCCACCTTCGCCATCCAGCCCATGCGCCCCGCCGACCTGAGCGACCTGGCCTACCACCTGGGCAAAGCCCTGCTGCGTCAACTCGCCGAACAGGGCCTCCTCTCCCTCTCGCAGAGCGAAAGCGACTCCCTCTTGGAAGAACTGCTGCGTCTGGTGGATCGCCTCTCGCGCGCCGGCCTCTCCAGTCCCTTCTACGCCACCCTGCTCACCGTGGGCGTGCTGCGCGCCCGCTCCGCCGCAGGGGGGCTGAAACAGGCCGAAAGCATCCGCCAGCCGGCGCGCCTGTACCGCTTCTTCATCGCCCAGACCCTGGAATGGGAACGCGACAAACCCAACGCTCCCGCCTCGCTGCCGGACCTGGAGACGGCGCTGCGCGCCCTGGCGCAGATCGCCTGGGGGACGTTGGGCGACCCCGAACTGCGCCAATCCCTGCCCCTCTCCCCGCTCCCCGCCGCCGACCTCGCCGCCGCCCTGACCTTCTGGGAACGCAGCGGCCTGCTCTGCCGCGACCCGCTCAGCCTGGAATGGGAATTCGTCCATCGCGGCTTCGAGCAATTTGGCCGCGCCCTGTACCTGCATGCCGCCTGGCAGCAACCCGCCCTCGCCCTGCAGGTCGAAGCCCTGCAGCGCGCCACCCTCGGCCAGGAGGAGTGGGATGAAGTCTGGGAGATGGTGTATGGGTTGTGACCATGCGACTTCCCCCGGCCTCTCACCAGGGGATGCGTTCCAGCTCACGCCAGCCCACCAGCATCCCCTGACGGGTTTGCAGCGATGCTTCCCCTCCATAGACCACGTAACAGCTCGTCTCTGCCTGGGTGGAAACAAGCCGCTGCCAGGCGCTCAGGTTGTCAAAGTAACTCTGAGAAAGCGTCTTGCCAGCCTTGATCTCGACCGCCAGCAGGCGTTCTCCCGCTTCCAGCAGGCAGTCCACTTCCCGGCCCTGCTGATCCTGCCAGAAGTAGGGGAAGCGTCTTTCGCCCCGGTGCAGGCGGCGCTTGATGAACTCGTTGAGGATCAGGTTTTCGAAGAGCGCCCCCTTAAGATAGTGCAATGCGAGCTGCTCGGCGCTGCGAATCCCCAGCAGGGAGCAGGCCAGGCCGGTATCGTAGAAATACAGTTTGGGCGACTTGATCAGCCGTTTGTTGAAGTTGCGGTAAAACGGTGGCAGGCGATAGATGATGTAGGCCGCCTCCAGCACCGAAAGCCAGGCTTTGGCCGTGTTCGGGCTGATGCCAGCGTCGCCGGCCAGGCTGGAATAGTTCAGGACCTGCCCGATCCGCCCGGCGCACAATTGCGTGAAGCGGATGAACGCGTCCAGGTCCCCGATGTTCTTCACCAGGCGCACGTCTTTCTCGACGTAGGTCTGGATGTAAGCCGGGTAGAAATCGGCAGGAGAGAGGTCACGGTCATAGATCGGCGGATAGGCACCGCGGAAGATGCGCTCCTCGTAGGATTCCGCGCCCGGCGGCGCTTCTTCAAACGAAAACGGCAGCAGCGTCAGGATCGCCGTGCGCCCGGCCAGCGTCTGGCTGAGATGCTCCATGAGCAGGAAGTTGGAGGAACCGGTCAGGATAAAACGCGCCTGACGATTTTCGTCCACGATCGTCTGGATGTACGAAAGCAGGTCCGGCGTCCGTTGCACTTCGTCCAGGATGAGGCCGTTCGGGTAGTTAGCGAGGAAGCCGCGCGGATCGGCCAGGGCAAACTGGCGCATATCCGGCGCTTCGAGCGATACATAGGGCATCTCGGGGAAGGCTGCGCGGACCAGCGTGGTCTTGCCCGACTGGCGCGGACCGGTCAGCGTGACCACCTGGAAGGCCTCGGCCAGGCTGATCAGTTTGGGAAGCAGCGTGCGCGGGATCATACGCTCCTTTCAATGGCCAGTCTGCTACCGTGATGATAGCACAAACCTGACAAATTTTCAATCCGAATGCGAATTTGTCAAATTATGTCCTCCCCGCTCCCCTCCCTCCTCCCCCTCGCCGACTCCATCC
>DAOUAN010000175.1:0-5245 GCA_034433385.1 Anaerolineales bacterium | reverse complement strand
CGCCGCGCGCGATGGTCTGCCACATTTCGGTGTAAAACTCCTGCGAGTGTTTGCCCGATTTGAGCAGGCGCGTGTGCTGTCCGATGACCTCTTCACGGCTGTAGCCCGTCATGCGCTCGAAGGTCGGGTTGACGTATTCGAAGACGCCCTGCGGGTTGGCGATGGCGACGCCCGAAGCGGCATGTTCCACCGCCTGCTGCAACTTGCGGATTTCGGCTTCCTGACGTTTGCGCTCGGTGATGTCTGCCGAATATTCGACCATCTGCACGACCTCGCCGTTTTCATCGAAGAGCGGGTAGCCGCGCACTTCGGCGTAGTAGGTGGAGCCATCGGGGCGGAAGTGGATATGTTCGGTGGTGTAGGGCTGACGTTCGACGCGCACATGCTGGAGCGGGCAGGGGTGTTCGTCTCCGCCGCAGGGTTCGGCGCGGCGATGCGTGAGGGCGTAACAGGTCACTTTGTCAGTGACCAGCCCGAGGTCACGCGCGGCGCGGTTCGCCAGGCGGATGCGGTAGTCTTTGACGTCCACCACGTAAAACGGCGATTGCACGCCGTCAATGACCATTTGCAGGTAATCTTTTTGCTGCTGGAGGGCGGCGGCCGCCTCTTCGCGCTGACGCTGGTCGCGCTGGCGCAGCCAGACGCCCAGTCCCAGCAGGGCGGTGGCGGCGAGATGCAGTTCCACGCTGATGCTCACATCCAGCCCGCTGCGGTAGCGCAGCCATTCCACCAGCCAGGCGGAAAGGGTCTGCAATACGGCAAAGACGAGATACTGGCGCAGGTCGAGCAGGAGGAACGCCATCACCAGGCCGAACATCAGCCAGACTTCCATGGTGGCGCCCAGTTCCATGCCTTCGCCGAAGGCGATATCGAGCAGGATGTCGAGCGTCCAGCCGCCCAGCACCAGCCAGACGGCGGGTTGGAGTCGTCCCCATTTTGCCGCCAGGAAACCGCCCAGGGTCAGGGCGGCGCCACTCAGGATGATGAGCATCTCGGTGCGCGAGACGGGGTCGAGGGGAACGAGCAGGTGGCTGATGATTTCGGGAAAAAAGTAAAAAGCCAGGGTCAACCCGCCGACGGCCATGGTCAGGCGGGCACGATACCAGGCAGGTGTCTCTTTGGGGAGGCGCGGGATGAGGATGCGGTTGAAGAAGGAAAGCGAGGAATTCATGAATGAAATTATATCGGTCTCGATGGGCTGGTACATTACAATCGCTTAATAGTTTGTGGCTGGAAGGTTCAGCGCTTCGGTATCGGACCCGTGCTTCATGCGCGTGACATTCATGACAGAACGTCCCGAAGGCTGCAACCCTTCGGGACGGTTTTTACCGCTTCAACGGGCGATATTTGACTCGGTGGGGAGGCAGGTCTTTGCCGAATTTTTCTCTCATCATCGCTTCGTAAAAAGAGACTCCCCTCATTTTCAGGCTAAGCCCAAAGTCCCCGCCACCAGCGGGAACACCTGCTCGGCAAACTGCTCGGCAGGCGGACGGTTTTTCTGGCGGCTCCATTGCAGCGCCAGCCCGTAAAGGCTCCACGCGGCGGCGGTCGCGGCGGTCTGACGGTCAAAGTCTGCGCCGCTTTGCGCCAGCCAGAGTTCGATGAGTTCCTGAATCTGTTTGCGCACCTGCGCTTCGACCAGCGAGTCGAATTGATGCTCGCTGGATTTGCAGTGTTCGTTGGAATGGGCAATGAACTCGCAAACGGTGACGATGAGGGCGCGCAGGTTGTCTTCGCTGTAGTGGCAGGCGCTCAGGGTGCGCTTTTCCAGTTCGGCGCGGAAGGACTGGCGGATGCTCTCTTCGAGCAGGGCAAATTTATCGGCGTAGTGGGCGTAGAAGGTGGCGCGGTTGATTTCGGCGCGCTCGGTGATGTCTTGCACGGTGATGTTGGCAAACCCCTTTTCGGCTAGGAGTTCGCTAAAGGCTTGTTGAATCAGGTTTCGGGTCCGTTTGACGCGGGGGTCGAGTTTTTCGGGGGCAGGGGGATTTGCCAACATTTTCGCTCCTTTGTCGTTTATTCAACACAAATCACTTTTTGACGGTTGACGCTTACGCAACAAATGTTTATTATGCAACGCGAGTTGAATAAACCACATTCGTATCCTATCACACTTACAAAGGAGAGTCAAGATGAACATTGTTATTCCCATGAACGTCGTCCTGCTGGCACTCTCGCTCTTCGTCGCTTGGGGACGCTGGAGTCTCTTCGGCGCATAATTACCAATCACCAATCTACCAATCACCAATCTACCAATCACCAACTTTGAAGGAGATACACTATGGCAACCCCCGAAATCACCCAAACCAAATCCAAACTCGTGCCGAACATGGCGTATGCCAGACTTGCTTCGGACGAACAAATCGAACGCGCCGCAAAAGCGCTGGAAGCCAACGGCATCAAGGTTATCGTCGCCGCCAATGGCGAGGAAGCCAAACAGAAATTGTTCGAACTCATCCCCGCCGGGGCGGAAGTGTTCACCGCTTCATCCATGACGCTGGAGGCGCTCGGCATCCCCGCCGAAGTGGACCGGCGCTACGACTCGGTGCGCGCCAAACTTGCCAAAATGGACCGCGCCACCCAAATGCGCGAGATGATTAAGATGGGCGCGGTGCCGGAATGGATGGTCGGCAGCGTCCACGCTGTGACCGAAGACGGGACGGTCGTCATCGCCTCGAACACCGGCAGCCAGTTGGCGGGCTATGCCGCCAGCGCGGCGCACGTCGTCTGGGTGGTCGGCGCGCAGAAGATTGTGCCGAACCTGGACGAAGCCTTCAAGCGCATCCGCGAGTATTCGCTGCCGCTGGAAGACGAGCGCGCCCTGAACGCTTACGGCATGAACAGCAACATCAGCAAGCTGCTCATCGTCCACCGCGAGGTCATGCCCGGACGCACGACGATGATCCTCGTCAAGGAAAATCTGGGATTCTAAATTGCCCTCACCCCGCCCCCTCTCCCTATGGGAGAGGGGGGTTTAGAAAGAAAATCATGTCTCCTCTCAAACTGACCATCTACTCCGATTATGTCTGACCCTGGTGCTATGTCGGCCAGGGTGTGGTCGCAAAGTTAATTCAAGAACATGGAGCGGACGTGGACTGGCGTCCATTTTACCTGCGCCCGGATACGCCCCCCGAAGGCATGGAACTGCCCGATAACAGGGCAGACTTTCCCGGCTGTCAACTTGCCAGGATTTCCGAAGTCTTGTAAACTAAACCAAACTATCCCTCCTACCAGGAAAAGACCATGCACGAACGCCGTTTCACCGAAATTGAACGCCTGCGCAGCCCGGAGCGACTTGCCCGCCTCGACCTGGACACCGTGCTGACCCACTCCCTCGAGGGACTGACCGCCCCCTCGGTGCTGGATGTCGGCACGGGCACGGGGATCTTCGCGGAAGCCTTCGCCGGCCGCGGACTACGCGTCGAGGGGCTGGATGTGAACGCCGAGATGCTCGCGGCGGCGCGGCAACTCGTCCCGCAGGTGACCTTCCGCGAAGGGCTGGCGGAATCCCTGCCCTACCCCGACGACGCCTTCGACCTGGTCTTTCACGGCATGGTCTTCCACGAGACCGATGACCGACTGCAGGCGTTGAAAGAAGCCGCGCGTGTCGCCCGTCAGCGGGTGGCGCTGCTCGAATGGCCCTATGAGATGGGCGAGTTTGGCCCGCCGCAGGAGGAACGTCTGCGTGCGGAAGAAATCGCCGCCCTGGCACAAGAGGCTGGTTTGCCCGCGCCTCAGATCATCCCACTCACACATTTGAGACTATACCGCTTTGAAGTTGGGCACCCAATCTCATAACCTGTAACCAAAAGTAAATGACAAAATTTCACAGGAGATTCTCAACCATGGTCACCCCCTCCACCCCCAAACGTTATTCCCCTCTCTGGACGACGATTCACTGGCTCACCGTATTGCTGGTTTTTGCCGAATTCTATCTTGGCCTGACCAGTGTTGGCCTGCCGCCGGAAGCGAAAGCCCCCATCCTGCGCCTGCACATGCCGATAGGGATCACCATTCTGGTGCTGACGCTGATCCGTCTGGTGATTCGCTGGCGTGTACCACGCCCGGAGGATGTCAGTACAGGCAGCCGTTTTCTAGACATGATAGGGCGTAGCGTTCACCATACCCTGTATCTTTTCTTGATCCTGATGGGCGTCACCGGCTTGGGGCTTTCCATCCGCTATAACCTGCCCTCAGCAGTATTTGAGGGCATTGCACCCATCCCGGCCGATCTCAACCCCGGCCTGCACGGACTGCTCTTCCTGCTCTTTGTCTTATTCATCCTGTTGCACATCGGCGCCGCGCTCTATCATCAGTTTATCCTGCGCGATAACCTGCTGGCGCGCATGTGGTACGGGAAATAGACCGTGGACCGTGGACAGTAGACCGTGGACCGTAGGCCTTCCACCGTCCATCGTCCACCGTCCATCGTCCATCATCCACCGTCCAAAATGAACCCTCCTCAGCCTGTCGCCATCTCCCCCCATCGGATTGACCCGCGCACCCTGCCGGGCTACGTCCATCTCAAGGTTGCCAATCTTGAGAATCAACTCCTTTTCTACCAGCAGGTCATTGGGCTGCGCCTCAACTGGCGGGAAGGGAGGAGCGCCGGGCTGGGCGTCGAAGGGCGCGACCTCGTGCGCCTGACGCAAATCGAAAACGGCAAACGCTACCGCGGCGTGACCGGACTCTATCACTTTGCCCTGCTCTTCCCAAACCGCCGCGAACTGGCGCGCGCCATCGGGCGGCTGTTTGCCCTCAAGTGGCCCAACGCCCCCACCGACCACGTCATGACCAAAACCACCTACACCCACGACGCCGAGGGCAACGAAATCGAACTGTACTGCGAATCGCCCGAAGACGGCGTGTTCATCGTCAACACAGACGGCAGTTTCTACGCCCAATGGGCGGATGGGCGCCCCAGCGACGGGCGCGAACCGCTCGACCTGGACGCGCTCTTCTCCCACCTCCAGCCCGATGACCGCCTCGACCTGCCTGTCCCGCCCGAAACGCGCATGGGACACTTCCACCTCTACGTCTCCAACCTGGCAGAGACACGCCGCTTCTACCACGAACTGCTCGGCTTCGACGACATGGGGACGGCGCGCGGCTTCCGCATGGGCATGGTCTCGGCGGGCGGCTATCACCACCACATCGGTTACAACACTTGGCAGGGCGAGGGCGCGCCGCCCCCGCCTCCCGACGCCCTCGGGCTGAAACACATCTCCTTCACCTTCCCCACCCC
>DAOUAN010000174.1:0-3676 GCA_034433385.1 Anaerolineales bacterium | reverse complement strand
TTTGGGTATCGTGAAGGAAAATGTCGGCAAAGCTACCGTTGTCTCCGCTGACCAGGTTGCTGGCATAGGACAAAAAAGCTACATAACGCCCATCACCGGAGATGGCCGGCTCGTACGAGTCGTTATTTGCTTCGTTTCCGCTCGAGTCGATAGAGATGCGTGTGGTGGTGCCGCTTTGGGTGTCGCGGACGAAAATGTCGCTAAACCCATTGGCATCTCCGCTGACCAGGTTGCTGGCATCTGATTGGAACGCCACATAACGCCCATCGGCGGAAATTGAGGATACATAGGAATTGCTGTTGGCCTGGTTTCCGTTCCAGGCAATCGAGACGCGGGTCGTGGTGCCGGTTTGAAGATCATGAACAAAAATATCCCGTACTGCATTCGTGTCGCCGCTCACCAGGTTATCCGCATCCGATTCAAAGGTGACGTAACGTCCATTGGCAGAAATTTTTGGCATATATGAACCATCGTTTGCTTCATCGCCGTTGGATGCCACCGAAACGCGGATCGTTGTACCGGTCTGCATGTCGTGGACGAAAACGTCGGGCATCCAGTTGGTGTCGTTAATCACCAGGTTGTCAGCGTATGATTCGAAGGCCACATAGCGCCCATCGGCAGAGATAGATGGGGAGTATGAGTCGCTATTGGCCTCATTGCCGCTGGAATCGACCGAGACGCGGGTGGTTGTGCCTGTCTGGGTGTCGCGAACGAAGATGTCCACCCAGCCATTGGTATCACCGCTTGTCAGAGTGCTGGCATCTGATTCAAAGGCGATATAGCGTCCGTCAGCAGAGATGGCTGCATGGTAGGAATCCCCATTTGATTCGGCTCCGCTCGAGCTCACCGAAACGCGGCTGGTATCCCCTGGCGCGGCGCGAACGATGGCGGTTTGTGCCAGGGTCAATGCCACCAGCAGCAAGATAGAGAACATGGCTGAAATATATTGTTTATACATTGGTAATCTCCTGAGAAAAATATCTCCCCACAGCGATCCTGGGAAGTGAACACCCCGATGACAAGCAAAAAGTCCCCTGTAAAAGAACGAACCAGCGGCATGATTTTGAAGAGGGTCTGGTCTAAAGAAGCGTATCGAGCGATTGTTAAAGCTATAGCTACATTTTTAGACAAATAGCATCATAAATATCAACAAATATAAAACGAAGCGCTAGATTAACGAGGGAGTTGCAATGAGCTTGCAAGGATTTATGATCCCTGCCCGCGAGGTTGCTGTCTGATTGCTCAGGTGGCAATGGGGGGAGAGACTGTTCCCTCTGTTTAATGCCAGACTTCCGAAGTCTCCAAGACTTCGGAAGTCTGTTTGCCGGACGGCGGCTGTGGTGGTGGCGCTTTTGTCTTTATTTCACAATCCCCAACAGACGTGGGAACCAGTACCAGAGAATGTCGGCGGCCGGTTTGCCGTGGATGGAGGCGGATTTATCGCGCAAGGCCACGGGGGGATAGTAGCCACGGCTGATTACACCGCCTACCCAGGGACGCTCGTTGACCGCGGTGAGAATGGCTTCGTAAATGTCGGCCTGTTCTTGCAGGTTGAGGGCAAAGGAAGGTAGATCGGCATTTGGCGGGCTGAAAGCGGACCAATCCAGGCAGCCGCCGCGCCCATCGGCCAGGCAACCCAGCGAAGCGCCCGAAACCGAAGGGTAGGCCAGGGCGATAAGAATGGGTTTGTTCAGGATCGTTGCCAGGCCGGAGATTTCGTTATCCAGCAGGCGCCCGGCTTCACTGGCCAGGGCATCTTTCGATACGCCACTTTGGGAGGCCAGGGGGGCTGACCAGAGCAGGTAGATTCCATCGGCCTGGCTGAGCAGGGAAAGGGGTGGTTGCAGGTTTCCCGGTGTGAAAGGCAATGCCCATAACACCTGACCGTGAAAATGTTGCCGCACTTCATCGAAGACTGCTTTCCAGCGCAGATCGGCATCGGCGGGCAGGTTGGAGGGGGAGCCATCGGGCAGAGGGCCGCCGGGGATCGCCGGAGTCAGCCAGTCGCCGCCGAGAATCAGGGTTTGGGCGCCGCTTTGGGCGGCCAGATCGGCGTAATTGACGGCAAAGGCGCGGTAGTGGTCGAACCACGTCTGCCACCAGAACGCGTCTTTGGGCGCGCCCAGCCAGAAGTCCGCGGGCGAGGCGGCGAAGCGGGGTTGGGGGAAGATGGCCACGTTCAACCCCAGGCTGCGGGCCTGATTCGTCAAAATGGCGGTGTCGATCCAGAGCGGGTCTTTTCCGGGGAGGGGCTCAAAAACCAGGGGGGAGATGTGGCTGTACGTCCAGGTGGGGGTCAGGATGACCTGATTGGCGCCGAGGGCCTGGATGTTGGTGAAGGCCTGCGGGGTGAAATAGGGCCATTCCGGGCGGAAGGTGGGCTGTAGCTCAATGCCAGCGGCAAAGCCCTTTGCGCGTGCCACAATGGGGGCGCCGACCAGTGTGGTGGGTTCGCCGTTGTCCAGCCAGCGCCAGGCGGTGACGGTGTCTTGAAGGTCTTGCCCAAACAGACTGGTGGAGATGCGGTGACCGGGGGTGGTTTCGCCAACGGTGGCGACATCATCGGCGACGCCACATTGGGCGTTGCGGCAGTAGCGGTAGCCAAATTCGCCCAGCAGGTTGAAAGGACTGTAGAGTTTATAGGCCCAGCGGTTGTTGCCCAGCGGCCACATAGCCAGGGGCGTGGACCAGCCATAGGGGTTGAATTGAATGTAAATGATTTCGCCCACCGGTGTGGTGGAGGGGACGGTGACTTCAAAGAGAATGGGGGAAGAAGAGCCGGCCTGCCAGGTTTCGACCTGATCTTGCAAGACCAGGTCTTGGGCGGGAACGACGAACTCGCGCAAAACAAATTCGCCGCTGGTTTTGTGTTCGGCATTCCAAAAGCCATCGCCCAGCGTGTATTTGTATTGGATGTAGGCGCCGACCGGCAGGCTGAGGGTAGTGGTGTAACGTCCATCCGGCATGAGGGTCAGGGTGGGCATACGCTCGGCGATGGTGCTCAGGCCGCCTTGCAGATCGGCGAAGGTATTGCCCAACTGGAGCAGGTTGCCTGCCAGGCGAATCGGCGCGCCGGCGACGGTGTTTGCAGGCACGGAAACGATGAAGGTGATGTTGACACGCGAGGCGGGTTTCACCTGCAAGTCAACGCGGGTGACCAATCCCTCGCCGACGACCGCTCCTTGCTGGAAGGTCTGGTAGCTGCCATCGGGGGCATAGACGACCAGGTTGTGGGTGCCGGTAGGCAGTCCCTCCAGGTCAAAGCGGCCGGCGGAATCGGTAAAAGATTGTTCGCCGCCGGCGGTGACCAACAGATTGGGGATGGGCGCTCCGGTATCCGAGTTGACAATGCGTCCCTGGATGCTGCCCAGGGGACGGCTGTATATTTTGTCGCTCCAATCGCTGATGATGTCGTTTATTTCTCCCGGCCCGCTGACATAATACAGGCGATAGCGAATCGGTGTGCTGAAGCTGGTATCTTCCAGGATTTGGACACTGCTTTGCCGTGCATAGCGATATTTGATGATGGCCTGCATGGGCAGCGGTAAGACGGCGGTGTAGGTGAGTGGATCGCGCGCCTGCATGGGATAGTAGGTGGCATTGAGTGAGAGACCGGTGACTTCGTCGAGCAGGGCGAGTACCAGTGTCTCACCGGGGGCCAGGGGTTCGGGCAGGT
>DAOUAN010000173.1:0-17911 GCA_034433385.1 Anaerolineales bacterium | reverse complement strand
CTTCAAAGACGCCCACCCGCACACCAACCCGCACGCCAACGCCGGTGATTACACCTTCTGTCACTCCTACCCCCACCAGATGCTTCGACTGCTAGCGGGCTGAATTCGGGGCAACCATCTTCAGGAGGCTGTGACTGACAAGCGCAGCCTCCTGATTGTTTCGAAACCGTTATAATCAATGCACGAGAACTTTGGGATGGAAGACCGCCTGCGTCTTTTCTGGCAACAAGTGCAACGCTGGCCGATCCGGCAACCGATCGCCTTGCTAGAAGCCATCGGCTACCTGCTGTTGGTCCTTCTCTGGCTGTTTTTTTCGCCTGCCGAAGGACCAGTGCGCCTCTTTTGGGGCAATTTGTTGGTCGCTGCCCCTGGGGTGACCGCCGCGTTGCAGATTCTCCTCGCCCTACCCTCTTTCCGCAAAGATCAACGGCGCGCCTGGCTGTACCTTGCCCTGGCCATGGTGGGGTGGGCCTTGCGTCATTTGACCTGGATTTTTTACGGCCTGGTGCGCAGGAATGACCCCCCGAGCGTTTCTCTGGCCGATCTTTTTGGTCTGCTGGCGTATCCCTTCGCGACCTTTGGCCTGCTCCTGTTTTCTCGTGGCTTTCGCCATGCCCCCACGCGTTTCCGCTTCCTGCTCGATCTCATCATCAACAGCGGGGTGATCATCACCTTTGGCTGGCTCTTCCTGCATCCTATTCTGGATGAATCCCTCTGGTTCCAACCTGTTCGGCTGATACCAGTCATCTATCCCATGGCCGATCTGTTCTTGCTGATGATCATGGTCAATGCTTTTCTGGCCGGGCGCATGCCGCGCTTTACCATGATCATCCTGGCCGCCGCGATTCTGGCGCTCACCCTGGCCGATTATGCCTACGCTTTTTTTAGCCTTTCACAAAGCTACCGCAGCGGTTCACTGACCAGTCTGGGCTGGATCGCTGCCTATCTGATGATTGGCAATGAGGCCCTGCGTCAACGCCGCGACGAGAAAACGGCTGGCCCTCGCCGACGCCGTCCGTTGATTGATTTCAGCGCCCAAATTCAAAACCTTTTGCCCATCACCCTGGTCCTGGCCCTGGATTGGTATGTCCTGGTGCGATGGCAATGGCAGAACGAGTTCTCGCTCTTTGCCTTGCTCATGAGCCTGCTGCTGAGCGTCATCGTCATTGTTCGCCTGGGCATTCGCGCCGGCGAAGCAGAACTTCAGCGTTACTGGCAATTGTTCAGTAGCCTGGGCGACCCGGCTTTTATTTGCGATCGAGAGGGGAACTTCGTCCTGGGCAACCCGGCCCTGGCGCACCTAATGAAGCAGCCCGAAGAAGACGCCTGGTTGGGAAAAAAACTGAGCGAAGTCTTCGATACTCCTGGCCTGGCCGCCTGGCCACCCCATCAGGCGTTCACTCTCGAGGTCGCACTACGTACCGGAAATCGTCCCTTTTTGCTTACCTTGAGCCCGATCATGGCCGAAGGGCGTCCCCTTGTGGCGGGGGTGGCGCATGATCTCAGCCAGCAAAAGGAACAGGAGAATGCCATTCGCCAGGCGTATGCCGAATTGCAGGCCCTCCATCATCGTCTGGAAGAATTGAACGCTGGCCTGGAAGCCAAAGTGGCTGAACGAACGCGCACCTTGAGCGAGGCTTATCAACGCCTGGAAGAGCAACATCGCGCCTTGCAAGAGCTCGATCGCCTGAAGGACGATTTTATCTCCATGGTTTCTCACGAGTTGCGCACACCCTTGAACAACCTGGGGGGTGGCCTGGAATTGCTCCTTGCCCGCGATCCTGCCGGTGAGGGGGAACAGTCCACGTTGCGGCTGATGCAGGCTGAAGTCCGCCGCCTGAGCCGCTTTGTTGAAAACATTTTGGATCTCTCGGCTTTAGAGGCCGGTCGTCTCACCCTTCGCCTGGTGCCGCTTTCTCTCTCTGTAATCGTTGAAGAAGTGTTACGCAAGCGAGAGCACACCCCTGGCTATGAGCGCCTGGAAATTCACGTCTCGGCTGATTTGCCGCTGGTGCTGGCCGATGCCACTGCCCTGGAAAGCATCTTACACCATCTGATCGACAATGCCCTCAAGTATGCGCCCGTTGGCCCGGTGCTCATTGAGGCTACTGCAGAAAAGAAAGGCGTACGCCTTCAAGTTTCGGATGCCGGACCGGGAATCCCCCCTGAAAAACGGCGCTTTCTGTTCCAGAAATTCCAGCGTCTGAACGCCCATGATGCCCAAACCGTCTATGGCTATGGCCTGGGGTTGTATCTCTCAAGACGTTTGCTCCAGGCGATGCACAGCGATCTCGCCTATGAGACTTCGGCCCTGGGCGGCGCCTGCTTTTATTTTCTCTTGAAGGTTGCCAGATGAACCCAAAAGTTTTGCTCATCGAAGATGACCTGACCTTGCTCAACCTGCTGGGTGAATACCTGCGTGGCGAAAATTTTGACGTGGTGACGGCCCCAAATGGCACGATGGGCTTACGCCTGGCCTACCAGGAGCATCCCGACATCGTTTTGCTCGACATCATGTTGCCCGGCGTAGATGGCTGGGAAGTTTGCGCTCGTTTGCGCGAGATGAGCGATGTGCCCATCATCATGCTTACTGCCAAAGCCACCGAGGCGGATAAATTGCGCGGTTTTCGCCTGGGCGTGGATGATTACGTCACCAAGCCCTTCAGCTTTGCCGAGCTGGTGGCACGAGTACAGGCTGTTTTGGGGCGCGTCGGCTCCCCGGGGCGCACCCAGCCGGGGCATTTCGTCTATGGTGATATTTTTCTCGATACGGAAAAAATCCAGGCCACCGTGGCCGGACGAGTCATTGAATTGACCCCCACGGAGTTTCGCCTGCTTGAGGCGTTGGTCCGCCGTCGGGGCAAAGTGGCCACCGAGGCCGAACTGGTGCAGGAGGTATGGGGCGCTTATCGCCAGGATGATACCGCTCTGGTGCGTCGTTATATCCTGATGCTGCGCAAAAAAATCGAGAGCGATCCGGCCAATCCGGCACGCATCCTGACTGTGCGCGGTTTTGGCTACCGTTTGGGCACCGCCCCGCTTCAGTTGCCTCCCGAAGAGATCGAGAAATAATCTAACGGTAGAGCAGCAAAAGGACGCTCAACACCAGGAAGGGCGCATAGGGGATCGCGGTGAAGGCGCGATATTGTTTGCGGATGAGCATGTACAGGATAACCCCCAAACTGGCTACGCCGCCGGCCAGGATAGCAAACAACAGGCCCAGGATAATGATCGGCCAGCCCAGCAGCAGCCCCACCACGCCGGCCAGGTTGACATCCCCAAAGCCGAGGGCTACTTCGTCAATTGGCTCGCCGCGCCGCCGTGACATGTAGCGGGCGAACACCTCCCCCAGAACGTACAGCACAAACATAGAGCCAAAGCCCACTGCCCCGCCGAGGAGTGTGTCGCTCAGCCCATGGGCGTACCAGCCGATTCCCAGTCCGAGAATCGCTCCGCTCAGGCTGACCGGATGCAGGATCAGGCGATGCTCCCAATCAATGACAAAGACAATGGCCAGGTAAATCAGCAAAAGATAGGCGAATCCGAATCCCAACCGCCGCGGTGGGTCAAACCACAGGTAAAATGTGCCCACGAGCAAGATCGTTTGTGTTAGATAGGTGCGCGTGGAGCGACGCTGTCCACAATGAGGGCAACGTCGCAGCAGAAGATAATCGCCTGGCGATAATTTGGTTCCGCAATGATGACAAACGGGCTGGCTCAATTGACGGGTCAGTGGTAAAACGTCCGCCAGATAATTGACCAGCCAACCGGCAATTAAACCCAAAACGAAGACAGGGAGAAGGTTCATAGCCGCAATTATATTATATGCACGAAGATTCGGATGTACGGAATGTCAACTTGGGATACGTATCTACTTACCCCGAATTCAGCTTAAAAACACTGTAACATCTTGACCAATGGTATAGTTACGCAAAACCGAACTTGAGGAGAAAACATGGAAAAATTCGTGATTGAAGGTGGCATTCCCCTCAGGGGAGAAGTTACGCCCTCTGGCAACAAAAATGCGGCCCTGCCTCTTCTGGCTGCTTGCCTGTTGACGGATCAACCGGTTACGTTGCACAATGTCCCCCAAATTCGTGACGTGTATGACATGCGCCGGCTGATCGAGAGCCTGGGGGCTACCGTTGAAGAGCTCTCTCCCCATTCCTGGCGCATCACCGCTGCGACCTTACAGCCGGCCAGCCTCGACCCCGATCTGTGCCGCCGCATTCGCGCTTCCATCTTGCTTGCCGGCCCCATGACTGCTCGCAGTGGGGGTCTGCGCCTGCCGCCGCCGGGCGGAGATGTCATCGGCCGTCGTCGCCTGGATACACATATCCTGGCTTTGCGCGCCCTGGGGGCCGAAGTGAGCTACGACCGCATGTTTGAATTCCGCGCCAATGGACTGCATGGCAGCGATATTTTGCTGGACGAAGCCAGCGTCACGGCTACCGAGAACGCCATCATGGCTGCGGTCACGGCTCGCGGGAAAACGGTGATTCACAACGCGGCCTCTGAGCCGCACGTGCAGGAACTCTGCCATTTTCTCAACAGCCTGGGAGCGCGCATTTCGGATATCGGTTCGAACACCATCCACATCGAGGGCGTGCCGCAGTTGGGCGGTGGCGAATACACCATCGGTCCCGACTACCTGGAAGTCGTCTCCTTTGTCGGTGCCGCGGCAGTGACTGGGGGGGAGATCCGCATCCGCAATGCCGGCGTCCAACATCTGAAGATGATTGCCCACGTATTCGAACGCCTGGGCGTCAAAATGGAAATGCAGGGCGATGATTTGTTCGTCCCGGCCGAGCAAAGCCGAATCATCCTCTCGGATCTCGATGGCGCGGTGCCCGAAATCAAAACCAACGTCTGGCCAGCTTTCCCTACCGACCTGACCAGCATTGCCATCACCGTTGCCACCCAAATGTCTGGCTCGGTCTTGTTCCACGATTGGATGTTCTCCGGGCGCATGTACTTTACCGATAAACTGGTTGGCATGGGTGCGCGTATCATTTTGTGCGATCCTTACCGCTGCCTGGTGCAGGGACCGACTCAACTTTACGGCGAAAAACTCGAAAGCCCCGATATTCGCGCTGGCATGGCCTTGCTGCTGGCTGCTCTGGCTGCCCAGGGGAAATCCACTATCCGCAACATCGGTCAGATTGAACGTGGCTACGAAAATGTGGATCAAAAATTGCGTTCGCTGGGGGCTCACATCGAGAGGATTTCCGAGTAACTCACCCAAAAACAAAACATCCCGTGGCTGTCAAGGGGCCGCGGGATGTTTTTGCTTTTTTTCTCAGCTCAGTGTTTACGGTGGGTTCAGGATAATGTTGGTATCGCGGACGATCAGCGTCCATTGATCGGTGTTATTCATGCAATACCCGCCGCCGCTGACTGTCTTCGGATTCTTGCCGTTAATCCAGGCATATGCCGAATAGCAGCCTTGCGGTAACTCAACGGTAATTGAATTGCCTTTGCTGATGTTCGAAAAGCCGCGGTAACCACACTCGCCAAAAGGTGTCTGATTCAGGTAAAGCGATAGATTAATCGGCCCGCTACTGTTGTTTTCGATTTTGAGCGTTGTGGTCGGCCCGGCTGGGCTGGTAGAAAGCGGCTTGTTGCATGGATCATTACCGCCTCCCCCGCTTGTCGGCGGATTGGTCGGGGCCAGCGTGGGCACCGAAGACGTGGGCATGGGGGTCGGCGTATCCGTTGGGAGGGGTGTCGGCGTGGGCGTTTCGGTCGGGGGAATGGGGGTAGCCGTGGGAATGGCTTCCTGCGTCATGGCTACCATGGTGAGCGCCGCGGCCACTGCCGTGTTCTGCACATCTGCCGGGTTGATGGTGGGAGTAGCTTGTGGTCCACAGGCTGCCAGTAAAGCCGCCGCGACCAGAAGAAAGATCGTCAGTTTCCTCATACAATTCTCCAAGACAATGCTGGTGAAGTGTTCTGTTGTAATCCGAGGAGAAACCCAATTTCTGGTGTCTTTGCGAGCCTGCACGCAGCGAAGCAATCGCCGCGCGAGGAGAGATGACTTCTTCGGCGGCCTTTTGGGCCGCCTCGCAGTGACACAGAAAGGATTTGCAACAAAACACTAATGGAGCATTATTTTATCGCGATAGAGCGTAATCGCAAGGTCCTGCTCTTTGCTCAAGTGGAAGTTGCCCGTCATTTGCCGTCCACCCACCCAGGCCACATAATGACAGTCACCTGCTGGAACCTGGAGCGAAATAAACCCATAGCGCGGCACAGGATATTCCTGAATGCTCACCTGCCCCGTTATCGCTGTACACTGAAGCGAAACGTAAGCTTCTGCCCGAGCCTTATTTTTCAACGTGACATAGCCGAAGGGCACGGAAGGGGGGAGCGTGCCGTACAAACGCGGGTAAAGTGTAACCGTCGCCGTGACTGTGCTGGTCACGGCTGACAGCGTGACGGTCGCGGTAGGCGTGAATGTCGCTTCTGTTGTGGCGGTTTCGGTGGGGAGGGGGGTGTTGCTTGGCAGGGGGAGAGGCGTTCCCGTCTCCGTTGGTTGTGGGGGAATCGTGGCGGTTGGGGAATTCGTGGCGGGCAAGGGAAACGTAGGAGCCGGGCTTGGAGCCTGAGGCTGTAAAATGAAAGGCATGCAACCGCTCAAGAGCAGGCCCATCCCCAAGGCCACCATCCATTTTTTCATTTCCCGGCTCCCAAAAGAACTAATTCTGGCTTACAACTTCCAGAAACTGTGCGACGATATCTCGCAACATACGTTCGGGCAGCGCGCCCACTTGCCGATGAATAATTTTCCCGTTGGCGATGAATAGCATAGTCGGAATGCCCTGAATGCCGTATTTCATCATCCACTCAGGGTTTTCGTCGGTGTTGACTTTCGCTACCAGCAGTTTCCCTTCGTACTCTTTGGCCAACTTTTCGAGCGTAGGGGCGACCATCTTACAGGGTCCACACCACGGCGCCCAAAAATCTACGATGACCGGAATAGGAGATTGCAGCACGACCTTTTCGAAGGCGGCATCTGTAACGTTAATCGGTTCACCAGGCATACTTATACTTCCTCTTTCGAAAATTGAATTTTGGGGATACCTGTCCCTCAAGACATTTAGAGTATATCATGAAACACATTCTTACCCCGTGATATAATCGCCCTCCATGACCGATTTACTCTCCCGCTGGCGGGACGGGCTTTCCAAAACCAGCAAAGCTGCGTTTGGCCGTCTTGCCAATCTACTTGGTGCAAGTGAAATCACTACGGAAACCTGGGATGCCCTTGAATCACTCCTGATTCAAGCCGATCTTGGCCTGGAAACCAGCGTCGAGATTCTGGATGCGCTCAAGCGCAGCGTACGCGCCCAGGGCTTGACGCGCGCCAATGAACTTTATCAGGCCCTCCGAGCGGAACTTCGCGCCCGCCTCGATGCGCCTCCGACCCTGGCCTGGTCCTCGCGACCAAGCGTGATCCTCATCGTTGGCGTCAATGGCTCCGGCAAGACGACGACTATCGCGAAACTGGCTCAACGCTTCCTCGCCGAAGGCCGGACGGTACTTTTGGGCGCTGCCGATACCTTTCGCGCCGCGGCCGTGGATCAGCTTCAGGTTTGGGGCGATCGGCTAGGGGTCGAAGTGATTAGTGGCGCCCCGGAAAGCGACCCGGGCGCGGTGGCGTTTAACGCTGTTCAGGCAGGCATCGCCCGCGGCGTGGATTTTGTCATCGTGGATACCGCCGGGCGCTTGCACACTCGTTACAACCTGATGGAAGAACTGAAAAAAGTCCATCGTGTGGTTGGAAAGGCTATGCCGGGTGCCCCACATGCTGTTTGGCTGGTGTTGGACGCCACCACTGGCCAGAACGCCCTGCAACAGGCCCGCGCTTTCAAAGAAGCAGTGGGTGTTACCGGTGTGATCCTTTCAAAACTGGATTCATCGGCGCGCGGTGGCATGGCCTTTGCCATTCAGCGCGAACTTGGACTCCCCATCCTTTTTGCTGGTCTGGGCGAATCGGCCCAGGACTTGCAACCCTTTGATCCTGATGCTTTTGTCGCGGGTATTTTATCTTCTTCGTAATGGAGGCTCTATGCAAGATTTACTGGAACGTTTGCAGGCCGCACGTGACCTGACTCAACAACTCATGGTGCGTCTTTGACCTGGCGAACAAGGAATCGCGACTCTCTCAGCTTGAAAAACAAATCGAACAGCCTGATTTTTGGAACGACGCGCCTGCCGCTCAGCGCATCATGAAAGAAGTTACGGCCTTGCGCGAAGAAGTGCAATCCTGGCGCTCCTTCGATCAACATATTGCCGATTTAATCGAACTTGTTGGTATGGATGATGAAAGTTTGCGCGCCGAATTGGAAGCAGAGGTAGCAAAAGTAGAAGCCGAACTGGAAAAACGCTCTTTTGCTACCCTGTTTTCTGGCCCTTACGATGCAGATGATGCCCTTTTAGCCATCCATGCCGGCGCCGGCGGCACAGATTCGCAGGATTGGGCTGCCATGTTGCAACGCATGTACTTGCGTTGGGCCGAGCGACACGGCTACGAGACCGAAATTTTAGATCTCACCGAAGGCGAAGAAGCGGGAATTAAGAGCGTTACTATCGCCGTCAATGGTCGTTATGCGTATGGCTATTTGCGCTCGGAGAAAGGTGTTCATCGGCTGGTGCGGCTTTCCCCGTTCGATGCTGCCCATCGTCGCCACACCTCGTTTGCATTGGTGGAGGTGCTGCCGCAAGCCCCCATGGATAGCCCTGAAGTTGAAATTAACCCCAACGATCTGAAGATTGACGTTTTCCGCTCTTCGGGCGCGGGCGGACAAAATGTTCAGAAAAATGCTACGGCTATCCGCCTTACGCACATCCCGACGGGGATCGTCGTGACCTGCCAGAACGAACGCTCGCAATTGCAAAATCGCGAAAATGCCATGCGTGTCTTGCGCGCTCGTCTGCTTGAACTCAAGCAAGCAGAAAAAGAGCAGGAAATCGCCGTTTTACGTGGCGAATACACCAAAGCGGAATGGGGCAGCCAGATTCGCTCCTACGTGCTTCATCCGTACCAGATGGTCAAAGACCATCGTACCGATTATGAGACAGGCAACACTCAGGCGGTGCTGGATGGTGACCTGGACGGCTTCATGGAAGCCTTTTTGCGCAGCGGGCTATAACAAAGCGCAGGATGTCCACAGTGCAAAACTTGTGAGCTGACAAAAAACAGCCCCTCTTTGTGAGAGGGGCTGTTTTTATTTTAGCCACCGGTCGGCAGTCGTTTTTCCAGGGTTCGGCTGAAGATTTCTTCGTGTTCCTGGGAGATGCCGGCTTTTGCGCGTTTGGCTTTCTGTTCCTGAGAGCGAGAGCGGGCGCGTTGTTGGGCTTCCATCCAGGCGATTTGCATCGCGGTCAGTTCGGGCTCAACAGGGGTTTGCTCCACTTCCACTTCTTCTTCCTGCTTCTTGCCTTTGCGTTTGCCCTGACCTTTGCGTTCTTCTCTGGCGGGTTTTTCTTCCACGACGATTTCCGGCATCAAAGCTTTCATGCTCAGGCGGATTTGCCGCTTGCGGCGATCCACTTCCAGAACCTTGGCCTCGACCTCGTCTCCTTCTTTGACCACTTCGCTGGGGGACTTCACATACCCGCGAGTCAGTTCGCTGACGTGAACCAGGCCAGGGCGCTCAGCGCCAATATCTACAAAAGCGCCGTAGGATTCAATGCGCACCACCTTGCCTTTGACGATCATATCTGGCTTGATCTCGCGCCATTCCAGCGCAAGGGGCTGGATCATGGTGAGTTCAATGCGATCTTTGCGAACGCGTTTCACCCACACATCCACGACCTGTCCTTCCCGAACCACGTCTTCAACTTTGTTCACCGGCTCTTTTTGCAGCTGTGAGATGTGCAAAACGCCGGGCACGGGCTGGCCGATGTCGACCAATGCGCCTGCCAGAGTTGTCTTGATGATCTTTCCGCTCAATTTCATTTTTGGTTCCAGCGCGACGGGCGTCGCGACTTCTGTTGCTACCATATTTCACTCCTGAATAACTGGGAATAATGCCGAAGGACGATTATACCTTTGCGATACTTTAGCGTCAATGTTTTCCGCTCTAAAATTCCGTTTTTGGATATTTTCTTGACATTCTGGAAGAAACTATGTATATTCGCAGCGTCATTGTAAAATTCGGAAAAGAAAAAGCGAAATTATGTATGAAATAGACAAAATAGACATAAAAATTGTCAATTTGCTCCTGGAAGATGGCCGTATGTCGGCTTCGGAAATTGCCCGCCGGGTGGGAAACATTTCGGAGAGGGCGGTTCGTTACCGTATGGAGCGTTTGCTGCGTGAGGGGGTTATCCGCATCGGGGCAGTCGTTCGCCCACAGGCGTTTGGTCTTTCTACTATTGCCGATGTTTGGCTGGAAGTGGAAGCCGACCAAATTTTGGAAGTGGCCCGAAAACTCGCTGAATTTGACAACATCAGTTATGTTGCCTGTGGCATTGGCGAAACGGATGTCAGTATTCAGGTCGTGGCCAAAGATACCGCAGAAATCTATCATTTTGTGACAGAAGTGGTGCGCAAAATTCCGGGGGTACGAAAGACCACCACATCCATTGTGCCGATTATTTTGAAGGATGTTTATCAGTGGCGTGTGCCGACGCGAATTGCCAGAGATATTGCTGACGAAGAAACAATCCGCTAACCACAAAATTCCCGGAGGAGAGTTTGCTATGTTTGGGCCAAAAACGCAATCCTTGCAAAAGCGGGCACAACAAGTTGTTCCGTTAGGCGTCAATTCCAATTTCCGCTATTGGGGGGACGGAATAACGCCCTATGTCGAACGGGCAAAGGGCGCCTACTTGTGGGACGTAGATGGAAAGCAATACATTGACTATCGCATGGCCTTTGGGCCCATTATTCTTGGCCATGCCTATGACGAGGTAGATGCCAAAGTCATTGAAGAAATCCAAAAAGGTGTCCTCTTTGCCATGACCGGCGAACTCGAAGTTGCCGTGGCAGAGATGATCGTCGAGATGTGCCCGGCGGTTGAGATGGTACGCCTGGCCTGTTCTGGCACCGAAGCGACGATGCACGCCATTCGGGTGGCGCGAGCCTATACTGGCCGCGATCTGATTGTAAAATTCGAGGGCAATTATCACGGTTTTCACGATCATACTTTGTGGTCCACGTATGCGCCCGCCGAGGCCTATGGCAACCGACGCAGTCCAATCCCGGTTCCGGCATCTTCTGGAATCCCAAAGGCGATGGGCGATCTGATTATTACCTTGCCGTTCAATGATTTTGAAGGCTTTGAACGGGTGATGAAATCGTATGGTGAGCAGATTGCCGCGGTGATCAGTGAACCGTGTCAGGGAAATTGCGCTGCGATTCTGCCAGAGCCTGGTTTTCTGGAGCTGATCCGCAAGAAATGCGATGAAACCGGGGCGGTATTCATCCTGGACGAAGTCAAGACTGGTTTTCGTATAGCCAATGGAGGGGCGCAAGAGTTTTACCGCATCCGGCCAGACCTGGCAACCTACGCCAAAGCCCTGGGCAATGGTTATCCCATCGCGGCTTTTGGCGGTAAAAAAGAGATTATGTCTATCATTGGTCACGGCGTTGCTCAGGGGGGGACTTATACCAACAACAAGCCAGGTGTTGCTGCTGCCTACGCCACCCTGAAAATCCTCAAAGAAAAGCCCGTGTTAACTGAGATTGCCAAAAAAGGGCAGCGTTTGATGGCTGGTTTGAAGGAGATTTTTGATGAAAACGACATCCCCGCGGTTTTCACCGGCTACCCAGCGATGTTCTCGTTCGCGGTGGGAGTGGAGGCAATGACCTGTCAGCGTGATTGGGCCAAAAGCGATCGCGATTACTACCTGCGCCTGACGGATGCTGCTATTGAGCGCGGCGTGATGCCTGACCATGATGCTCGCGAACCCTGGTTTTTGTGCTATTCCCACAGTGACGCAGACATTGATCGAACCCTGGAAGTTTACGCCGAAATTGTGAAAGAAGTGAAAAGGTGAGCAAGATGCTTTCGCTTGGAGGATGTCATGAGCAAACTTACGACAAAAGAGATCGTTGCCCTCAATAAAGAATACACCTTTTTCTCCTGGTCTGTGCAAGGACAGGTCAACCCAATCCCGGTGGTGCGTGCCGAAGGCGTCTATTTTTGGGATGCAGACGGAAAGCGTTATCTCGATCTGGCTTCTCAACTGGTCAACACCAACGTCGGCCATCAACACCCGAAAGTTGTTAAGGCTATCCAGGAGCAGGCGGCTACCCTGGCCTTTGCATCTCCTTCGATGGCCACGGAACCGCGCGGCTTACTGGGCAAAAAACTGGCCGAGATCACCCCGGGCGATTTGAAGAAAACTTTCTTTACCTTGGGCGGCGCTGAAGCCAACGAAAATGCCATCAAGATTGCCCGTTTTTACACTGGCCGATACAAAATCCTGGCGCGCTATCGCTCTTATCATGGCGCGACGCACGGCGCGATCGCTCTGACGGGGGATTATCGTCGCTGGGCAGCCGAGCCAGCCATGCCGGGTGTCGTCCATTTTCTCGATCCGTATTGCTATCGCTGTCCCTTCGGCTGGACACCGGAGACCTGCCATCGAGAGTGTATCCGCCATATCGAAGAGGTGATCCAGCACGAAGGTCCGGACGAGATCGCCGCGATTATCCTCGAGGGGGTGACCGGCACCAATGGTCTGATCATCCCGCCTGATGATTACTGGCCGCGTATCCGTGAAATCTGCGATAAATACGGCATCTTGCTCATCTCCGATGAAGTCATGTCCGGTTGGGGACGAACGGGTGAGTGGTTTGCTGTCGATCACTGGAAAGTCGTGCCCGATATGATCACAACGGCAAAAGGCATCACTTCGGGCTATGTGCCTTTGGGGGCGGTGATTGTGCGTGAGAAAATCGCCCAATTCTTTGAAGACCGAATGCTTTTTGCTGGCCTGACATACAATGGCCATGCTCTGGCTTGTGCAGCCGCCCTGGCGACCATTGAAGCCTATGAGGAAGACAAAATCTTTGAGAATGCGAGAAAAGTAGGGGAGTATTTGGGGCGACGCCTGGAAGAATTGAAGCAAAAACACGTGGCGGTGGGCGATGTCCGTTACATTGGTCTGTTTTCTGCCCTTGAGCTGGTGAAGAACCGGCAAACGAAAGAGCCGCTGGATCTGACCGCCCTCAAGAATTTCCTGATTTCACATGGCGTGTATGTGTTCAATTTCAAGAACATTCTCTTTGTTGTCCCCCCACTGGTGATTAGCGAGGAACAATTGGAAGAGGGCCTGACCTTGATTGATGAAGGTCTGGCGGAACTGATGGATCCATTGACGGTGTAATGGAGATGATTATGGAGATTTTGAATTACATTGGCGGTGAGTGGATCAAGCCTGAAGTCAAAGAGTATGTCGATGTGATCAACCCGGCGACCGGCGAGCGAATGGCGCGGACGCCCCTCTGTGGATCTGCTGACGTGGACGCGGCGGCTCAGGCCGCTGCCGCAGCGTTCCCGACGTGGAGGCGAATCCCGGCTCAGGAGCGAATCCAATACCTGTTTCGCCTGCGCGACTTGCTCAAGGCTAACCTGGACGAGATCTCGCGCACCATTACCAACGAGGCCGGCAAAACCTTCGAAGAATCCAAAGCCGAGATGGTGCGCGCCATCGAGAACGTGGAGGTGGCCTGTGGTATTCCGATGCTGATGAAGGGCGAAATCTCGGAAGATATTGCCCCAGGAATTGATGAAATTATGTTGCGCCAGCCGGTAGGTGTGTGTGCTACGATTGCGCCTTTCAATTTTCCTGGCATGATTCCTTTCTGGTACTTGCCCTACGCGGTGGCGACCGGGAACACGTACGTTGTCAAACCTTCCGAGAAAGTGCCCATGACCATGCAGTTGATTTTCAAATTGGTTGAGCAGGCAGGTTTCCCGAAGGGTGTGATTAATATGGTGAATGGTGCGAAGGACGCGGTAGATGCCATTCTGGATCATCCGCTCATTCGTGCCATTACCTTTGTCGGTTCGACGCCAACGGCGAAATATATTTATTCCCGCGCTGCCGCCAATGGGAAACGTGTCCAGGCGCAGGGTGGAGCCAAGAATCCGGTCATTGTCATGCCCGATGCCGACATGGATATGGCGGTCAAGATCATCGCCGATTCGGCCTTTGGCTGTGCTGGTCAACGTTGCCTGGCGGTTTCGCTGGCCGTGACGGTTGGGCCGGCGCGCAATCAATTCGTAGAGATGATTTGTGACGCGGCGGCGACGCGCAAAGTCGGTTATGGCCTTGAGGAAGGGGTTCAAATGGGGCCAGTCATCAATCAGGCAAGTAAAGCGCGCATTGAACAGATGATCGGCCTGGGGGCTGCTCAGGGCGCCTCGGTGCCTGTGGATGGACGGGGAACGGTGGTTCCTGGCTACGAGCGCGGTTCGTTTGTCCGGCCGACGATCTTGCTGGATGTCCCGCCGCAGAGTGATGTGGCGCGTACCGAGATTTTTGGGCCGGTTTTGGGGTTGATGCATGTGAATACCATTGACGAGGCGATTGAACTGGTCAATAGAGGTTCTTATGGGAACCAGGCCAGCCTGTTCACTTCAAATGGTTATGCTGCCCGCCGCTTTCGTTACGAAGCGGAGGCAGGCAATATTGGCATCAACATCGGTGTCGCCGCACCGATGGCGTTTTATCCCTTCAGTGGCTGGAAAGAATCTTTCTTTGGCGATTTGCATGGTCAGGGAATGGATGCGGTTGAATTCTTCACCCAAAAGAAGGTGATTGTGGAGCGTTGGCCGAAAGAGTGGAGCCGAAAATTCTAAGCGAGGTAAATCATGAATAACATAGAAGCTGCATTGGAATACGCGGAACGCTGGATAGGCATTATCCAAAAAAGTGAGCTGAATGAAACCGAAGCTCACCAGATTATCGAGGAATCAAAGCAAAATTTTGCTGAACATTTCAACCGTGGCTGGCTGGAGTATCGTAAGTCGGTCACCGAGGCGGGGGATTGGGCCGCGGTGGAGTGGACGGGCTCAGGCGCGGTGTTTCGCGATGTATTGGGGCGCGAATACCTGGATTGCCTGGGTGGCTATGGCATGATGGATTTGGGTTGGTGCCATCCCGATGTCGTTCGGGCGGTGAAGGCCCAGGTTGAACGCTCGCCCATGCCCTCTCAGGAGTTGATCGATCCATTGCGGGGGGTGTTAGCCAGGTTGTTGGCGTTGATTACCCCGGGCGACTTGAAATACAGTTTCTTCGCGGCTTCAGGGACAGAAGCGATTGAAGGTTCGCTCAAACTGGCAAAGCTATATACCCAAAAGCCGGCTTTCATTGCTGCTACTGGCGCTTTCCATGGGAAGACGCTTGGTTCGCTCTCGCTGATGGGCAAGGCAGATTACCGTCAGCCGGCGGGGATTCTATATGGCGGGCCGGTCTATCATGTCCCGTTTGGCGATGCGGATGCGGTGGAACGCCAATTGGAGATCTGCAAAAAAATCGGCGTAGGGGTGGCGGCAGTCGTCTTCGAACCGATTCAGGGCGAAGCGGGGGCGATTGTCCCGCCGGATGACTTCTGGCCGCGCGTCCGCGAAGTGACTCGCCATTATGGCGTCTTGCTGATTGCCGATGAAGTGCAAACCGGGCTGGGGCGCACGGGCAAGCTCTGGGGTGTGGATCATTGGGAGGTGGTGCCGGATATCCTTGCTGTGGCCAAGTCGTTGGGCGGTGGCGTAATGCCGGTCAGTGCCTTTTGTTCTACCGAAGAGATCTGGCAGGTGTTGATGTACCCCAATCCTTTCATGCACACGACGACGACGGGCGGGGGCGCCCTGGCTTGCTCGGCAGCGATTGCGGCGATCCAGGTGACGCTCCGCGAGCGCCTGTGGGAGCAGGCAGCGGCCAAGGGGGAGTATTTCATCCCGAAATTGAAGGACCTCGCCGCGCGTTATCCCCAAATTTATGAGAAAATTACAGGGAAAGGTCTCTTAATCGGCATGCATTTCCGCAGCCCGGAAATTGGGTATAAGGTCGCGGCAGGTTTGTTCAAACGAGGGGTTTTGGTGGCCGGCACGCTGACCAGTTCGCAGACGATTCGCATCGAGCCGCCGTTGTTGATCACGTATGAGCAGATCGATCAGGTTCTGGAGCGGCTGGAGGATACGCTTCAGGAAGTGGCGAAAACGATCTCTGTGAAATAGTGTTTTCGGAGAAGATAAAATTTCAAAAAACTGGTAGGAGAAGCAGGAAATGAGCGAATTTGCGGTTGAGTTGCGGGATGTGGTGAAGACATTTGTGACTCCCGAAGGGGGAACGATCAATGCGGTGGACCACGTAGATTTGCACATTCGCAATGGCGAGTTCTTTTCGATGCTGGGGTCTTCTGGCTGTGGCAAAACTACCTCGCTGCGAATGATCGCTGGCTTTGAGTGGCCAACCAGCGGTGAGGTGTTTATTGAGGGGAAGCCGATGGGACACACACCGCCGTTCCAGCGGAAGGTTAATACAGTGTTCCAGAACTATGCTCTGTTTCAACACATGACGGTGTACCAGAACGTGGCGTTTGGCCTGGAGATGGAAGGCGCTTCAAAGGAAGAGATTAAGAAGCGAGTGGGGCGTGCCCTGGAGATGGTGCAATTGACCGGCATGGAGCGGCGCTACCCGCGTCAGCTCTCAGGTGGCCAGCAACAACGGGTGGCCCTGGCGCGTGCTCTGGTCAAAGTGCCGGATGTTTTGCTGCTGGATGAACCCCTGGGCGCGCTTGATCTCAAACTGCGCAAAGAGATGCAACTGGAACTCAAGGCGTTGCAGCAGCAATTGGGTATTACGTTTATTTATGTTACCCACGATCAGGAAGAAGCGCTGACCATGTCGGATCGGATCGCGGTGATGAGCAAGGGGAAGGTGATGCAGGTTGGTACGCCGGTCGAAATTTATGAGCGGCCGAAAAACCGCTTCGTGGCCGACTTTATCGGCGAATCCAACTTTTTCGAGGGTAGAATCCAGTCTCAGTCCGCGGCTGAGACGGTGGTATTTGTTCCTGGCTTAAACAGCGAGATTCGGGGTATGCCGGCGGAGGGGCTGGTCAATGGGCAGGATGTCTTTGTTTCGATCCGCCCGGAGAAGATTCGTATTGCTGAAACGCCGCTCAGCATCAATTCCTTCCGCGCCAAAGTGGTGAATACCATTTATATCGGCTCGGATACCCATGTCATTGCCGAAGTGAACGGTGTGAAGTTTAAAGTTTGGGAGCAAAACCGCCTTTCTCGTCTGGATCCGTCGTCGTTTTATACCATTGGGCAAGAAATCTGGCTGGTGTTGATGCCTGAAAACACGCTGGTGCTGGCAAAGGAGTAGGGTCATGTTGAAGCGATTGCGCGAAGACAAATCTTTGCAGGGCACGTTGCTGATTCTCCCCACCCTGGTGTGGATGGTGGTTTTGCTGATTATCCCGTTGATCTTGACCCTGATTGTTAGCTTCGGTAAACGCAGCCCGGAAGGGAATGTGATTTTTACCTTTTCCCTGGAGAATTACATTCGCCTGGCGGGTTTTTCTACCGATTGCCCGGGCGGACAGACGAGTTGTTTTAACCCGCTGTACCTTCAAATTTTGTGGCGTTCGATTACGCTGGCTTTCAATACCACTGTGCTGGTGATTCTACTGGCCTATCCCCTGGCCTATTTCATCGCCCGCGCCCATCCGCAAAAACGCAACACCTACTTGTTTTTGGTGCTCATCCCACTTTGGACGAATTTTGTGATTCGCGTTTACGCCTGGATGATGTTGCTACGCAAGGAAGGGATGATCAACCTTGCCCTGGGCTGGATCGCGGGTTTGCTACACGTTCCCTTTCAGCCACTGGAAATGCTTTATACTCCTGGTGCCGTCCTGGTTGGCATGGTGTATGAGTTT
>DAOUAN010000172.1:0-5220 GCA_034433385.1 Anaerolineales bacterium | reverse complement strand
CGGGTCTGGCTCCAGCTCCAGGCCGAGCAGGATTGCGGAGAGGAAGAAGGTGGAGCCGTGGCGGGGGTTGATGAGGCAGGTGTTTTTGCCGATCCAGCCCAGGCCGGCCTGCTGAGCGAGGTCGCGTTCGAGGAGGGGGCCGGTGTCGGTGTACCAGCGGTTGGGGACGGGGTGACCTACCTGCGATTCGATGAAGGCGACCAGCTGTTTCATGCGCTCAGGCAGTACGAGGTGGTAGTCTTCTCCCCAGGCGTAGGCGGCGATTTTTCCCCTGCCGCCTGGTTTTTCGCTAGCAGGCAGGGGCGGGGAATAGGGTGTGCCCAGTACGAGGATGGATTGACATTCGGGCAAAATCCGGCGGGGGTCGGCGCGGCGCAAGCGGGCTTCTTCGCTGGCCAGGTAGGCCATGTTGCCGTGTTTACCCTCTGCCAGCCATTGCTCATAGGCGGAGAAATGGGGGGAGGCCTGGGGTAAAGTGACGCCGACCAGGGTGAACCCCAGCCGGCGTGCTTCGTTTTTAATGGCTTGCTTGAGTGAATCGTTCACTTCACCACAATTTTTACGTAGAGCGGTTTGTTGTTGTTGCCGAAGAAGGGAATGCCACGAGCGTTGGCCATTGTCCAGGCGCTGACGTATTCTCCCAGTTGGGTGGGGGCTTTGAACTGGACGGAAACTTCCACTTCCTGACCAGGTTGGACAACGGTGCCAAGCGGCTGGGGTTGGCCAGACATGCGCACGGTGTAGCCGGCATAGACCAGGCCATAGCCTGCGCCCCAGGGGCAGGAGCCAGCATTTTTGATCTTCCAGGTTTTAACGAATTCCTGGCCCGGGGTCATTTGGGTCCCATCGGGGATGTTTACATCTACGGTGGCCGGGTCCCACGAGTATTTGTCACACAATACGAGGGTAGGGGTGACGCCGGGCAAGGTGAGGGCGGTCTCCACAGTGGCAGGTGTTTCGGTGGCTTGCTCCAAGGTGGCCGTGGGGAGCGGTTCGCTGGTGGGGGTGAAGGCCTCGGCAGTGAGGGTGAATTCTGCAACGACTGTCTGGGCTGCGGAGGTCTGAATAAGGGTAATATCGGGTGGCGTAGGGGTGGCAGATTGGGCTGAACCGCAGCCACCTACCAGCAATGCGCTCAGGATGGTAAAGAAAATGATTTTTTTCATATGGTTTTCTCCTGCGTCCCGCCAGGATTAGAGGGTACCGGAAGACCAGAGAAAATGTCCGACAGGCTCACAAAAAGCCTGTCGGACATTGGTTTTATTTCTTGACGACCTTGATGTTCACGCAGGCGACAGCGCCGAAGAAAACGCCGCGGTCGTTTTTCATGCGCCAGCAACCGGAATATTCACCGGGGGCCAGGTGAGCAGTCATGTTGATGCCGATGTCGGTGGTGGCGCCGGGAAGGACGAAGTCATCCTTCTGTTTGATGGTGAAGGGAACACCATCCAATGGATCGCCCCAGGCAAAGGCCAGCTGGTAGCCTTCATCCCAGGTACAGATGCCGGTGTTTTTCAAGCGCCAGATTTTGTAAAAATCTTCACCGGGCTGCATGACAGTGCCATCTGGAACGGTAATATCGGCAACAAAGGCGGAATCGTCACAAAGAGGGCCGGTGGCTGTCCCTGCTGGCGGAGCGACCGAGGCAATGGGGGTGAAGATGCCGCCAGGGGTGACATTGCCCACCGGGAAAGTGGCGAAGGGGGTAGTGAAGGGAGTAGTGTTGGGCGCCAACGTATTGGTTGCAGTTGGCGGGGGGAGAGTCGCCGTCGGTTGCGGGGTGGGTGAAGCGGCCAGGGCAGTCGCCGTCATCTGTTGGGAGAGATCGGCAAGGGCGGTTTGCGCTGCCGCAGTGTAGATGGCACCGACGTCCACGGTAGGCTGGGGAGTAGCGCCAATGTTACAGGCGGTCAGGGTGAGCGCCAGCACCAGCGCGATGACCAGCCAGGATGATTTGCGGAATGACATTCGTTTGACCTCCAGAAAGTTTATCTCATTATAACGCACCTTTACGGCTCAGGGTGTGGGTGTTGCCGTAGGAGCCGGTGTGGGCGTTCGGGTGGGAGGGGGTGTGCCCCGGCGCTGAATGTGCGGCCCAATCCACAGCGCCTCGTCATCTTTAGGATCGCCATTGGCCTCAACGACCAGGATAAACTTGACGGTATCCCCGTCCAGGGCGCTTAAATCCAGGTCAATGTTGTAAGCGAGGCCGTCATAGACCTCATGCCAGCTGCCAAGTGTGCGCCGATGGCCATTGAGAATGTAATCTAGCCGGAAGATGACATCGCATTTATTCGCCCGATACTGGCAACTAATCGTGGCGAGGAAATGATCACCATCTTTGATTTTGATTGCTGGGAATTCTCCCTCCACCCGACCGTTGGCGCTGCGCTTTGGCCCCATCGCCAGGGCGTCGTCATCGGCTCTTTTCCCATTTTCCAGCTTGGGCTGATCCAGGGAGATCACAAAGCCAGCCGGATCGCCCTCCGTGCCGGGGCAAGGCAAGGTGGTATTGTTGTTAGACCAGGTGGCATTGCAGTACTGCTTGATGAAATTGTAGGCTACATACGATGGCCCGCTGACCACTATATCTACCCAGAAGGCAGCATTTGCCTGTGGCCCAATGCCAAAGAGAACGCCAGATGCGTTGCGCAGTTTCCAATAGCCGCGATAGTGCCCATCTTTGGTTGGGGCTTTGAGTGTGACCGCAATATCAATGCTTTGGCCAGGGGCTACAGTCGCCGGTAAAGATACCGTTGCCGGACCACCCAGCGAGTCGCCGCTGGCAAAGATCAGGCTATAAGCAGTAGTCCATGTGCAGGTGCCCACGTTTTTGATGCGCCAGATTTTGGTAAAAGACGCCCCGCGCGAAAGCTCTGAGCCGTCGGGGAAAGTGATGTCTTTGACGAAAGCCGCCGCGTCACAATACGAAACGGGAACCGGCACCGCTGTCGAAGTGAGCACGACAAACGTGGGCGCTACCGAGGGGACACTGGAAGGCGTAGCTGTGACCACAATCACCTGCGCAGTGGGCGTAAAAGCACTTTGCGTTGCTACCGCAGCCACCGTTTGAGCCGCGACGGTTGAGAGCGCATTCAATGTCGCCGCGATATCAGGTGTGCCTGCTGGCGCGACCGTACCACAGGCCATCTGAGCCAGCAGCAAAGCGCTCATCGCGAGAAAGAGTAAACGTTTTTTCATGGGAACCTCCTGCTTGTGATTCATTTTCAGGTGACGCTCCTCCACACAAGAAAGTTCCCGTTTGTGCTTATTCGCACGTGTACGTAAAGCGCGCCTTCTCAAATTCCTGCTGGAACGGAGCCAGAATCACCAGCTGCACCCAACGCTCATTCGTCGTAGCGCCCCGGTGCAAAGACCAGGTGACGCTCACTGTTTTGGTCGTGGCCTTGGGAAAATTCAACGTCTGCTTGCTTTCGACTGTGCCATCGCTCTTGACAAACGTATATGTAATTTCCAAAGGCCCGTTGGTCGTAATATCGGCATAAATAGTAAAGAAAACGTTCGCCGGGCAGCCGCTGGCTGGTTCGCGGACGACGGAATACTTGACGGAGGTGATCCCGTATTCGATGTTTTTGGCCGAACTGACGACGATCTTTGCCCAAAACGGCGAATCATTCCCGACCCCAAAGCGGGCGCCGCCGGGAGTGGCCAGCTTCCACTCTGACGTGTAGGTCCCGTCCGCGGCCGGGGCAGTCAACACCAGGGCGATCGGCACCGTCTCCCCGGGCCGTACCTGCTGCGGCAGAGGGTACTCATACGCCCCGCCCAAGACATCTCCGTTCCAAAAGACGATTTTGTAGTCTGTCGTCCAAATACAGGTACTGGAATTTTTGATATACCAGGTTTTGATAAATTGCTCGCCAGGGCGCAAAATTGTGCCGTCTGGGATGGTTTCGCCGGCAAGATTGGCCTTCATGCAGGCCGGATCACTGGCAGAGGCAGGGGCCGCCGTCGGTGTGGCTGGAGCCGGACTGGCCGTAGCAATGGTCGCTTCGGTTGCCGGGATTTCGCTGGGCGGTGGCGGAGGGGTGGGGCTGGCTGCTCGTGTCGCTTGCGCTTGCACGGTCAAGGCGACGCTTGTGGCAATCACCTCCTCGGAATTTGCCGGGGCGCCGCAGGCCGTTGCCAGGATCATTACTCCTGTCAAAAGGGTCCATAACAGAGACTTGCTCTTTATCATTTTGTTTCCTTTCAGCGTAAAAACGTAACACTCGAATGGGTTTTGCAGAGTCATACTCTACCTGGCCTGACATTATACAGCCCGCCATAGAAAACCGCCCGCCATTTGGCGGGCGGTTCGTGTAGTTTAGGGAACTTGAATACGGGGACTGATCCAAACTGCCCAATCCTGATCGGCGGGACCATTTGCCTTGACGACCAGGATGAATTTGACGGAGTGCCCGGCCAGGGTGTTCAAGTTGACATCCACGCTTTGCAAATTGCCATCGCAGGTATCAGTCCACGAACTGAGCGAATGGACTGTTCCGCCCTCCTCATAATTCAGCTGGAAAATGGCGTTTCCTACGCCACAGGAGCCATCCGCTTTAGCGAGAAAACCGATCTTGGCCAGGAAGTGCTCCCCCGCTTGCACATTGTAGGTGGGGTAGGTGCCGGTGATCACGCCATCGGGCGTCCATTTGGGGTGTGTTTCCAGTACTTTTGCAGGTTTGCTGCCGTCTTCGACCTGGGCGCCGTTTTTGTACATGGCAAAGCCGTTGCTATCGGTATCCGGGCCGCCAAAGGTGAGAGCCACGGTACCGGAGCTATCGCTGCCTACCCAGCTGGCCGAGGCCGCCTGGCTGTGGAAATCGAAGCCGGCACTGGCGTAACCCACGTTAATATCCACATAGAAGCTGGAGAAGAGCACGCCGGCCGCATTGCGCAGCTTCCAGTAGCCGCGATAGTGACCCGGGGTGGAGGGGGCGATCAGGTTGACCGAGATGTCTACACTTTGGCCGGGGTTGACATTTCCCGTCAGGGCCTGGCTGGCCGGCCCGCTCATTGCGTCTCCGCTAATGAACACAACCGCGTAGGAGGGCGTCCAGGCGCAGGTGCCCACGTTTTGCAGCCGCCAGGTTTTGGTGAAGGCGGTGCCGGGGGCGAGTAGGGTGCCATCGTCAATGGTGACATCGTCAATGAATTTGGCGGCATCGCAAATGGCCGTTGGGCTGGGGGGAATCGGCGTGGGCGGCGGCAGGG
>DAOUAN010000171.1:0-3145 GCA_034433385.1 Anaerolineales bacterium | reverse complement strand
GACCAAAACTTTTTATTGCCAATCACCCGAGCGCTACAGATCCTTTTCTCATCCATTTGCTTTCGCGCATGAGCGTCTTAATCACGGGCAATGCATTCACGTTCCCGATCGTTGGAGTTTACGTGAAACAATTGGGGCAGATTTCAGTGCTACCTGGTCAGGGCAAAGATGCCCTGGAGCGGGCGATTGAATTGTTGCGCCAGGGGCATTCGGTGGGTATTTTCCCAGAAGGGCGGTTCAGCCCACAGGAAGGCGGCATGGCTCCGGCGCGCAGCGGAGCGGCGCGCCTGGCCCTGGCTACGGGGGTGCCGGTGATTCCAGTGGGGATTTACCTGCCGCGCGAGCGCTGTTTGCAGATTACCACCCGCATCCGTGGCAAACAAATGGTGGGATACTGGTATCTGCGCGGCCCTTACGCCATGACGGTAGGTACTCCCATGCAGTTCAGCGGCGACCCCGAAAACCGCGAGCACGTCGCCTACGTCACCGAGACAATGATGGAATGGCTGGCAACCCTGGCCAGCGAAAGCGAAAACCGGGTGCGCCAATCGCTGGCTTTGCGCCAGCAAGAGGCATCGGCATAACTACAGCCGGGGGCAAGTTGTAATGGGCTTGAAAGGAACGATCCCCTTCTTTCGTGCTAAAGTAGCGAAGAGCACTTAGGAAAGGAGGTGATCTTGATGGAGCAAAAATGGCAAAAAGAGGGCCAGGGACTGGCAGAGTACGCCATTGTCATTGCCCTGGTGGCGATTGTAGTAATCGTTGCGCTATTATTTCTTGGGCCACAAATTGGCAATCTGTTCAGCAATATCAATCGCAGTTTTCCGCAATCATAAACGCTCTGTTGCAAAGAGCCAATTCTTTTTCATCCCTGTCATGGCAAGCCGCTAAAAGCGGCGCAGCAACCTCGTTTTTGCAGGTCATTTGAGATTGCTTCGACCCCTTCGGGGTCTCGCAAAGACAGGATTGCAACAGAGCAAATCAGAAAAATAAAAAATCTCCCGCAAGCCAGATGACCTGCGGGAGATTTTCATTAGACTTTATCTGCAATACGGCTCAGTTTTCTTTTGCATCGAATTTTCACGAATTTCCCAAAGAAAATTTGCCGTATTCGTGTCATTCGAGGCGGAGTTGGCTAGTGCAAAGAATGACTATTTCGCCTTTAAAGTGAGAGCAGGGCCGGCTGACGTTCGAGCACCGCCTGCATAGACCAGGGCCCCGCCCAGGTCACCCGCACCGCTTCGATGCGGCCGCGTAAATCCTGTTCGGATTCGACGAAGACCAGTTTATTGGTCGGCGTGCGGCCACGCCAGCGATCCTTCACCTTATCTTCAAAGAGGACTTCTACCATCTGACCGACGTACTGCTGATTGATCTCAGCCACGATTTGTTCCTGCAATTCTTCCAGCATACGGAAGCGTCGCATCTTCTCTTCTTCAGGGACATCATCCTGCATCGTACGAGTGGCCAGTGTCCCCTCCCGGGCGGAGTAACGCGCCAGGTGGGCCACATCCAGCCGCAGGTCCGCCAGGAGACGGTAGGTTTCCATAAACTGAGCCTCCGTCTCGCCAGGGAATCCGACAATGATATCGGTGGCGATGGAACATCCTGGAATCTTGCGGCGGATTTTTTCGACGATGTCGCGATAATCTTTTTGGGTATACCCGCGCTTCATGCGCGCCAGCACCTCGTCATCTCCGGCCTGAACCGGGATTTCAATATGGGGCATGACTTTGGGAAGTTCGGCCACCGTTTCCATCAGTTCCTCGGTAAAGTAATTGGGATGCGAGGTCAGGAAGCGGATGCGTTCGATGCCCTCTACCTGGTGGACGATGCGCAACAACGCTGCCAGATTAGGACCATCAGGCACGTCCTTGCCATAGCGATCCACAATCTGACCGAGGAGAGTCACTTCCTTGACCCCCTGGGCCGCGAGGGAATGTACCTCGGCTACGATTTCGCCAACAGGTCGGCTGCGCTCGACCCCGCGGCGATACGGGATGATGCAAAACGCACAGGCATGCGAACAACCATAAACCACCGGCACATGGGCGCTGACCAGCCGACCGCGTTGATGGGCCGGCAAGATCAGGTCGCCATCCATGAAGGCAAAGCGCCGCGCCGTCTCATCGGCCTCCAGGGCGCGGATCTCGCCCTGCGTCAGGAACGAAATCAACGGGCCGGGATCAGAAGGCGGCGAGAAGACATCCACAAACGGAAGTTTCTCGCGCAGTTTGGCCGCCCCGCGCACGCCCACCATGCACCCCATCAGGTTGATGATCAAATTGGGGTTCTTTTGCTTGAGCGGACGCAACTGATGCAACCGTCCCAAGGCCTTGTCCTCAGCCGATTGGCGCACCACACAGGTATTCAAGACAATCACGTCGGCTTCTTCTGCGTTTTCAGTAAACGTGTAACCCAAACGCTCCAGCGACGAGCCAACCCGTTGCGAGTCGGCCACATTCATCTGACAGCCTTCGGTCCAGATGTGATATTTCATCGTGCTCCTTAAAAATCAGACGAAATTAGTGGACAAATTATACCAATGAACGTTCTGGCGCGCCGCGGCAGGGTGGCGTGGAAATCTTATCATCGCTGTAAACCCGCCTGCGCGGGAAAGGTGCTATACTCCAGCCAGAACATATCCCACATCACAAATGCTGCCGTTAAAATGGCTTCCAACAAGCACATTTAATTTCTGAGGCATTATGAAACCTCCCCATATTCTCATTGGTGAACGCGATCCGTTCATGCGTCGCGCCCTGGAAAATGTCCTTTTACCGCACTTTGAATTGACGTTTGTGGAGGATGGCGAAAACCTGATTTACCACACTCGAACCCAATTGCCCAACCTGATTATCCTCGAAGCTCTTTTGCCCCACAAAGATGGCTTTCAGGTCTGCCGCGAGCTGAAAAGCGACCCCGCTACGCGCCATATTCCCATTCTGTGTTTCACCTTTCTGCTGGCAGAAGAGCGCGCCCACCTGGCCGGAGCCGATGCTTTTTTGCTTAGTATCTATCCGGAAATTAATCCGAGAACGATTTCGGCACAAGCCATATGAACAAAAGCAAGCCAATTTTCGGGTTTCTTGCACCAACGGGTAGCCACGCTACGGCGCTTTGCCAGCCAAGCGAAGGTTCTTTC
>DAOUAN010000170.1:0-9059 GCA_034433385.1 Anaerolineales bacterium | reverse complement strand
GCCGCGCGTGACGTAAATCTGCGCCATCATGGCCAGCGTGGCGGATTTGCCTTTCAGGTCGCCCAGGCGTTCTTTGATTTCGAGCGACTGCTGGTAGAGGCTCATCGCCCCGTCCAGGTCGCCGAAGTGGGTCAGCAGGAAGGCGGCGTAGAAGCGCAAGGCGGCGCCGTCGGCGTCGCTTTTCAATCCGGCGGCGCGGCGCAGGTCGGGCAGGGCGCGCAGGGCGGTCAGCGCCAGGTCGTAGCGGGCGTGAATTCCGCCCCCCTCGCTGGCGGGGTAACAGATGCGTCCCAGGTGTTGCATGGCCAGGAAGAAGCCGTCTTCTGCGCTGGCGATTTCTTCCTTCGACAGGCGCTCGGCCGCGAAGGGGCGCAGGGCCGGGTGCAGGCTGTAGAAGTCCAGGGCGGTCGTCTTGTCCAGCGGGAGCACTTCGCGCTCCAACTGGCCGAACTCCCACAGGCGCAGCAGGGTTGCCGCGGCTTCCTGGAAGGCCTTGTTCTGGCTTTCTTCGCTTTCGAGGATGCGCCCGCGGCCATACAGCACGGGGGCGGCCAGCCAGGCCGGGAACGCCCCGCTGAATTGCGAGAGGCGCGCCAGCGCCCCCGCCAGCGCCGGCTCGGTCTTTTCCAGATGGGAGAGCGAAAAGTCGAAGCAGGCCTGCAGGGTGTCGTGGCGCCCGCCGCGCGCCATCTTTTTGGCGGCCTTGCGCAGGTTTTCCTCCAGGTGGTTCAGGAAATCCTGCACATCGCGGCCCTCGCCGCGATCGAAGAGCGGGGCCAGCAGGCGCAGGGCCAGCGGGTGGCCGTCCACGGCGCGCGAAACGGCCAGGCAGGCCCCGGCGGTCAGTTCGGCGCGCCGCGCCGTCACCAGGCTGTGAAATAGCGCCGCGCCGGCCTCGTCCGCCAGTCCATGCACCGGCACGAGGCGCTCGCCGGGCAGTTCGGTCTTCTCGCGGCTGGAAATCAGCAGCGCCGGGCCGCGGGCGGGCGTCTGCTCGAAGAACTCGTAGAGCAGGGCGGCGGTTTCCTTTTGCTCATCGGCGCCGCTCTCCCTGGCCTTGAACAAACTCTCGAAGTTGTCCAGCGCCAGCAGCAGGTCGCGCCCCTGCAGGACGGTCAGCAGGCGGGCGGCGCGCGCCGGACGTTCCAGCAATCTGCCCTCGGGCAGGGCGAGGAATTTCTCCAGCCGGTCGAAGACCTGTTCGAGCGAGGGCAGGGGTTCGAGCGGCACGGCCAGCACACCGTCGCGGAAATGCCAGCCGAAGCGCACGGCGGCCTTGATCAGCAGGGCGGTCTTGCCCACGCCGCCTACGCCGTGCAGGGTCACGACGCGCGGGGCAAAGGTCTCCCCGTCGCGGGCGCGGTCGGCGGTCAGCAGGCTGCCGATCTCCACCAGTTCGCGCTGGCGGCCAAAAAAGCCGCTTTCGATGGTCGGCAGCCCCTCCAGCGCCGGCCGGGCCAGGTCGGTCAGGCGCAGGCCGTTCCCGGCCGGGCGCAGGAGGCCGGGCAGGCTGGGGTCGGCGGCGTAGAGCGCCGGCAGTCCCATCAACAGTTCGCGCTGCGCCTCCGGCAGGGCGGGGTCGTTCAGCACGGCCAGCCGCCCCTGGCGGGCGGCTTCATACACACTCTCGCCGGCAAACAGGGAATGATAAAAGGCGTTGGTGAAGCGCCGGGCGGCCAGGTCGGGCACGCTCAATTGCATCCCCAGGACGAACGGCGTCCCTTCGGCGCACAGCCGCGCCGCCAGGTTGGCCTCCAGGCTTTCGCCGGGCGTGGCGCTCAGGCAGGCCGAAAGCACCACCAGCGCCGCCTTGCCGCGCAGGAACGCCGCGAACTGGTCGGCTTTCAGCGGATAGGCGGCGCCGTTTTCCTGCTCGAAGAGCAGGTAGGCCGTGTCTTTCTCGACCGTCCCATGGCCGGTGAAATGGACGATGCCGGCCTGCATGCCGGCCGCGGCGGATTGCAGGGCGGCGACGGTCGGCGGCCGGACCCGAATCAGGTCCACGGCGGGATCGGCGGTCTGCAGGTCGCGCAGCAAGTCGTCCCATTCGGCGTCCAGTCCGAGGCGGTAGGGCGCGGGCTGGTCTCCGTGCAGGAGCGGATCGGCAGGCACGAAGAGGAGGCGCAGGCGTTCGGGGGCCGCCAGACCTGGCGGAACCGAGGCGGGCGCAACCGTGCGCACCAGGCCGTATTCGGCCGCCAGCCAGCGTTTCCCATCGTGGAGATATTCCCAGGGAAACTGGTTCAATTGGCTGTCTTCCAGCCGCAGGATTAGCGTCCCGCCGGCTCGCAGCGCTTCCCGGCTGGCGGAATCGGGCGGGAAGAGCGCCTGATAGAGGCGGTTGCCATACTCCGCCGGTCTGGTAAAGAAGGCCTCTACCTGCGCCTTCGTGAAAGAGAGGTCGAGCAGGGAAAAGATATGGCTTTCGGTCCCGTCGCAGGCGACCGCGACGGTGCGCTTGTCTTGCTTCAGCGTGAGCGTCAGTTCCGGCATAAGACCCCTTTTACGGTAGATGAAATGTCAGCGGAAGAGCAGGAAGAGAATCAGCAGCAGGAGGCACAGCGTGCCGACTCCAAAAGCGGCTTGCGCCCACAGCAGCGAGCGGTTCTTGCGGTCGAACAGGTTGCGCAGCAGGCGCTGCATCCGCGTCAGGTCCGCGCTGGGGATGTCCAGGCGGCGCGGCATGACCACATCCAGGGCAAAGAACAGCGCCGCCAGGTACAGGCCGGTCGAGGCTGCGCCCAGCAACTTGACCGCTGTGCTGGCGAGGTAAGAGGGATTGTCCTTGAATGCCAGCACGCCGAAGAACAGGCCGATGAGCGTCGTCACCAGGCTGATGATCTGTCGGGCGGCGTTATCGAGCGTGTCGAGGGACTTGCTTTCGATATCTTTGAAATAGTCGAGCAGGTTGTCGTCTGCTTTGCTGAGCGGGGCCGACTTTGCAACCAGCGGCTTGTCATCCATTTTTTCCCTCCTCTTCCGGAACGCTGATCTTGAAGCGTTCGCGGCAGTGCTGGCAGGTGACGACGTACTCGTGCTCCTGTGGTTCGCTCGCCGGGGTCAGCGAACGGAATACCCTGGCCCCCGGCTTGAGCATCTTGAGTTCGAGCAGGTCGTAGGTATTTGGCTTACTGCAATAAGGACAATTGGAAGTGACAAACGGCGGCATAGCATCCTCCTCATGCTCAGATGAGTACAGTATAGAATAAAGTTTGCGGAGGGGCAAGTACTTTCTGTCACACAGAACGGGAACACCTGACACCGGAACACGGGGACACGCCGGTGGGGTGGGGGAGGGGGCTGTGTGACGTGTTCCAGTGTCATGTGTTTCAGTGTCATGTGTTTCAGTGTCACGTGAACACAGGACACGGGCGCACCTGACATCGGAACACGCCGCGGAGGGGGGTTGACAGGCCAAGGTTTTGGCCGTAAAATAACAATGCTTTCGATAAGTATCATTATCATAAACATAAGGAAACCCGCATGGACACGCCCCAAATCGGTCCGACCGTAGCCGAAGCCATCCAGGGCTACCTGGAGACCGTCCGCAGCGCCCGCAGCGAGAACACCGCCCGCGCCTACGAAAACGCCCTCCACGCCTTCCTGAGTGTGCTGAAGGAACACTGGATCGAAGCCGACGCCCCCGTCGCGCAACTCAGCGAAGACGGCATGGCCTGGCTGCTGGCCTACCTGAAACTTTTCTCCTCCGCCACCGAGCGGCTCTACACGCAGGCCGTCAAGGGCTTCTACGCCTACCTGGCCGCCGAGCGCCTGGCGGACGTGAACCTGCCCCGCCTGGAGCAACTCATCCGTCAGCGCGCCCGCCGCACCGGGCCGCGCCTGCCCCAGTTCCCCCGTGAAGAAATTGAGACTCTGCTTGAATTTATGAATAATTTCACGAATAAATTGTCAGACAACCCAAACGAACGGTTACGCGCACTGCGCGACCGCGCCTTCCTGCTGACGCTGGCCGATACGGGCCTGCGCGTCCACGAGGCCTGCGCCCTGCGCCGCGGCGACCTGGATTGGAACGAGGGCCGCGCCGTGATCATCGGCAAGGGCGACAAACAGGCGGTCGTGCGCTTCTCGACCCGCAGTCTGCGCGCCCTGCAGGAGTATCTGGCGGCCCGCGCCGCCCTGGACGGCGCTTCGGGGCGTCCGCTGGCCTCCCTGCCGCTCTTTGCCCGCCACGATAAGGGCGCCGGCAAAAAGGTCAAGCCGATGACCACCACCACCGGCCGCAACATCGTCGCCGAGCGCGTCGGCGAGGCCCTGGGCGAGGAGGCCGTCGGGCGCATCACGCCGCACTCCTTCCGGCACTACTTCGTCACCACCGTGCTGCGCGCCAGCGGCAACCTGAAACTGGCCCAGGCCCTGGCGCGGCACGCCAACATCCAGGTCACGCAGCGCTACGTCCATCTGTCGGACGACGAACTCGACCGCGGCTATCACGAGATCTTCGAGAGGCAATGACCCCCTATCTGGTTGACGATTCGACAAACGGCTACGCGACCAAAGGCTCGCTTTTCTCCTCGACGTACGCCGCGTAGGCCGCAGCGAGGCGTTTTGTCCACGCCCCCACCCTGCCCTCCCCCACGGTGAAATCGTCTATGCGTACAATCGGAACGATGCCGCGCGAACTGCTGGTGAGGAAAGTCTCCTCGAGGCGCGGAATCTCGGCGAGGGGCAGCGCGGCGTAGCGGACCTCCCCTCCCCCGCGGCGGGCGAGGCGGAGAACCAGGCGGCGCGTCACCCCCGGCAGGACGCCGCGCCCGGCCGTGCCCAAGACGCCCCCCTGGACGTAGAAGAAGTTACTCGTCACCCCTTCCAGGATACGGCCGCGCCAGACCATCAGGGCCTCGAAGGCGCCGGCCTCCGCCGCCTGACGGCGCGCCTGCTGGCTGATTTCGATAAAGGCAGTGGATTTGAGCGCCGGTTTTTCGCGATGCAACGGGAAGGTGATGACGCGCACCCCTTGCTCGTACACTTCTTCGGGAAGCGGGGCAAACGGCTCGAGGGCGAAGTACAGGTCGCCGCTCAGGGTGAGAATCAGCCGCACTCGCGCCTCCCCCGTTCCGAGGTCCGCCAGCGAGGCGGCCAGCGCGCGGCGCAGGCTGGATTCATCCGCCCGGGGCTGAATCCCCATCTGGCGGGCCGGGACATAGAGTCGCTTCAAATGCTGGCGCAGACCGATCACGCGTTGACGGTTGTCGAAGGTGCGGAAGGTGCTGTACAAGCCGGGCGGCAACTGGCGCGTGATGGCGTCCAGCGAGGTCATGTCCGGCAGGGTGAGCGGAGTCCGTTCGGGCGTCAGGGCATAGAGGCGGAGAGACATGGGGTGGATTATAGCAGGGAGCGGATGGGTTATCTGCCGCGGTCGCGAATCGGCAAAGCGGAGGCGGTCGTAGTGTACCAGTCGGAGCCCAGGTAAAGCGCCGGCTGAATGTGATCGGTCTGGAGGACGCCTTCAGGGGTAAAGGCTTGTTCTGCCTGATAGGCACGGACAATTTCGCCAACGAAAAGATCGTGATCACCACAGGGGTGACGCGCTACCAGACGACATTCATAGACGGCATAGGCATCCTTCAGGATAGGCGCCAGAGCATCGGGTTGGTCTTCAACCGCGATGTGGAAGGCGGAAAATTTGTCGAGGTCTCTGCCAGAGTTGCGCCCCACTTTGGCAATTAAATCCACCTGTTCAAAGGGCAAAAAATTGACAGCAAAGGCGCCAGCATCCAGAATGAGTTGGTAGGAATAGCGTTTGGCCGAGATCAGCACACCATAATACGGCGGTGCAAAGGATAGCGCCGAATGCCAGGCGCAAGCGAGGGCGTTTTTGCGCTCACCATGCTGCACGGTTACCACCGCGGCGACAGCAGGATAATGTTGATAGAGTTCAGGGCGATTCAGGATTTCTTTTTTCATGGAATACCCTCTCCGAAATAGGAATTCAGTACTGGCAAAAATTTCTTGACAATTCACAAAACCGCATGATACACTCAGTTTCGCTCGTTGAGCATATTTTACCGAAAGGAGGCGCACTTCAATGAACATCTTTGCTTTACTGGCTTCGTTCGTTGGCGGTGGTTTTTACCTTCGCGAAGTGCGCCTGTTGACCGTTAGATAGGGCTTTGTCTGTCCCTTCAAGGCTGTGGCGCACCCGCCACAGCCTTTTTTGTTGCCCATTTTCGAACAAAGAGAGAGTACCATGACTGCGATTCAACCAGATACTCACGAGCCATCCCCGCTCACGTTTGATTTTCGCCCCACCCTGCAGAAGAATCGTCTCAAAGGGTTGTGGAAGATGATGGCTGACTATCGCCTGGCCTATCTGGCGGCTACGCTGGCGTTGGCCATCTCGGCGCTGGCCAAGACGTTCACCTATCTGCTCTTGCGTTTTTTTGCCGACGATGTGTTAACGCAGGGCAAGCGCCTGGGGGCTGATTTGACCAGCACGCTTTTCTGGATTGCCCTGGGCTTTATCGCTCTGGCGGCTACCGAAGGCGGTTTTGCGTTTCTTTCTGGACGGCTGGCGGCCTACACCGCTGAGGGAATCACTCGCCGCTTACGCGATTTTCTGTTTGATCACATTCAGCGGTTGAGCTTTGCGTATCACGCCGCTACCCCCACCGGTGATTTGATCGAACGGGTTACCTCGGATGTGGATGCACTGCGCCGTTTTTTCAGCGAGCAGGCCATTGGTGTAGGGCGCATTGTACTCATCTTTGCCATCAACTTCATGGCCATTTTGCGCCTGAACGCTCGGTTGGGCTGGCTTTCGGTGATCGTGATTCCGTTTATCCTGGCCGTTTCGCTATGGTTTTTCAAGAAGGTGACCAAGGCCTATGAGGACTATCAGGCCCAGGAAGCCATTCTCTCCACCACGTTGCAGGAAAACCTGACCGGCGTGCGGGTGGTCAAGGCGTTTGCCCGGCAGGAGTATGAGAAGGGCAAGTTCGAGCGGGATAACTGGGAAAAGTTCTTACGCGGCAAAAAATTGTTGCTGATGCACTCGCTCTTTTGGCCTCTTTCGGACATTGTGCTGGGCATGCAGATGCTGTTCGGTTTTGTCGTCGCGGCGCTGATGGCGATTCGCGGTGAGATCACCGTTGGCACCTACCTTGCCTATGTCGGGTTGGTGGTCTGGCTCATCTGGCCAATTCGCAATCTGGGGCGAATCATTGTGCAGACCTCGACGGGGATGGTGTCGTATGGCCGCCTGATGGAGATCGTCCGTCAGGAGCGTGAACCCCTCTTCGAGGGCCGCGTCCAGCCCAACGGTCCGTTGCGAGGCGATGTGGAGTTCAAGAACGTCTCGTTCGTTTATCGGGACGGCGAACAGGATGCGCTGAAGAACATCTCGTTCCGCGTGCGGGGCGGTCAAATCGTGGCGCTGCTTGGCTCAACCGGCTCCGGCAAGACCAGCCTGGTTCATCTGTTGCCGCGATTTTATGACTACACTTCTGGCCAGATTCTGCTGGATGGCATTGAGTTGAAAGATTATCCGCGCGCCTACCTGCGACAGCAAATTGGAATTGTAGAGCAGGAGCCTTTCCTGTTCAGCCGCTCGATTCGCGAAAATATCACCTATGGTGTCGGGCGGGACGTTTCACAAGAAGAAGTAGAGCGAGCTGCCAGAGCCGCGGCGATTCATGATGTGATCCTGTCTTTCCCGGATGGCTACGATACGCTGGTAGGAGAAAAGGGTGTCACCCTCTCGGGCGGGCAAAAGCAACGAGTGGCTATTGCTCGCACATTGCTCAAGAATCCGCGCATTTTGATTTTAGATGATTCCACTTCTTCGGTAGATGCAGAGACCGAGGCTGAAATTCGCGCCGCACTCGAAGCGTTGATGAAAGACCGCACGACGTTCATCATCGCCCATCGAGTTCAGTCGGTGATGATTGCCGATTTGATCCTGGTGATGGATAAGGGCGAGATTGTGCAAATGGGCACGCACGAGGAATTGCTGGCGCAAGACGGGATGTATCGCAAGATTTACGAAATACAGACTCGAATTGAAGATGAATTAGAGACCGAAATTCGGAGGAACTATGCCTGAGGATTTGATCGAACTCGAAGAGGAAGAGTATACTTCGCAACTCACTGCGCCGGTCTTCAGGCGTATTTTGGGGTTGCTCAAGCCGCATTGGAAATGGGTGTTGGGTTTCTTAATTACCATTGCCCTGGTTTCCTGGCTGGACGCCTATTTTACCTACGTCAACAAGCAGTTCGTGGATCAGGGCATTAACGCACATGACCCTGCCCGGTTAATGTATCTGGCCAGTATTTACGGCGGGCTGATTGTCATCCAGGCCGTGTTTGTGTTTACGTTCATTTACCTGGCGGGTGTGTTGGGCGAGCGCATTCAATACGACTTGCGGAAGATGCTTTTTAATCATTTGCAAGACCTTTCGCTCTCCTACTATGCGCATAATGCGGTTGGTCGGCTGATGGCACGAGTAACATCTGATACTGGCCGGGTAGCTGACTTGCTGACCTGGGGCGTGGTGGATACCACCTGGGCTTTCATGAACATCACCACTTCCACCATTTTCATGGCGATTATCAACTGGAAGCTGGCCTTGATTGTGTTGGCGGCGATCCCAGTGATGGTGGTGATTGCGGTCGAATTCCGCAAGCGTATTTTGACGGAATTTCGCAACAGCCGGCGGGCGAACAGCAAGATCACCGGGGCGTTCAACGAAAACATTCAGGGTGTGCGCGTGGTCAAGGCGCTTGGGCGCGAAGATGAGAATACTCGTGAGTTTCAACGCCTGACCACGGCGATGTACAACTCATCCTACCGGGCGGCCTGGCTTTCGGCGTTGTTCTTGCCTACGGTGCAAATTATTGCGGCCGTTGTGTTGGGGATGATTGTCTGGTATGGGGGCACACAGATCAACGCCGGGCTGATCACCATTGGCGGGATCAATGCCTTCGTCTCATACCTGACTTTTATGATGTGGCCGATTCAAGACCTGGCGCGCGTCTATGCCGAAATGCAGCATTCCATCGCTTCGGCAGAAAGAATCTTCAAATTGATGGACACCCCGCCC
>DAOUAN010000169.1:0-2356 GCA_034433385.1 Anaerolineales bacterium | reverse complement strand
GGAGATTGCTTACCCCTGCGGGGCACAGGTCGCCGCCTTTGGCGGCTCGCAATGACACAAAACGGCGTTTTTCGCCCACAGCGTCATCTCTCAAGGCACTGGCGAAATGAGCATCCATCCACCGCTCACACCTGACTGACAACTTTTTCGCGCACCCGAATGGCTGACCTGCATTGAGGCCTCTTTGTAACTGTGATAAACTTGCGCCCTGGAGGCGCCCATGAAAAAACGAGATACCTATTCGGTAGAAATTGCCGGCATCAAACGCGAGCTTCCCCTTTTTGAGATTCAACCCGGGCTGCGCATTGCCATCCTCAACATCTTAGGAGATACCGAACTCGTTCAAGCCTGTGCCAAAGAACTGGCCAAGCGTGTTTCGAATATTTCTTTTGATGTGCTGGTCACAGCCGAGGCCAAGTCGATTCCGCTGGCGCATGCGCTTTCGGTTGAAACCGGCAAGCCATATGTCATTTTGCGCAAGACTTACAAGCCCTACATGGGCGATGCTCTGCGGGCAGAAACGCTTTCAATTACTACCGGGCAACCCCAGGTGCTGATCTTAGACGAAAAAGACCGCGAGTTACTGAAGGGGAAAAAGGCCTTGATCCTGGATGATGTGATCAGCACAGGTTCCACGCTTCAGGGGATGCGCATGATTCTCGAAAAAGCGGGGGCAAGCGTGGCTGCCGAAGCCGCTATTTTCACAGAGGGCGAACGAGCCAAGTGGGCACATATCATTGCGCTGGGCCATTTGCCGTTGTTTACCGATTAGCCTCGCTGATTAATTTTTCCTTGTCATTACGAGAGAGGGCCTTGATGGCCCTCTCTCTTTTCATGGCAGAGGAACGATCGGCGCAAGATTCCAGGTACACCAACCGAACCGGTCGGCGCGAACGGGTGTAACGGGCACCGCGCCCGGCATTATGCGCCTGCACCCGACGTTGGGGGTCGGTCGTCCAGCCGGTGTAATACGTGCCATCCGCGCACTCAACGATATAGCAATAACAGGTCATCGCTCGCGCGGGCGGCGCACAAAGGCATTGCCGAAAAAGCGTTCGGCAAAAGAGGGAATATCGGCCGGCGGCTGCGGCTTCTCTTCCCAGCGGGCGTCCAGGCGTTCGCGCATCCAGCGGTTGCGACCCTCCAGGGCCAGTTCCAGACGCGTTGCCAGCTCATCGTCATTGCCACTTTCAATGTCATCGCGCAGGCCACGCAAGGCAGCCAGCACAACATCCAACATATGGACCACATTTTGTCGGTTTTGCAACACGGCCAGGCGCAGCGAGTCGATTTCATCCTGATACGCCAGGCCAGCCGTCACCGCGGCAAAGGGACGGCCAGCAATACGCCGGGCCTCCTGCCAGCCGGGTTGATCCACCGTCGCGTTGAGCAATGCAGCCGCCAGCAGCTGCGGCACCAGGTGCATGGAAGCGGTCAGGCCATCGGCCTCCAAGGTATCCGTCAGCACCGGTTGGGCTCCCAGCAGGCGCACCCAGTCCATGGCCAGGGTAACCACTTCACCAGGGGTTCCAGCCGGCGCATCAATCAGGATAACGCTTTTATGAAACAAGTCTGGGCGCGCCGCTTCTACGCCAAACTGGATTTCATGTAACGCTTCGGGGTTGATCGCCGGGGTAAGCCCCACATAGTAACGTCCGGGCGGGAGAATCTCCCGCGCCCAGGCAGCTACCGTCTGTTTGGCCGGAGAAGTATCCAGCACAATGGCCCCGGTAGGTAATTCAGGAGCAATGACCTGCAAGGTATCGCGCACCTGACTGACCGGCAGGCACAAAACCACCAGGCGGGCCTCGCGAACCGCCGCCGGCAGATTGTGTTTGATTTCGTCCACGGCACCTTTGCTTTGGGCGGCGCGCTCCACTTCAATTTTCTTGTCATGCCCAACTCGTTTCAGGCTCGTTTTGTATTCCCCCAAAGCCAGTCCCACCGAAGAACCAATTTGCCCTAAGCCAATAATCGTGATTTGCATGGTCATCTTCATCCTCTCAATCCGTGATGAGTGGATTATACTGCTTTCGTCCCCTTAACCGAATTTTTGTGCAACGGACGGACAAAACACGAAAAACAGCGACGAGATTTTGCACGTACCCTCTTCACGGCCTGCCCCCACCCCTGCCCCTCCCCCGTCCGTGAACCCATGCCGCGCAACGTTCATCTCGGACGGGGGAGGGAACGCCCCCGGCAGAGGGAAGGAGCGCACAGCGCCCCTTCCCTCCGCAGCAGGTCTACATCCCTCACGCTTCGCTCCCCCTTCAGGGACTTCGCAACTCCGCATCGAATGACACGAATACGGCAAATTTTCTTCGGGACATTCGTGAAAATTCGATGCAAAAGAGAA
>DAOUAN010000168.1:0-15680 GCA_034433385.1 Anaerolineales bacterium | reverse complement strand
AAGCACTCATCCACACCACGCTCAGCACAAACAGCAAAACTGCCATCTTCAGGATTTTACCATCTCACTTCATGATATACTGCCCGCATGCAACCACCCCCCTGTCAGACTCCGCTTCACCCACAAGCCAGACAAGGCATTGCGCTCTTCAACGAAGGCCATTACTTCGAAGCCCACGAAGCCCTGGAAGCCGCCTGGAAAAACGAGCGCGATCCGCTGCGTGACCTGTATCGCGGGATTCTGCAAGTAGCCGTTGTCTATCACCACATTTTGCGCGGCAACTACGCTGGCGCCATCAAAGTCTATCAGCGCAGCCTGAAATGGCTGGAACCCTGGCCCGAAAACTGTGGCGAGCTGGCCATCGGTCAACTGCGCCGCGATGTAGAAGACGTCATCGCCGAGGTCCGTCGGCTAGGACCTGACCATCTGGCCGAATTCGACCCCAGGCGACTCAAACCCATCGTCTCGCCCCCGGATTTGGGCTGACGCCTCCCAGCCGGGCCTTCCCCCCACCCGAACATTCCCCCCTCTTTCCTTGCTGTGACGGAGCATCTCATGGAACAACCTTTCGCCAACCAAATCGCCCTGATCACCGGTTCAGGCCGCGGCATCGGACGCGCCCTCGCCCTGCATTTTGCCAGCCTGGGAGCCGATGTAATCATCAACTTCTTCCGCAATCGCGCCCCGGCAGAAGAAACCGCCGCCCAGGTACGCGCGTTAGGGCGAAAAGCCCTGCTGGTCAAAGCCGATGTGGGCGACCTGGAGGATCTCAATCGGCTGTTCGACGAAGTGGAACAAGAATTTGGCGGGCTGGATATTTTCATCCACAACGCCGCTTCTGGCTACAACCGCCCAGCCCTGGAGCAAAAGCCCAAAGGCTGGGAATGGACAATGAACATCAACGCCCGCTCGCTGCTGTTCGCCGCCCAGCGCTGTGTCCCGCTTATGGAAAAACGCGGCGGCGGTTACATCGTGAGCATTTCCAGCCCTGGGGCGCGCTTTGTCTTGCCCGATTATGTCGCTGTAGGTGCCAGCAAAGCCGCCCTGGAAGCGCTGACGCGTTACCTGGCCGTAGAACTCGCCCCGAAGAAGATTCTGGTCAATGCGGTTTCCCCTGGCGTAGTTGCCACCGAGGCTTTACAGTATTTCGACGCCACCCAGGAAGCCGGCCTGATGGAGCGCATTGCCCGCAACACGCCCACCGGTCGCCTGGTCACCCCGCAAGATGTTGCCCAGGTTGTGGCCTTCTTATGCTCACCGGCAGCCAGTATGATCGTGGGACAGGTCCTGCAAGTGGATGGAGGCTACACGCTCATCGCCCGGCGCTAATCACGGCGTGGGCAGGCGGAAGGTTTGCACGATCTGATCGAAAATTGGCAGTAGCGTATAGAACTCGCGGATGTGCGCCGTGCAAATCACATGCCAGACATTGGCACCATCGTAAATAAAATAATGAGCATAGCCCAAATAGAGGCTGTTCAGGTTGGCTTCCACGACCACCCGTCGCGCGGAATATTTTTCCATTTCAAAAGGCATACGCTGAGCCACAAAAAAACCATCGGGCAGGGTGGCAAAGGCTTGCTCCACCCATCGGTCCAGCGTGGAGGTGGTCAGCAAGGTTGCGTCCAACGAAACGGTGGGGATAAAAAGCAAACGTCCCGGCGTGTAACCCTGGAACAACATCTTATATTCCGGTGGATTTTTCTCCAGCGGTGCAGCCAGGTCATCTCTACCGGCCTTTTTGAAGGCGGCGCTCAGGTCCTTGTAAAGGGCGGGAGGATCATCCACCCATTGAAATTCGGGAGGTAGCCACATCTCCACTTCGCCGGTGTTATATTGAGCCCAGCCTTCCGGAATCAACACACGCGGCGTGGGTGTACGCAGCGGCGTGATCGTGGCCGTGGGAAACGGCGTAAGGGTCGGCGTAAGCGTCCAGGTGGGGGTAGGGGTAGCCGAAGGGAGGACGATTGGCGTGGGGAAGAGGCCGGCCGTGGTAGAAACATACCAGAAGCCCCCGGCCAGCACAGCAAGTGTCAGCCCCCCCAAACAGGTCAAAACCACCAGCTGAAAAACGGTCAACCCCAAAATGCGGCGGCTACGACGGCTCATGGCAGGAAATCAGCGGCTAACCAGGATCGTTCGCGCCGGAGCGCCATCGGAACCGAGCAATTTGAGAGGCAGGCAATACAGCTCGTAAAAGCCCCGGGGCACATCGGCCAGGTTCAAGCCTTCAATGACCACCACCCCGGCTTTGAGCAACACCGTATGGGTCGGCACGGAATGACCAAAAGGCGCCACGGAGAGATAATCTACGCCCACCAGTTGAATGCCATGATCTACCAGCCACTGGGCGCCATCTTCGGTGATGGCGACAAAGTCTTTGTGAAATTCTTTTTCGCCGCGCGCCCACAAGTGGGAATTGGAAGTGCCAAAGAGCAGACGGGTTACGCCCTCAGGTAGTGGATTGTTTTGGAGCACTTCAGCAGTGATGGCTTCGATTTCGTCGGGAAGTTGGCAGACGTAGCAAGGGCCGGTGAGGACATCGAGCGGCAGGGTTTCGACGGTGCGCCCATCGTTGAGGAAGTGATGGGGGGCATCAACGTGTGTGCCGGTATGTACGCCAGCACTCAGGCGAGACACGTTGGCGTGAGCGCCTTCATCCATGGATTCTACCTGCACGAGTTCAACCGCCGGGTCACCCGGCCAGACGGGGAGATTGGGTGAGATGGTGAGGGAAATATCAAAGATGCGCATGGGTCGTCTCCTTTGGGGAAGAAAAAGTAATTTTAGCGGAATCCGGCTCAGGGTCCGGCCGGCGAGGCGGCGGGGACAGGGAAGGAGGTCAGGGCGACATTCCAATCGCTGGCGGCAAAATAGTCGGAAAGAAAGGCGGCGCGTTCTTCAGCGGTCATGGGGCGAGGACGAGCATAATCTTCCAGCATGGCAGTGAGCAGTTCGGTGCTGATGTAGCGGCCGGCGTAGAAGACATGACGATCGAGAAATTCGCGCCGAACACCGGCAGGGATGTCGGGGATGTTGCCCATCTGGTCAAAGAACAGGTTGCCGAGGCCATAGTGGATGAATGTGCCTCCATAAAACTCCATCAGGTGGGGAAAATGTGCCTGACTGCCGCTGACGATCACTGCGCCGGCTTGAGCCATGCGGCGAAAGTCTTGCTGGAAAGTGGAGCAGGGACCGGGAGAATAGCATTCATCGTGCTGAAAGGTGAAAATGACCAGGTAGCCTTGCTGGCGCAGGTGGGCAATTTGCTCGCTGAAATAATTATAATCGCAGGGCGCGGGGCCGGGGGTGTTCTCAGTGGCTTTGGCATAGGCGGGGTCGCGCTTGGCATTGCAGCCCAGGAAGGCAATTTTGTTGCCGTTGTGCTCTAGCAACAAGGGGCGCAAGGCTTCGCTCAGATCCGCGCCGCCGCCATAATAGGCCAGGCCATTTTGCCGATAGAGTTCCAGCGTGTCGCGCAGAGGTTGTTGGCCGTAATCCAGCAGATGATCGCCGCTCAGCTCGATCACGTCGGCACCGATGCTGGTGAGCAGTTCCAGGTAGCGCGGCGCGCTGCAAAAGATCAGGCTGGTCTGGTAGGGATTGGGGGTGGGACACCCGGCGAAAAACGAGACCTCATTGCTGATGTGGGTGAGATCGGCCTGGCGCAGCCAATCGCCGATCTCGCTGGCAGGGTAGGTCAGGCCTTTTGTTTCCATGCGGTAGGCGGTCGCCCGCACCAGAGCAGTGACGCCGGTAAGTAAGACGGTGGTCAGTTGGGCCGGGTCGCGGTTGCTGGCCGGCAAGGGGAAAGTCGCGGCAGATGAGGAGGCGGGTGAGGCGGGTTGCCAGCCAAAGGGGATCATCAACGGATAGGTGGCATCCAAATCCTTGTGGATCGGCGATTGACCATCCACACTCAGGACTTTCCAGCGCGGATCGAGATCTTCAAAGGGGACAATCGCCCAGGAGGGCATCCCGGCCCAGGCCTGTTCCAGCAATTGAGAGGGGGCAGCGGTTCGCACGACGCCAGGGGCGGGTTCGCCCCAAACGGCGCTCCACGCGGCGAGGGTGGATTCGCTCATCCATAACGGTCGCCCGCCAAACGGTCCGGCAGGAACGCCGCGCCAGGCAGCCTGCAGATCGCTCTGCGAGACGTCATCGGTCACTGCGGGGAAAGGCGCCACCAGGGCGTAAATCCAATGACTGGCGGAGGGCGTCTCCGGCGGGACGACGGTCAGCAGAAAGGTAGCCTGATGGACATCTTCTACCAGCGGTGCTCCCCAGGCGGCAACTTGCAGGCGCAATGCTGGCGGAACCGCCGGCGAAAGCCAGAGAGCCGGAAGAGTTGGAGCGGGCAAGGTCGGCGGAGCGTGAGGCGGCTCTGGCTGAAAGGGGGTCAGCGTGGCAGGCGGGGTGGGGAAAGTGAAGGACGGCGCAGCCGTTGAGGGCAGAGGGGCACAGGCACTGAGCAGGAGCAAGACGAGCAGCAGAGCAGGCTTCATGGGTTTGGGCACATGCCAGCGCGTTTTCAGGAGGGTCTGAGCTCCAGTTTTGCCAGGCTGAAGTGAGCGAGAGCGGCCTCGTCCACCGTCACCCCCAGGCCGGGAGCAGTTGGGACGTCAATGGTGCTATCGGCATTGAGATGGAAGCGCTCGTGGGTGATATCGCGGGTGTAGTAGCGCTCGGAGGCAGAAATATCGCCCGGCAGGGTAAAGCCCGGCAGCGAAGCCAGTGCCAGGTTGGATGCCCGCCCGACGCCAGTCTCCAGCATCCCGCCACACCACACCGGCACTCCCCGCGCCTGGCAGAGATCGTGAATGGCCAGCGCCTGGCTCAGCCCTCCCACCCGGCCAGCCTTAATGTTGATCACCCGACAGGCAGCCATTTCCAGCGCCTGGCGGGCATGGCGCGGGGAGACGATGCTTTCATCCAGGCAAATGGGGGTACGCAGACGTTGCTGGAGAATGTGATGATCCCACAGGTCATCTTCGGCCAGGGGCTGCTCAATGAGCAACAGGTTCAGTTCATCGAGCGGTTGCAGGGCGGCAGCCGTTTCCAGGGTGTAGGCCGAATTTGCGTCCACTTGCAGACGTAGATCGGGGAAATAACGGCGGATGAGGGAAGTCTCGGCGACCTCGCGCCCCGGCTTGATTTTGATCTTGACCCGGCGGTAGCCCTGCGCCAGGTAATTTTCCACGGTGCGCAACAGGGCTTCAGGCGACTCCTGAATCCCGACCGAGACCCCCACTTCGACTTTTTCCAGCGTGCCGCCGAAGAGCTGGCGCAGAGATTGGCCCTGACGCTTACCAAGCAGATCCCAGAGAGCCATTTCCACGCCGGCCTTCGCCAGGTGATGGCCACGAATGCCCGAGACGCGCCGTTGAAAGTCGGTTGCATCAGCTACCTCTTGCCCCAACATGAGCGGAGCGATGAAGTCTTTGAGAATGTGCCAGGCCGTGCCGGTTGTCTCATAGGAATAGCCGGGGGTGGCATCTGCTACGCATTCCCCATAACCGGTCAGGCCTTCGGATTGGATGCGGATCAGAATGCACTCGCGTTCGCTTTCGCGGCCAAAAGAGGTCTCGAAAGGTGCGACCAGCGGCATCCGTATATGGAAGAGGGTGAGAGAATCGATTTTCATCAGGTTGCCTTTCAAGCGGGTTCGGAGGATTGGTCATCTTCGATGCGCAGGCTTTTCAGGGCCTCATCCATACTAACCCCTTCGCGACGCATGCCAGGGGCAGGAGTAGCGCAATACGGGCAGATATTCCAGGGGAGTTCCATCAACTTGCCGCAGTTATGGCAGGTCTTCTTGAGTTTGGTGTGACAGTTGGGGCATACCTGCCAGTCCTCGTGCACGCGGCGCTCACAACCGGGGCACAGAGGCAGGTCTTCCAGGGCTTGCAGTAAGGCTTCTTCTTCCAGAGTGCGCTGATATTCTTCTTCCAGGGTGCGCGGCGGGCGCAAGATGAGATAGACCAGCAAGCCAGGGATGTTGAGCACAGCCACCAACAAAGCTGCCAGAATTTGCACCAGCGAGTCGCGAGAACGGGCGCGGATATCGCGATACGTCCAGATTACCAGGCTGATCCACAACGCAGCCAGGAACGCCCCGCCAAAGGCGGTGAGCACAAGCAAGAAGTTGCTGAGGAAAGTGGGGTCAAGGGTCATGTTTTCTCCAAAAGAAGCACAGCCAAATGCAATTGGATTTTACCCGCCGGAAACGCCGCTCACAATCCCGCCCTCGGTCAGGCGGCGCAAATCGCTCAGGGCAGCGTTGATCTCATCTTCGCGGACGGGGCGATCTTCGTCGCGATGACGCAGCAAACCGGCGCGCGCTTTCTCCAGGGCCACTTCGCGGATGGTCAGGTTGCGCGCCAGCGCTTCTTTGACCAGGGCCGCCCCCTGAGCGTAACCGATCAACGGATTGAGTGCCGTAACCACGATGGCATTCCTGGCCAGCCAACCCTCGGCTTTTTCGCGGTTGGCAACGATCCCTCTGACGGTTCGTTCGGTAAAGGCTCGCACCGCGCCAATGGTCACCTGCATCATCTCAAACAGGTTGTGAGCAAGGATGGGCATCATCACGTTCAGTTCCAGCTGGCCGGCCTGAGCCGCAAGCGCCACGGTATGATCACAGCCCAGAACATGGAACATGGCTTGATTGAGCATTTCGGCCATCACCGGGTTGATTTTTCCCGGCATGATGCTAGACCCTGGTTGCACGGGCGGCAGGCGTATCTCATCCAGGCCGGTGGCGGGGCCGGAGGCCAGCAAGCGAAGGTCGTTGGCGATGCGCGTCAGTGTGATGGCCAGGGTGCGCAGGGCAGCTGAAAAATCGGCGGCATCGGCCATAGATTGCATGGATTCGAACAGGTTGTCGGATGCGTACAACCGCAGGCCGGTCAACTCGGAGAGTTTTTTGACCATGCGCGAGGGGTATTCGGGATGAGCGTTCAGGCCAGATCCAACGGCGGTCCCCCCGATCCCCAGGCGGCGCAGCCCCTCCGCTGAACGGGCAATGCGCTCCGCGTCGCGTCGAACGGCACGGGCATAGGCGCCAAACTCCTGCCCCAGGCGAACAGGGACGGCATCTTGCAGGTGGGTGCGTCCCGATTTGACAATATCATCGAATTCCGCTGCTTTTTGCTCCAGCGCCTCGCCCAAATCAGCCAGCACAGCGAGCAATTCGTCCAGGCGCCACAGGCAGCCCAGGCGAATGGCCGTGGGGACCGTGTCGTTGGTAGATTGGGACATGTTCACGTGGTCGTTGGGGTGCACCAGGTACTGTCCCAGCTGGCCGCCCAAAATCTGGGTGGCGCGATTGGCAATGACCTCGTTGATGTTCATGTGGTGGCTGGTGCCCGCCCCCGCCTGAAAGGGGTCAACGACGAACTGATCTTCCCATTGCCCTTGCATCACTTCGGTGGCCGCCTGGAGGATGGCCTCGGCCTGGGGCTCAGGAAGCAGCCCGAGGTCCCGGTTGACCGAGGCGGCCGCGGCTTTGATCACAGCCATAGACCAGATAAAGGCCCGCCAGGGGCGCAATCCAGAGACAGGGAAATTTTCCACGGCGCGCTGGGTTTGAGCGCCATAAAGCGCCTGGGCCGGCACCCGCACTTCGCCCAATGAATCACGTTCGATGCGAAATTCAGTGGCCATCGTTTCCTCTAGGGAGTTTGAAAGGTAAAACGCCAGTCGGCGCCATCTTGTGAGGTAGTTGAAGAAGCGCCAATTACCTGGTAAAAGGTGTTACCAGGATGCAAATAAATGGGCGTGTTCCAGAGGGTGGTAATCAGCAAGGGTTGATCTGGGTGGTCACGATACCAGCGCGCCGGATAGGCCAGCCCATCGCGAAAGACATATGCCTCGCCACTGTTGACCAGGTCAATGTGATAGACTTCATCTTCGGCCTGATTGGCGTCAGCAAAGGTGTGGGGGACGAAAAGAACAATGACATTTGCCGCGGTGACAGGTTGACCCGTCAGGGCATCGCTGAGAGGGGCGTAGGCTTCGGGCTTGCCATCCAGCGCGTTGCTGGTTTCCTGGTAACGAACATAGTTGTGATTTTGTGGATCGTATTGCCAGTAATTGTAATTGTAAGGGGAATAAAATGTGTAAATTCGTTGGGCAGGGAAAGGGCTATCGGCTATTTGTTCACTGAAGAATCCGCTCCGCAGAAGAGGGCGAGTGTTGTCCACTTTGCGTTTTGCGAGGCAGGCTGGCCAGCGCGTCAGGTCAAAATAGACGCTGTTGTAATCTTCAACGATGGCGCCATTGGGCAACCTGCGCTTGACCTTGAGAAAAGGCGGGCATTCGCCAAACCCCGGCACGACCAGGAATGGCTCCAGGTCACCGCCTTGAAAATAAGAGTAAACGCGCGGATCGGCGTATTTGAAGGCGTAAAAGGCGTGATACATACGGACAATGTGCTCATCGAAGAAGCGGCCGGAGCGCACCGGGCCGATCCGTTCGGCATTGTTGCCATAGAAAATGGCAATGAAGCGAGTATCCCCCCATTCGATGTAATATTCAAAAACAACATCTGCCAGCGAAAGGCCAGATTGAGGGCGAATGTAATCGGGGGCGTTGGCAATTTTGATCGCCAGCGGACGGCGGTTGAGCAGGGTCGGATCGGCAGGCGGTAGGCCCGTTAATGGATCGGTGTACAGGGGAGAGAGATAAACGTTCTGGTTTGCTGCATCTAGAAGCACCTGTGGGGTGGGCTGGGGCAACGCAGCGGCTGTTGGATAGAGTGTTGCCGTGGGGGCGAGCAAAATAGGGTTCGCCGCGGCGTAGGGTGAATCAAAAATGCCTGGCTGGGGCTGAAAAGGTGTGACTGTAGGGGTAGCGGGCGGGATGGCCGCCTGTTCAGCGGGCAGGCAAGAGACCAGGAACAACAGGAGCATCCCCCCCAACAATCGGTTGGGGAACTTGAGTCTCTTCATGGGGTTGATTGTACCAAAGACATCCCTGTAACCCAGCCGATGAAAATTTTTGCTTTCGAAGCGTTTTTCAGCAAATCGCTCCTGATGGCACAAAACTTAGGCTAAGAAAATAAAAGGTTCAACAAAAATCAAGGTATAATCCTTTTATCGTTTTCCCTTGCCCTTTTCCAACAGGAGGTCAGCATGGCAAGTGGATATCTTGAACATTCACAGCAAGAAGCGCAAGAGATCGCCCATGCCCTCCAACAAATTGATACATTATTGGGGAGCGAAAAATTGGGGCAAGTCTATCAGGGGGATGTCCTCGAGATACGGCGGAAAGTCCGCACATTGTTGGGGAATATTCGCACCGATCTCGCCGCGTTGGCTGAAGTAGAAGCCAGCGATCTGTTTAAGAGTGATCCAACGCAAGCCAATCGCAGATACCTGCTCATCAAGAATGTTGAATCAGCCAAGATTGAATTTGAATTTGATGTTTTGCCTGCCCTGGAAAAAATCACCCACCAGGCGGTCGAAAACAGCAAGATCAACCCGCCACAGCAAGTAGATGAATCGGCGTTGCCGCCGCCGCCGACCGGCGAAAAATGGAGCGTCCAGAAAGTTCTGGATGTGGCAGAACAGCTGGTTGAACAGGCCGGGCGAGCCGGGGCGATTGTGGCCAAGGCGTATCCTTTGGTGAAAGCGTTGGGGTTGATCGTGGGTATTCCCATTCCCTAAGCAAGAGGCTTACATGGCCATTGAGCGCGATCAAATTGATACTCTCATCAAAAAAATGCGGCGGATCCTGAAGCTTCTGGGGGATGATTTTTTCGATGACATTCTGCCTGCTAACCTGGCTACGCTTCACAATGGCGGCGCAAATGATAGACTAAAAGACAATATCACCAAACTGGAAACTGCCATCACCCTCTTGAAATCATTGGAAGATACCGATCCCTTTGGCACCGATCCCACCCTCGGGAATCAACGCCTGAACTTGCTCGCCGAAATTTCGCGGGTGAAAACATATTTTGAAACTGAACTCATCCCCAAGATACAGGATTTTCATAGTTTTCTGCTCCAGCGCGGTGAAAGGGAATATGCCCAGCAATTGCAAGAAATCCTACCCGAAGTGCTGGAAAACCCAGCCGTTGCCCGCTCGTTGCCTGGCAAAGGCCCAACGTATGCGGAAGAAACGATCGTTCGACGACAACAGGCGCACATCAGGGTCCCCCACGAAAGCAGCCGCTCCTCCCTGGTGACCATTGCCCGCAATCACCTGGAGCAGTTGGAAGAACATCAACGACGCCTGAACAAATTTGTGCATGGTTACATCAAAGCGCATGAGCACTGGATTCATTGGACGGAAATTCAAAGTGAGCTGGAAGAGGGGCGTCCTGCCAGCGATAAATCCTGGAGCAAGATCAAGAAAGACCTGCAAAAGCAAGTGGAGACGGCAGAGGATATTATCAAGTCGCTGGTAACAGTCGAAGAGATCCATGATCACATTCAAGAGCTGGCCCAAAAACTGGTGGAAGCGCGGGGGATGGTCAAAGCCGTTGCGGAACTTCCTCTGAACGCATCTGCCGAAACGGTAAAAGAGGCGATTGATCAGGTCTGCAATCAGATGGATGGAATGTTAATGAAGTTGGAGATCATCGAAGAGAAATGCCAGGACGGAGCGGAGACCGAATTGCACGAGGTGGATAAATTAATCACCGCGATCTCTTCTCAGGTTCAGGAAACCCGCGAGGCTGCCGAACGCAGCCGCAGCGCTCCGGTTGCGATGACCATTGATTTTGTGCGCCGCGCATCTGAAGGCGAAAAAACGACCGAACGCTCTTCTCAACCCAATAAGCCAGATGAAAATTAAGGAGAATTGAATAATGGACGAATCCGCATCCTTTCAGCAATGGCTGGCCCCCCGCGTCGCTGCCATGCAGGCCTTTCTCAAAGAACATCCTGAAGCGGAAGAACAGGTAAGAGAGATTTTCGATAAACGACTAGCCACCATGGATGCCAACACCTGGTCAAGCATGTTAACCAACGTGGAATATTACATGGGCGCCGAAAGCGCAGATTTGCTGGCCTATGTCGGCCAGACAGATCATGGTAACCGTTTACAAGACGTTGGCCGGGTAGCCTCTCCCGCCGTGATGACCTTTCTGAAAAAGATCGTTTCGCTCTACGGCCCTGAGCTTGCCCGGGCAGCGCAAATTTCCAATCAATTGCCACACAATTGGGGCACTTTCTTTCGCGAGGTCACCTGGGATTACATCAACCGGCGGGTGCAACTACGCGTTCGCCTGGCCAAATATAATGGCGAAGAAACGATCGTCGAAGGGGATGCCGATTCCATGTTGGAACTGACCACCAATATGATCCGAACGCTGCTCTTCATCCCATCTCCTGAGGCCTTTAACCCCAATTTACTGCAGCAATTCAAGGACGAAGTCAATAAATTTGCGGAGTTCCTGGAACAACCCGCCACCCCGGCTGAAAAGCCGAAATAAAATCCCCAGCACGTTTCACCAGACAAACATGGGCTGAGTCTCCTTGTTCGTTTTGACGCGCTTCAAAACACGTCTGAAAATCTCACGCAACAAAATTTGTATGGGAGGGCTTGATGCAAACCGTTCTCAAATCGGCGACCAAAGAAGTGGTTATCGCAGCCAATCGGCCTTTTGTGATGATTGGGGAGAAAATCAACCCCACCGGCCATAAAAAGCTGGCTACTGCATTAAGCGAGGGGAACCTGGAATACGTGCGGGAGCTGGCTCGCCGCCAGGTGGCCTGGGGGGCAGAAGTGTTGGATTTGAATGTGGGAGTGCCAGGCCTGGATGAACCCGCGATCATGGCTCAAGTCGTCAGCGCCGTGGTGGAGGAAGTGGCTGTACCCCTATGCATTGATTCCAACAACCCGGCGGTTCTGGCGGCCGGACTACAGGCGGCTCCCGGCAAACCACTGGTGAACTCTGTCAGCGGGGAGGAACGCCAATTGAGCCGCGTCCTGCCCATCGTCCGGGAGCGAGGCGCCGCGGTGATCGGCCTGACGATGGACGAAAACGGGATTCCACCCACAGCCGAGGAACGCCTGGCCGTGGCTGAGAAAATCCTGGAACGCGCCGCGCAGATGGGCATCCCCAGCGAGGATGTGATCATTGATCCGCTGGTGTTGACGGTCGGTTCGGATAGCAAGGCCGCGCTGGTTACCTTGCAAACCATTGAGCTGCTGCGCAAAAATTTTGGGGTGAACATCAACCTGGGGGCCAGTAATGTTTCCTTTGGCCTGCCAGACCGCCTGACGTTGAACATGGCTTTTCTGACGTTGGCCATTCAGGCCGGAGCGACCTGCGCCATTACTGACCCGATGAAACTTGGCAGTACCGTTCGGGCTACCGATTTGCTCCTGGGCAAAGATGATTTTGCCATGCGCTATATCAAGTATTTTCGCGCCACCGAAAAGCTGCGCGAGCAAGAGGCAGGGAAATAAAACAACTGGGCGAGCCGCACGCTCGCCCAGTTTGATCAGGGCAGGTTGTACTGAATGATTAAGAGCGGACGGTTGGCCACTACTGCATTGCCACTGAAAAACTTGATGATGTCTGCCGTCAGGTCGTTATCGTCATCCATCACGAAGCGCAGGCGGAGCTGGGTTGGGCCGCTTAGATTGATGAAGGGGAAGGCGCTGACATCCAGGTTGGCTGAATACCATTTGTTGATGGGCAAATTTTTGATGAGCGCTACGCGATTCTTGCTGGCCAGGGCTTGAAAATCTTCCACCTGAAGGGTAGGGTCGGTGAAAAAATAGCCGCTGCGAATATCCACAGCAATATTGCGGTGGGTGGTAAAGGGGTTGACGCCAACGATGGTGTATTGTTTGATTTTGAGTATGACCGAGACCAGGATGGCGTCATCGGGCAAGGGTGAAGTATCGAAATGTAAAATGGCGCGATATTGATTGTTTAGGGCGTCATCTCCCAGCCAGAAGGTGGCATTGGTCGTGTTCTTTACGCCCCCCCGACCACTCATTTCGCCACTTTCACGCACCCAGCCATCAAATTCTCCCAAAGATGTGAAGGTGGCCTCGCAGGGAAAGGTCATGGCGCTCAAGGGGGGATCGTTTGATTCAATGTCTTGCCGAACCGATTGCACAGCGAAGGTGTGCATGCTGCCACAGGAAAGGCCCGTTGCGCGATAACTGGCAATGCCCTTGCCCAGGCTGGCCACCTGGATGCCATTTACATAGACATGATAGCCATCCACATCGTTGGGGTCGTCGGCGGAAGGGGTCCATTGCAAATCAACGGCAGTGGGTGAAACAGCGGTAGCGCTAAAGTTAGTAACGCCAGCCGGGCGCACGTTGAAATGCCAGATGGGGCCGATGGTTGTGCCTGCGCCATTGGTGGCGCTCACCTGCCAGGAATAGGTGCCACCTGGAAGCACTCCCAACGAAAGCAAAGAGCAGTTGCTCTCTTGGGTAATATCCATGGATGAGCCGCCCCAAACGTGCACGGTACAGCTATCGCCGCTGGTCTTCCAGGAAAGCCAGACGTTGTTCAGGCGCGGCAGGGTGTTCCCCTCCGCCGGGCTGAGCAGGGTGGGCTGGCTGGGGGCGCTCATGTTGGCGCTACCGTTTGGGACGGTGAGAATGCCATCCAGCACATCACTATCTATATCGGGAAAGGTTAAGCCGCCCCAGGTTTCGGCGTGATCCCCAGCATATTGGCGCAGCCGCTGATGATTTGCCCACAAGGTATTGGAAAGGCAAGCGGCGTTCCACACCGAGGCCGTGCGGCGATAGGAGACTGCTCCAGGCAGGCCATACCAGTTTGCAATCCAGATCACATCGGGGACATTGGTCAGCCCGGCCCAATCGGAAACCGCGGAAGCACAGGAGGCGCCATAGACTCCTGCTACGTTCCCCAGCGCTTTCATCCGCATCGTCCAACCATTGACAAAGGCATTGACCGCGGCGCGACAGGCGCTATCTGCCGTGTTATAGGCTTCCATGTCGTAGTAAATGACTGTGCCCGCCTGATTTGTATCGGTCAGCCCCAATTCCTGTGCTTTTGTGAGTGCCGCGTTGGCTTCTTTTACACCCTGATTGAAAGCTTTGGCCGGGTCCCAATCAAATGTGGAAATAAAACCTGTGCAAGGCGCCTGCGGTCCAACCCAGGTGGGGAAAAATCGCCAGCCCTGGGTGTTCAATTGCGCCAGATAGGAAGCGCTCAGGGTCGTGTTGGGACAAAGGCGCGCTGCCCCACCGATGTATAAATTAACGGCGCTATAGGGGCTTTTGTCCCACCATGTTTGCATCTGGTCTAAGGGAGGTATTTCGCACACATCAAAGCCCTGGCCGCTATAGGCCTGGGTATCGGCATCGCTGATGGTGGTAGGAAGAGAAAAGGCAGCGGCGGGATCTTTGGCAGGTAGCGAAAAATTTTCGCGCAGCGTCGTTTGACCACTAAGCGGCAAAGGCATTTCGCTCCAGTGACGTCCACCATCGCGGGTGACCAAAAGGCCAGTTTGACGCTCGCATTGCAGTTCGCCGGTATTCTGGCAGGAGCCGATTGTCCATTGCGCCCAACCCGTTTGCGCATCAACCATCTCCAGCGCAACAATTTGAGCGGCGCGGCCATCTTCGTTGGGGATGAATTCGACCTGTCCACTCGCCGCCAGGCGGATCATTTTTTGAGCGGTGGGCAGCACAAGGAGGAAAGTATCTGCGCCACGCCAGGAGGGCAGGAAAGCGTTCGGGGGGAGATTGACAGTCAGAGGGGTGCGGCCAGCTAAAGTCCAGGTTGAAGCGCTTGAATCGGCGGAGAAAACGGCCAGGGAAGCGGAATCCGCTCCATTTTCCAGCAGCGGCAAATAGCCGCGATCTTCTGCAAAAATCGGTAAATGCGGGGACGCATTTGCTGCCAGTTTCAGTGCTTGCCAGGTTTGTCCGCCATCGTCGGTAGAAAAGAGGTCGTGGCCAGTGGCTCCACCAAGCAGCCAGCCGTGGCGCTCATCGCGGAAAAAAACTTCGCCAGCCACCGGCAACGATCGCGCCTGCCAGGTTTGGCCACCATCCAGCGTCAGATAAAGCAGGCCCAGGCTGAAGTTGTTCCCGCTGGCCATTTTGAAAGTGAGCCATCCCAGGCGCTTGTCCTGCCAGCCCATGCCCGCCCAGGCAAACGGCGCTGGCCAGCGAGCAACTTCGCTTAGCTCGAAGAAAGACCAGTCCCAGGTCTGAGGGTTACGATAGGTGGCCAGGGCAAACTGGCCAGGTTGCGCGCCTGCCAGCAACGCCTTCCCCCCGGTACTATCCCAAAATACTGCAACGATTTCATAGCCGGGTTGGGCAGGGGTGATATTTTTCCAGGAGCGGCCATCGTTTTCCGTCCAAAACAATTGCGTCCCCAGCCATAGCCAGCCCTGGCCAGGCGCTACGTTTTGAAATGCACGGATCTCAGCCACGTTTTGTGCGCTTGCTGTTACCGTTTGCAGGAACAAGCCCCCCAGCAAAGCCAGAAAGATGAGAAAAATCGGGAATTTTCTTTGCATGGCGACCTCTCAAGCATTGTACCCGATTTGCCTTTTCTGGCAAAAACTGGCAAGCGCAAAAGGTGCGCTAAAAAGTTGTTAGTCAGGTGTGAGCGGTGGATGGATGCTCATTTGGCCAGTGCCTTGAGAGATGACGCTGTGGGCGAAAAACGCCGTTTTGTGTCATTGCGAGCCGCCAAAGGCGGCGACCTGTGCCCC
>DAOUAN010000167.1:0-7021 GCA_034433385.1 Anaerolineales bacterium | reverse complement strand
TCAACTGTCAACTCCTATCCTGCTTGTCGTGGTTCAACCAATACGAAAAACTGCGCTAGCTGGTCAACTGGTATTAATACAGGTAGTCGAGTTCTTCGCTATATTGTCATCACCACCACTCCTACTCCCACTCCTATTCCCGCCTTTACCAAACTAAAAAACACTTCCTTTTACTCCAACCGCAGTCTTAATGTTGCCATTCCTGCTGCGCCGACTGCCTATGACGCCGATGATGATGGAAGCGCCAACTTCATCCTCAGCTCCCCCGGCTCTGATCCTGGGCTTGTCTCCGCCACCTCCATCTCTCTTGGCCAGGGCCAGCTCATTCGCTCCACCTGATACCGTCCTCCCTGGCGAACCTCAGCGAATGCTGTTCTTGTTTGAAGTTGGCCTGGCGCAGTAGGGCAAGCCTCCGCCTGGCCCGCCCCCGCCGCCCGCAAATTGGTGAGCAGGAATCAATGGGTAAAACTTGGTTGATTAGCGCTCTCTCGTCCAGCAGTTGGCCCATGCAGTATAATCTTGATTGAGGTACAACATGCTGCTCGAATACATCCAAAACGCCATGCGACTGGCAAAATACGAAATCCTGGAAGACGGCACGTTCTACGGCGAAATTCCGGGCTTTGAAGGCGTTTGGGCGCAGGCCTCCACCCTGGAAGATTGCCGCGCCGAACTGCAAAGTGCCCTGGAAGACTGGCTCATCCTCGGCCTACGACTCGGACATCCCATCCCCGAAGTCGCTGGTTTGCGGCTGCTCCCTGCCGACGTTTGAGATGCCGCCTTTTGCTCCCATCAAACGCCGCGACCTGATTCAGGCGCTCCGCCGGGCTGGTTTTGAGGGGCCTTTCCCTGGCGGCAGGCATGAATTCATGGTCAAAGGCACCTTGCGCCTGGTCCTGCCCAATCCCCTCAAGGCGAAATTGGCAAAGATCTGCTGGCGCGCCTCCTGCGTCAGGCAGGTCTTGACCGCCAGACCTGGGAAAACCTTTGACCGCTTAATTCGATTGGCACGCCCCTGCTTGCAGTGCATCTTTGAATAACGCCTGTCTCATGAACAGGCTTTTCCCTTCAACCGCCGACACAATTTTGTGATTTTCAGCCTCCCCTCCCACGCGCCGCCCTGCCTTGCTCCCGCTCTCCCTGCCACCCTTGCCCTGCTGCTGGCGGCTTGCGCCGGTCAGACCGCTGCCCCGACCGTAGACCATGGACCGTGGACCGCTGCCCCGACCGCAGACCGTGGACCGTGGACCGTCACCTCCACGGTCTACCGTCCACCGTCTACCGTCACTCCCACCGTCCACCGTCACTACCAATATACCCGCCCAAAATCATGATGTCATGGCGAACATGCTTTTTGCGACTGAAACAACCTCCCCTAAAGGGGGCGTTTAATTGGCAATTGCTTCACCAAAATACAGATCGCAAGGGTATGTTCGGGCTGTTTTTGCTCGCTTGAAAATCCAAATGTGGCTGCCCTGGGGCTCCCCGGCTTTGGCCTGCTGCATTCTGCCAGGAGTGTGTATAATACAACCCTATGGCTACTATGACCTATCCCACGCAGCAACGGCGGGCTTCGCTTTTCCTGCAAATGATCCTGGCTTTGGCCGGCGGCGTGATCCTGTTTTTTAGCGCGATCCTGGCCTGGACGTTGGGGTATCAGCTGATCTATGCTGGCCGCATCTTTCCGGGGGTTTCGGTGGCAGGCGTGGATCTTTCGGGCCTGGCGCCAAATGACGCCGCCGTGAAACTCAGCCAGACGCTCTCCTACCCCATGACCGGCAAAATTTTGTTCCGCGATGGCGAGCAGGTGTGGGTCGCCTCTCCCCTCGAATTGGGCATGGCCTTTGACCCCAGCGCCAGCGCCCAGGCGGCCTATCGCCTGGGGCGCTCTGGCGGCCTGTTTGGCGCTTTGCAACAGCAAATCCGCTCCGCTACGCAAGGAGCCAACCTCTCGCCTGTCCTGATTTGGGATCAGCGCGTGGCGTATCGCTATTTGCAAAACATCGCCGCTACCCTTGATCAACCGGTCGTAGAGGCCAGCCTGCAAGTCCAGGGTGGGGAGGTGATTGCCACCCCTGGCCAAAAGGGACGGTCCCTCAACCTGTCCGCCACACTAACCAACCTCGCTAGGCAACTCCAATCCTTTCGCGATGGCGAAGTGCCCCTGGTCATTGACGAAATCTCACCCAAGATTTTGGATGTCTCCGCACAGGCGGAAGTAGCCCGCAACATTCTCAGCCAACCGCTGACCCTGGTGATTCCCAACGCACAACCAGGGGAGGCTGGCCCCTGGGTGTATGATGTGCCGGTCATCGCCAACTGGTTGAGCGTGGAACGCCTCGATAACGGCGACCCGCCTCAAATCCGGGTGAGACTCGACCCGAAGGCGCTGCGGGACGCGTTGACCGATCTCGCTCCGCTGGTCAATCGTCAGCCGGCAAATGCTCGTTTCTATTTCGATGATAATACTCGCCAGCTGGTATTGATCGAATCGGCCAAAACCGGGCGTACGCTCAACGTGGAGGCCTCCATCGAGGCGATTAACGAAGCACTGGGGCGCGGGGAGCATACCATCCCGCTGCAAATTGTGGAAACCCAGCCGGCGGTGACGGATTCGGCTACCGCCGAACAATTGGGCATCACCCAACTGGTGGGCGCCCACACCACGTATTTCTATGGTTCCAGTGCGGCGCGGATCCAAAACATCCAGGCTGCCGCGGCCCGTTTCCATGGGGTGCTCGTCGCCCCCGGTGAGACGTTTTCCATGGGCCAGACGCTCGGCGATATTAGCCTGGAAAACGGCTTTGCCGAGGCATTGATCATTTATGGCGGGCGGACGATCAAAGGCGTGGGTGGCGGTGTGTGCCAGGTGAGCACCACCCTTTTCCGCGCCGTCTTCTTCGCTGGCTTCCCCGTGGTGGAACGTTATTCCCATGCCTACCGCGTTTCTTATTACGAACAAACGGCCAGCGGTGGCGTGGACCCGAACCTGGCCGGCCTGGATGCCACCGTTTACTTTCCCCTGGTAGATTTCAAATTTACCAACGATACCCCTTACTGGCTGTTGATGGAAACTTACGTCAACCCGGCGGCGCACACCCTCACCTGGAAACTGTATTCCACCTCCGATGGCCGCAGCGTTACCTACGAGACCACCGGCCCGCAAAATCTCGTCCCGGCGCCAAAGCCGCTTTTTGAAGTTAACCCGGAACTCGATGCCGGGCAGATCAAACAGGTGGATTGGGCGGCCAACGGCGCCGATGTGGTCGTCACCCGCACCGTCTGGCGCAATGGTCAAATCTACTTCCAGGACACCTTCCGCACCCATTACGAACCCTGGCAGGCGATCTGTCAGTATGGCCCTGGCACCAAAAACCCCGAAAAAGAAGCCAAACGCCAGGGACTTTGCCAGGCGCCCTCTTACTAAGCGTGGTACAATCGCCCTTCGAAATGGAGAAACTTATGGTCAGCAAAGAACTGCTCGAAATTCTACGTTGCCCCAGCTGTGTACGTGAGAAGGATGGATTGCTCCTGCTGCATCGCGATTCCTGGCTCATCTGCCAGGATTGCGGTCGCAAATATCCCATCGTGGATGACATTCCGGTCATGCTGATTGATGAGGGTGACAAGTGGGTCAACACCGCGGTGGAGGACCTGCCCGTCCCCCCGCCTTCCCGCTAATGGAAAGCACTAGCCGCTCGCTGCAAGACCTGCTGGCCGATCTGACCAGTGGGGACGAAACTCGCGCCGAGGCGGCCGTGCCGGCTCTGCTGGCGTTGGGTGAAACAGCCCGATCGGCCCTCCTGGCGTTGACTCGCTCCCCCGACGCCGATCAGCGCTGGTGGGCGATTCGGGCGCTGGCGCAGGCGCCTCAAACCCGGACCGAAGACCTGATTCCGCTCTTGAGCGATCCCTCCGCTGACGTGCGTGCCGCCGCCGCCCTGGCGATCTGCAATCACCCCGGTGAAGCCGCCATCTCCTCCCTGATCTCCCTGCTCCGTGATGAAGACTCGCTGGTAGCGGGCCTGGCCGGGAACGCCCTGGTTGCCATTGGCAAGCCGGCCGTCCCAGCTCTGATGGAGGCTGCCGGGCAGGCACCGTCGGCGGCGCGCATTCTGGCGGTCCGCGCCCTGGCTGAGATCAAAGACCCGCGCGCCATTCCCACCCTGCTGAAAGCTCTGGAAGAAGATTCTTCTCTCTTGGGTTATTGGGCCGAAGAAGGCCTGCAACGACTTGGTTTGAACATGATTTTGCTCAAGCCCGATTGAAGTGATAGACTATGAAACCGTTTTTTGATTTCTTCCAAAAAATAAAATTGCCTGCACTGAAGCGTCCTTCTGCCGGGCAGGTTATCTTTTGGGCGCTCAGCCTTTTGCTGGTCGTGGGTGCCTTTATCCTTTCCCAAAACATTTTTGCTTGCTGGAATTTAACCCAATTGCCGGGCATCCCACCGGCTGAGCTATGCTCTGGCACAAACGCTAACCTCTTGGGAACGCCTGTGGTCAACGAACAAGGCACCGAAATTGCCCCTGCCCCCACTGCCACCAGCCAGCCGATCTCCAATCTCCCCCCTTCCTGGGATGGCGCCAGCCGGGTGAACATCCTGTTCATTGGCCTGGATTATCGCGATTACCTTGCCAATGAAGGCGCACCCCGCTCGGATACGATGATTTTGTTCACCATTGACCCGCAAACCAAGACCGCCGGCATGCTTTCCATCCCGCGCGATTTGTGGGTGAATATCCCCGGTTATGGTTATAGCCGCATCAACACCGCCTATTCCATCGGGGAAGGAAACAAATTGCCGGGGGGTGGGCCAGGACTGGCCATGAAGACGGTGGAAGCATTTTTGGGCGTGCCCATTCAATATTATGGGCAGATTGACTTCCATGCTTTTGAAGAAGCCATTGATGCCATGGGCGGGCTGAACATTTGCATCCCGGAGAAGATTCGGGTGGACCCGATCGGTAAAAAACCGCCGGTGGTGCTCAAGCCCGGCTGCCAGACATTGCCCGGCTACCTGGTGCTGGCTTACGCTCGTAACCGTCACACCGAAGGCGGTGACGTGGATCGCGCCAGACGCCAGCAACTGGTGATCATGGCTCTGCGCGACCAGATCTTTTCGCCGAAGAACTTCCCTACCATGATTACCAAAGCCCCAGATATTTACCGCGAAGCCTCGGCTGGCTTGCGCTCCAATCTTTCCTTTGACGATGCTATGCGCCTGGCCATGTTATTAAGTCAAATTCCCCTGGAAAACATCAAGCGCGGTGTGATTGATTACACCATGGTCACCATGGATAAAGTCACCCTCAACGGCCAGGCGGCGGACATTTTCAAGCCTATCCCCGATAAGATTCGCGTTCTGCGGGATGAAATCTTCACCAGTGGCGGCCCGACCAGCCCCCTGGCGCAAGGAGATACCCTCTCACTCATGCAAGCCGATGGAGCGCGCGTGCGCCTGCTCAATGGTTCAGGGGTAGCTGGCCTGGAACAACGCACCGGCAACTTCCTGCTCTCTCAAGGAATGACTGTTACCGAAGTCGGCCCGGCTGACCGCGGCTATAGCCGGACTGTGGTGGTCGTTTATTCACCCAAACTGTATGCCCTGCGTTACATTGTGGAGACCTTTGGCATTGCGAGTGGCAGTCAGATTATCTTCAAGCCCGATGCCACTTCCACCGTGGACCTGGAGATTCGCCTGGGTGTAGATTGGATTAGTAAACTCCCTGCCGGGTTCTAACCTGACTTTTGTGCAATGGCCGAACAAAGCCTGAACAACGACCTCCGTGACGAGATTTTGCACTTGCTTTGTGGCCAACACGTTGCTGTATCACCGCGAGGCGGCCAGAAAGGCCGCCGACCGCGCCGCGTGTCTGTGGCAAGCAGTCCCCCGGATGGCGCGGAGATTGCTTCGCCGCCTTCAGCGACTCGCAATGACACCAAAAAACAAGTTTGACTCTCTTGTAAAAAGGTCAGACCTACCGCGGAGTTTGCAGAGAACGCTGAGATTTTTGAAGTTTGTTTTCAGATTCTGTAAATTCCGCCGCAAAATCTTGAATTTTTGAAGTGTACCTTCCGTTTTTCTCTGCACCCTTTGCGCTCTCTGCGGTGAATTCGTTTTTGCAGTGGACTCAGGTTCCTTATCGTATTGCTCTTGAGAATCTATCACCCCCGCGAAGATTTTGTATCCTGCTGTCATTGCGAGCGCAGCGCCTGCCCCGCGAAGTCCCCGAAGGGGGAGCGAAGCGTGGGGGAAGCAATCTCCCATCAGGCGAGGAGACTTCGTTTCGGGCGAGCCTCGGCGTGGCCCCACGGGGCGAGGCCCCACGGGACAAGAGCCCCTCTGCATCCCTACCGCGAAAGCGGATGGAGGCGACCTGTAATCCAACCGATGAAAATTTTTACTTTCGAAGCGTTTTTCAGTAAGTCGCTCCTGATGGCACAACCTTTGCGCTAAGCGAACATGGCTGGCATGTCAAACCTCCGAAGTTCCGTTCACTTCGGAGGTTTTTTGGCCAGCGAGGAAGACCATCCCGGCAAGTTCATTGCTGAAAAATCAATCGAATACTCCCTAAAAACGGCAGGCCTGTGGCAGTGGTACAGGAGGGGGCTTTGATGTCGCTCACCGGCGCGCCCTCTGCTGCAATTTGCACGCTGTAAAGCACGTCAGATTGCATGACAAAATCGGCGTAACCGTTTCCCAGTTCCGGTTTCAGGCCGGTGAAGAAGTGATCTTCCCCGTTGAGCCAGGTGATGATGATTTCTATACCGGCTATTTGGCGGCGGTTCCTATCCTGAACGATGATTTGCAGCAGGCCCTCTGGCAAGTTTTCGTCGCACAGGCTTTCCTGTGAAATCAAGAGAAAAGGTGGGCTGGCAGTGGCAGTAGCGGTAGGCAGAGGCCGGGGCGTAGCGGTGATCAGAATGGGGGGCTCGCCGGTGGCTTCTGCGGTAAGCGTCGGCGCGGAGGCGGTGGCTGGCGGCGTGTCGCTGATTGGAAGTGGGGAGGGGAGAGAGG
>DAOUAN010000166.1:0-4595 GCA_034433385.1 Anaerolineales bacterium | reverse complement strand
CTTCTGTGAGGAGCAGGATGATGTATTCTTCGAACATGCCGCTCTGGCGGTGGGCTTCGGGGAGCAGCATTTCTTGCAATTTGCGTTCGATCGCCTCGCGCTGTTGAATGGCTGCCAGGCTGAGGACGTTCTCCAGGCGAAAGCGGCATTCGACGATCTGGACGCGCTCATCGTATCGCTGGCGGATGAGGCTCACCGGCACGTCTCCAACCTGGACTTTGGTCTGCTCCAGGGTCTTCAGGTGGACATCTACGGGTTGGAAGTAGGGGGCATCTTTCAGGCCGCGAATGGGTTCGGTCGGTTCGAGGGATTTTTCCACAGGGTCGGGGAAGGCGAGGAGGTAGCAAATTTCCATGGGGTGGGTGGTCGCTTAGCTGGAGAGGGGGAGGATGGGCAGGTTGACGCCGAAGGTCTGGCGGTGGCTTTCAAAAGTCAGTGGGCAGCCGCCGCCGCATTCGGCGACGAGCAGGCAGCCCTCGCATTTGGCTGGCAGGGAGCGGCGTTCACGCAGCTGGACGGCGAGGGGATGATTCCAGATGGAATCCCAGGGATCTTTCAGCAAGTTGCCGAGGGGGTGGTAGTAGGACTGGCAGGGGAGCACGTTGCCGTTCGACTCGATACACATGCTGTAGAGGGCGGCGGTGCAGCCTTTGACGCCGAGATTGCTGGCAGTGGGGTCGAACTGGCAGTATTGGGTGGGGGTGTACCAGATCAGGCGCTGGCCGCGCTCCGCGGTTTTTTGCGTAGCCATTTCCAGGATGGGTTGTAACTCGCGTTCGTGCAGGCCCGTCCCCACGGTCAGGCCGTGACCCGAGTAAATGAGGGCATTCAGCCCGATGGTTGGGACTCCCAAATCGGCCAGGAAGTCGAGTGTGGCGGGGAGGGTGTGGAGGTTCGTGCGCAGCATGGTGGTGTTGGTCATCACGTAAAGCGGGCTGGCCAGGGCGTTTTTTAATCCCTGAATGGTTTGGCGGAAAGCGCCTTTGCGCCGCATCATCGTATCGTGAATGGATTCGTCGCAAGATTCTACGGTGATCTGCACGTGATCGAGACCAGCCTCCACCAGGCGCTGAAGGTAGGCGCTATCGGCCAGGCGGCGGGCGTTGGTGTTCAGGCCGGTGATCTGCCCGTTGGCTTCGGCGTGGCGGATGAGTTCGGGCAGGTCGTCGCGCAGCGTCGCTTCGCCGCCGGTGAAGACGATGTGGGGCACACCGAGTTCCCACAGGCGATCGAGAATTTCGAACCATTGCGTGGTGCTCAGCTCCGGGAAGGTGCGCTCGCGGGCATTGTAGCAATGGGCACAGTCGTTGTTGCAGCGATAGGTGATGGCCAGGTCCATGCGGTAGGGGGCGGAGGGCCGCTCACTGAACGGCATGACGGTCTCCAGGTCGAGTTCATGAATGGGGCAGGCGCCATCGGGGCGGAGCAACTCTTCCAGCTGCAGGTGGAAAGAAGACAGATCGGTCTCTGCCTGCCGTTTTGAGATGGCATAGCGCCAGGTCAGGGCTTTAATTCTTTCCTCTTGCGTCTTTCCTTCCAAAATCAACCAGGCCATGAACGTGGCGGTCGAATTCAGGTGCAAGATGCGGTTGGCGTTGACGATGAGGGTGCCGTGGCCATCGGGATCAATACGCAGGTGGATGCGCGCTTTTTCGTGTTCATTTTGGCGGGTGTAATGGTAAAGGCCCGCTTGGGGAGGAACGATTTTTTTCTCAGGCTGGAAAAGCGTTTTGAACAACATTTTCACCTCTAAATTGGGGGGCGAACCGACCAGTCACTCCTCACTGTTTTCCGTCTCTCACCTGCCTCCGCCGGCACAGGCACAGGCACAGCCTGCACAGGCGCAAGCACAGGCGCAACCTCCACCGCCGCCGCCGTGATAAGTGCTGCGAGAGGGCGGTGGTGGCGGGTTGGTGACTTTGGTGATGCGGCTGGTGAAATCGGTGACGTTGCCGATCACTTTTTGCGAGAAGGTTTGTACGCCGCCCACTACCGAAGCGGCAAATTCAGCGCCGGGCAGGGCACGGCTGGAGGGTTGAGAAGATGCGGTGGGTTGGATCGGGCCGGAGGTCGTGGTGGGACGCGCCTGGTAGGTCGGGTCGTAGTGACCCCACCAGCTCGGGGCCAGAATCGGGCCGGTGAAGACGCGCCGGGAGCGGTCGTCGTAATCTTTGTCCAGCATCGTCCATTCCAGGTTTCGCTCCAACAGCTGACCTTTGACTTCGGGGGTGTCAGCAGCGGCCACCTGTTGCCAGGCGCGTTCCATGATTTGTTTGTAATACTCGATCGTTTCGCGGCGACTGAAGCCTTTCATCTTCTCCGAAACGCTACGCACCAGCTGAATGAACATTTCTTCGAGGGCTTTACGGCGGCTGCGGCTGTCTTTTTCATGGAAGGCTTGCAAGAAGCGGATCTCGTAATCGCGCAGATCGGGGGGGAGCGGTTCGCTGAGCCGGATTTCAAGCGGGTCGCGCCGAACGACTTGGGCCGCGCCCTTTTTGATTGCCCCGAAGAGAATCATGGTCATGATTTTATCCGGCGGTTGTTCCATGAGCACGGCGGCTTCGACGGCGGTCAGGCCGCGTTTGATGCCGTGCCCTTCGATAGCGATTTTAGGTGGCAGGTATTTCTGTTTGCGGTTTATCTCCGCGCGGATGGCGAGGATCGGCAAACCCAAACCGGTGACGACGAAGAATCCAAGGCACAAAAAGGCGAACACGGCGTCCCAATCAATCGGCGGAGCGGTGATGATGCTTTCGGCAGGGACGTAGCTGCGCGGGAAGGATGCGCCGAATTGATATTGTTCGGCGGCGCTGGCCTGGGGATTCCGCCAGGTGTAGCTGACGCGGCCGAGATTATCTATGCCGGTTTGCGGTTCGCTGGGGAAGCCGGAGGGAGCGGCGTGCCAGCGCGGTTCTTCGGGTTTTACCCCTGGCGGCAGGTGGAAAGTGATGGTCAGGTCGGTGTTGCCGCTCACGTATTGGCTGCCAAACCAGGTGGGGACGAAGACGGCGCTGGCGTACTGGTTGTCCTGGCTATCGGGGTGGAGCACGCCGCGAATAGCCGGAACGAACACATGCACGCTGCCGCGTTGCCCCGCTCGGATGGCTTGTTCCCCCAGGACGATGGCGAAGCCCGATCCACTGCCCTGGTACTCGGAGAGGGAGACCGGCACGGATTTTTGATTGACCTCGGCGGTGACTTCAGTGATTTCGAAGTTGTCGTTGGGCATGCCAACATCCACAAAGTCAATGGGATGGGCGCCGGGTTGATTTTCAAATACCCACAGGTAATCCAGGCTCAAGGTTCCATCGGCGTTCCAGTACACGTTCACGACCTCTTGCGGAACGCTGAAGAAGTATTCCTGGGCCAGCACGTGGGCCGGGGTGAGGAAAACGAGAAGCAGCAGGGTTAGTGCGCTGAGAAGTTTACGCGTCATTTTTTTCCTCCCGTTCAGGCGAGGCTCACCATTTGGGTTCTTCCGTCAGTTGATAGACGGTGTGACAATATGGGCAGTTGACCATCGGCGCGCCGTTGACCAGGGTGATGTCTTTGGCGCTTAGGGTTCCACCGCAGGCGCGGCATTGCACGGCTTCGATTTTGGTCTCCGCGGGCAGGTCAATTTTCACTTGTTGAATCACTTCGGTCTTTTGGGCGCGGGTGGCGGCATAGACCAGGCCCGCCCCGCCAGCCAGGAAGATCACCCCGACAAGGCTGAAGCCGATCCCAAAGGTGAGCCACGATGGGCTGCCGCTGGGAGCGGTCGAACCGATGATGCTCAGTAAGCCATAGCCGAACAAACAGAGACCGATCAGGAACAAAATGGCTGCACCCCCGTAGAGCAGTGTTTTTCCAGTCATGCGCAAGCCTCCTGGAGAGTATACGTGAAGTGTAGCATTTTCGTTGTGTTTGAGCAAATGACTTTTGTCTCAAAATCTTCCTTTTTTTGTCCAATTCTGAGCGGGAGGGTTTGGTTGAAGTGAAAGAGGTGGCTTATACTTGGGGTGTCTTGAAATTTTCCGCAGAAAGAGGAATTGTCCATGACTCTGGCTGAACAATACAAAAAATGGCAGGAAAACACCCTGAAGAAGACGCTGGAAAAATTCCCGGAGCGGAGAGCGCGCTTCGAGACCTCCTCCGGCGTTGAGGTCCCGCGCGTGGCGCTGCCGGGGGGTGAGTTGACCCCTGGGGGGGAGGAAGCCTATCTGACGAAGATCGGCTTTCCGGGCGAGTATCCTTTTACACGCGGCATTCAGCCGACCATGTATCGCGGTCGCTTGTGGACGATGCGCCAGTATGCCGGATTTGGAACCGCGGAGGAGACCAATCGGCGCTATCGCTTTTTGCTGGAGCAGGGACAAACCGGCCTTTCGGTGGCGTTCGATTTGCCGACGCAAATTGGCTACGATGCCGATGATCCGCTGGCTGAGGGGGAGGTGGGTAAGGTGGGGGTTTCGATTTCCTCGTTGCGGGATATGGAGCAGTTGTTTGCGGGGATTCCCCTGGAGAAGGTCTCGACTTCGATGACGATCAATGCGCCGGCGGGGGTGTTGCTGGCGATGTATATTGCCGTGGCGAAGCGTCAGGGGGCGGAG
>DAOUAN010000165.1:0-11687 GCA_034433385.1 Anaerolineales bacterium | reverse complement strand
GATGAATGTCGCTAACGCTTCAGAATGTTGTACAATTACGGGGAGCATTGGTGACCTCTGGCAGTGGATTTTGTTGTGACAAACTAATCCTACCAGATTTGCCAATGCTCATCCCCTTATTTTGGCGAAACTACAGTTAATTGTTATCCTTATCCCGCGCCGGGTCGCCGCCGAAAAAACGAGGCGGAAGAATTGCTACCGTATCCGCCGCCAGGTCACTAAACTGACGCGTAGCAAACCGTCCCGAAGGTGAATTCACCTTCGGGACGGTTTTGTTTCTCACTGCCGAGTGGGCCACCACCGCGAGCGTCAGCACACACACCACCATCCAGTTCGAGTGCGAAGCCTGCGGGCAGGGGACGAATCTGTCGGTCGCGCCAGTAACGCAGCCTTTTGCAAATTAATCTGACAATTGCGTATCGCGACATTCATGTCGCGTTTAGTGCGGCATGAATCCCCATTCGGGGACGATGTATCGCAGTTCGGCATAGCGCGAGATGAATCTCGCGCTACTTTTACGCAACTATCTCGTACATCACACTTTATTTGTGATGTATGTCACATTGACTTTGCCCCATAAAAACCGTATTATATTCATAAGATTGAATATAAATTACTGAGCGCAGGAGGTTCATTGTGAACGTATCCGAATTTCTTTTGTCGCTGCTGAACGGGGGACTGGGCAACCTGGCTGCCTATCTCGCCGCGCACGTGCTGCTTTGCCTCGTCCCTGCCTTCTACATTGCGGGCGCGATGACCGCCCTTATCCCGAAAGAATCGGTCACCCGCTTTTTGGGGCGCAACGCGCCCAAGTGGGTGGCGTATCCTGCGGCGGCGCTGGCGGGCTCGGTGCTGGCGGTTTGCTCCTGCACTATCGTGCCGCTCTTTGCAGGGATTTATAAAAAAGGCGCGGGGCTGGGACCTGCCATCACCTTCCTGTTCTTCGCGCCCGCCGCGAACATCCTCGCGCTGGTGTACACGGGCGGGGTCATCGGTCTCGACCTGGCGTTTGCCCGCCTGTTCCTCTCGCTGACCTTTGGCATTGGTATCGGCATGATTATGGCGCTGATTTTCTCGCGCGCAGACATCGCCCACGACAAAGAATCCGACGCCATGTTCGCGGGGCAGGGGAAGATGCGCCGCGCCGCGCTGGTCTTCCTGCTCATTCTGGTCGCCCTGCTGCTGGCTGGCACGTTTAAGATAGGCTTGCTGACCAATTCCTACGGGCAGGTCACGCTCCCCATCGCGGGCATGGATCAATTCCAGGACTTCCTCTACCGCCTCGTGCCGTATGACGCCAGCAAAGGTCAGGAAGGCGTCACCGCGCAGGGCGCGATTCTCATCGGGTTGCTCATCCTGATTGGCTTGACCTCCTGGAAGGGACTCGACAACATCCACGAAGGCTTCACCGCCTGGACGTGGGTCGCCATGAGCCTGGTCGGGCTGACCCTGCTCACCGCCGCCGTCGGCATGTCGCCGCACGCGGGCGGGCTGGACGTTCAGTTTACGGGGCGCTTCTTCGGCGTGCTGATTGCCATCGCCGCGCTCGTCTGGCTGATGTTCAAACGCCTGAGCGAAGACGAACTGCGCGATTGGCTGTGGGAGTCGTGGCGTTTCGTCAAGCAGATTTTCCCGCTGTTGGTTGGCGGCGTGTTCGCGGTCGGCGTCATCCGCGTCCTCATCAAGCCCGAATGGATTGAGACCCTCGCGGGGAGCAACACCATCCTCGGCAACCTGGCGGGCGTGGTCTTCGGCGTGTTCATGTACTTCCCGACGCTGGTCGAAGTGCCGATTGCCAACATGTTCCTCAGCCTCGGCATGCACCGCGGTCCGCTGCTGGCATACCTGATGGCGGACCCCGAACTCAGCCTGCAAAGCATCCTGATGATTTCGGTCATCATCGGGCGTCTCAAAGCCTGGACCTACGTCTTCTGGGTGGCGCTCTTCAGTACGCTGGCGGGTCTCATCTACGGGGCGTGGGTGGATGGCGCTTCGCTTGGATTGCTGGCGCTGTATCTGGCGGCGATGCTTGCCGCGCTGGGCGGCGCCCTCTGGCTGGTCAACCGCCGCAACGAGCGCGCAACCGCCCCCGTCTCCGCCGACTAATCACCAATTACCAATCTACCAATCTACCAACCCCCAATTACCAATCCCCAACCTACCCACCCCAAGGAGTTTCCCATGCTCACTATCAAAATCCTCGGCTCTGGCTGCGCCAACTGCAAGCGCGTCGAACAGATTGCCCGCAAAGTTGTTGCCGAAATGGGCTTTCAAGCGGAAATCGTCAAAGTGACCGATTACAAAGACATCATGGCGTACAACATCCTCTCCACGCCTGGGCTGGTCGTCAACGAGAAACTGGTCTGCGCGGGACGCATCCCCACCCCCGCCGAAGTCACCACCTGGCTGGCAGACGCCGCCATGCAGGAGGCGTGAGTTATTAAACCGTCCGCGTATGGATGGTTACTTATGTCCCGAAAGGAGGACGCCATGAAAATCGAGATTTTGGGAACGGGCTGCTACAACTGCGTTGAACTCGAGATGTTGATAGCCGATGTTCTCAAGCAGCTCGGCAAGACCGATGTGGAGGTCGTGCGCGTGGACGATGAAATGCGCATTCGCCACTACATGCCGCTGGATGAAGTTCCGGGCTTGCTGATTGACGGCGTGCTGGCAAGCGTGCGCGAACTACCGCCGCGCGACAAACTGGTCGAATGGCTCTCCGGTGTTTCCACGCCAGAGACGCGGTAACAGGCAATGGCTGGTCGTCATGCTCATCGAAAAATATGACGTCGAAGTCTTCACTCCCCCCTGTGAGCCAGGCGCGGAACGGTACGCCGCAAAAGCGCGGCTAACAGTGGATATTTCCGAAGTCCTGCCGTATCTCAACGCCACCCTGCGCGGGGCGGTCTATCTGCCCGAAGCGAAGGCGCTGACGTGGAAGAAGGGCGGACACAACATCGCCTTTCACGCTTACGAGATTGCCACCTCCAACGTGGAAGACCGCGACGGCGCAGAGAAGGAACTGCGCGGTCTCATTGACCTGGTCAACCGTACGTGGGAGCGCCGCGCTGAAATCACGCCCGACCACACCACCCGTCAGCGCCCCACGCCGATGGCAATTTACAAACTGCTGCCGAACACCAACTGCAAACAATGCGGCGAACCGACCTGTTATTCGTTCGCGTTGAAGTTAACCGCCTCGCAAAAGAAACTCGCCGACTGCCCGCCGCTGTTCGAGCCGCAGTACGCTGAAAAACGCGCCGCGCTGGAGGCAATCATCATCGAAGCGCCCGCAATCGTAGAACGAGATTAATCTCGTCCTACCACATGAAATGAACTATCTCGATTCCATCACCCTCACCAAAACCCTGCCCTGCCTCGCCGAGCCTGGGCGCATCATCGTCATCGGCAAGCCAAACCGTTTGCTGGATGAGGTCATCCCCTACCTCGCCACCCTGCCAGGCGTGATTGCCTACAACCCCGAAACCTGCACGCTCACCTTCCGCCGCCCGCATGGATTCATGACGCTCTACGCGGACAAGGTGTACATCACGCAGGTGGTGGATACCAACGAAGGGCTGGAACTGTTTGCCGCGCTCAAGGATGCGGTCAACGCGGTGTGGGAGAAGCGCGCCGAATTGGTCGCCGTGACTGCCCAAAAGCGCGCCCCGCGTCACCTGGACATCTGGGAGTTGCTGCCGCGCACCAATTGCCGTCAATGTGGCGAAGCGACCTGCCTGGCTTTCGCGGTCGGCCTGCTGCAACAAAAACGGGCTTTGACCGAATGTCCGCCCCTGCAATCCGATCCATCTTTTGCCGAACGAAAGGCAACGCTGGAAGCCATGCTATGACAACTCATCCAATTGAAATTTTGGTGGAGATCATCGCCGTGCGGCGTGGCGGCAAAGCGGCGAGACGTTCTTGATAAAGGTCATTTAGATTGTATGACAGGTTTTCATTGACGGACGTTTCTTTCACAAATACAATTCAACGCATGTTGAACTATCTTTCTGATGAAGTCAAACCTGCCCCCGTCAATCCGGAAGCGCTGGCGGAGCGGCTCAAAGTCCTTGCCGAGCCGAAGCGCCTGCTCATCTTCAACCTGCTGATGGACGGCGTGCAATGCAACTGCGAACTGGGCGACGCCTTGCAAATGGCGCCCAACCTGATTTCGCACCACCTGAGCAAACTGCGCGCAGTTGGTCTGGTGGATGTGGAACGCGACGCGGTCGACTCGCGCTGGGTGTACTACTCGGTCAACCGCGCCGCGCTGGAAGAACTGAATGCCGCTTTCGGCGCGTTCTTCGACCCGAACCGCATCCAGCCGCGACGCCCCCAATGCGGCCCGCAGGCTGTGGTTTGCGCCCCTGACTTGAGCGTTTCTGAAAAGTAAAAATTTTTACCACAACCTTTCAATGGAGATTGAACCATCATGTCCGAAGTCATCCCCCTGATTAACACCCTGCCGACTTCCATCGCTCCTGCGGACGTCGAATTCTTCGACCCGCCGATGTGCTGTCCGACAGGCTTGTGCGGTCCCACCCTCGACCAGACTTTACTGGACGTCAATGAGATGATTATGTCGCTTCAGCGCGAGGGCTTGCGCGTGGAGCGTTACCAAATGGCAAGCAATCCCAACGCATTTCTGGGCAATGCCGAAGTGATGAAACTCGTCCACGAGAAGCAAATGGAAGCCCTGCCGATTGTCGTTGTTCGGGGCAAGGTGGTCAAAGTCGGCGCGTACCCGACAGCGGATGAAGTAAGAGCCGCGCTTGGATAGTACTGCGACATTCATGTCGCATGAGCAGCGAGATAAATCTCGCACTACGAACAAGGAAACCCAATGACCCAATTCATCTTCTTCTCTGGCAAGGGCGGCGTAGGCAAGACGTCAATGGCTTGCACGCATGCCGTCCGTTATGCCGACGAAGGCAAACGCACGCTCATCGTCACCACCGACCCCGCCTCCAATCTGACGGACGTCTTCGAGCAGAAAATCGGGCATCACGTCACGCCGATTGCGGGCGTTCCCAACTTGTTCGCGATGGAGATTGACCCCGACAAAGCCACGCAGGAATACATTGACCGTGCCATGGCGCCCATCCGCGCCGCCTTCCCGCCGCAAATCGTGCAGGTAATGGAAGAGCAGATGAGCGGTCCCTGCACGGCGGAGGTGGCGGCCTTCGACCGCTTCACCGATTTTTTGGACGTTCCCGCCGATAACGGCGCTGCCTTCGACGTGGTCATCTTCGACACTGCCCCAACGGGTCACACCATCCGTTTGCTGGAACTGCCCGCCGAGTGGAGCGCCTCGATTGACGCCGCCAGCGCGGGCAGCGGGCAGACCTGCCTCGGTCCCGCCGCGGCCATTCAGGACGCCAAGCACAAGTACGAGCGCGCCCTGGCTGCCATGCGCCAATCGGCGCAGACCAGTTTTGTCTTTGTGCTGCACCCCGAAGCGATTTCCATCAAGGAAACCCGCCGCGCGATTGAAGAGCTGCGCAAACTGGAGATTCAAAATTTCCGTTTGATTATCAACGGCGTCATCCCGCCCGCAGGCGCGCAAAATCCGCTCTTTGCGGCGCGCGCCGAAATGCAGGCGCGTTACCTGGAGCAAATCGAGCGCGAGTTCGCTTATCCCAAACAGCGCATGATTTTGCTGGCGGATGAAATCAAAGGCGCGGCGAAACTGCGCGGGGTGGGGAAAATCTTCTTCGACGGCGAACCCGCCTCGGGGTCGGATGCGGCGGCGAGAGTCCAATTGCAGAACGCGGCTTTCGCTTCATCCCTCGACGAGGTGCGGGCGCGGCTTTCTCCGAACGGTCATCGGCGGACGGTTTTCTTCGCGGGCAAGGGCGGCGTCGGCAAGACGGTCGCCTCGTGCGTCACCGCCGTCTGGCTGGCGCGGCAGGGATACAAGACCCTGCTGTTGACCACCGACCCCGCCGCGCATCTGGGCGATGTGCTGGATACGCCCGTCGGCGACAAAGTGACCCCCGTGAGCGGGCAGCCCAACCTGTGGGCGGTCAAGATTGACCCGAAGGCGGCCGCGGAAACCTACAAGGCGCGCATCCTCGACGACGCGCGCCAACGCGGGCGACCTGAAAGTGCCATCAAGGTTATGGAAGAAGAACTCAATTCGCCCTGCACCGAAGAGATGGCCGCCTTCGATAAGTTCATCGAATACGCCTCGCAAGACGAGTGGCAGGCAGTGGTCTTCGATACCGCGCCGACGGGTCACACCCTGCGCCTGCTGGAACTGCCCGTGGACTGGAGCAAGCAGATTGACGTGAAGGTCTTCGCCTCGGTGGACGCCACCGCCGCCGATGACGTTGCCAAAGCGCGTTTTGGTAAAGTCATCGCGATGATGTCCGACCCCGCCCAAAGCACGTTTGCGTTCGTGATGTACCCCGAAGCGACGCCGATTCTCGAAGCCTGGCGCGCCGCGCAGGAATTGGGAACGGTGGGCGTTCAGCCTGGATTGGTGGTCGCCAACATGGTCATCCCGCCTGAGCAAGCCTCCACGCCGTTCGTGGCCGCGCGCCGCGCCATGCAGGAAAAATACCTGGCGGAGATTGGCAAACGCTTCGGCGTGCCGCTGGTGCAAATCCCGCTCCTGCCGCGCGAGGTCAAGGGGTTGAAGATGCTGTCCGAGTTGGGCGAGCAGGTGTACGGAATCAAGACTTCCGAAATCTTGGAGACTTCGGAAGTTTGAGGTGAATGATGGATAAAGTCACGGTTCAAATCATCGGCGTGCCGATAGCCTGCAAGGACGGCGTGAAAGATTCATGGCGCGAGGTCGCCGCGTGGGCGGCAGGGCAGTTGAAGGCGCGTTTCGGCGAGGACGTGCAGGTCAAATACTACGACCTGTTCGATGCGGATTGCCCGTCCATACCTGCGGGCGCGCAGTTGCCGCTGGTGCTGGTCAACGGCGAAGTCGTCAGCAGCGGCGGAAAGATTTCCGTGCCTGCCATTCGGCGTAAAGTCGAAGAATGTACCGCGACGCATCGTCCCTGAACGGGGATTCATGTCGCCACGCCGAAAAACGCGCCGCGCTGGAGGAAATTATCATCGAAGTGCTCGCCATCGGATGAGGTTGCTGCCATAAAAGGCATTGACTCTGGCTGAGAAGATGAATTGCTGGTTGAAATACCAGGAAATGAAGGGGAGTACTAATCACCCATCTAAAACGCTTGTATCCGCCGCCTGAAAGGCCTAAAATGATTATGGATAAATTTAGTCCAAAATCAGGAGCAGAAAAATGGCGGATAAATTTTCGATGTCTGGCGATTTTCGGGGGGCAGTTATCAACATCAAGTCTACGTTGACACATGTTCAACAAAGTGTTGGTGATATACATGGTGGGGATGCTGTCACTCGCAAGGAGTTGGAAAAACTGATTGGAGAATTGAGCGACGCCCTACAGAAAATTCCGGTTGAAAATGAAGAGGATGCCGCGGCGGTGGCAGCGACAGCAAAGTCGTTGGTGGATGCTGCCAGTGCCGAAAAACCGAACAAAGCCATTTTGCAAATCAACGGCGAGGGGCTGAAGCAGGCTGCTCAGAATTTGGCTGGAGTGTTACCTTCAGTGGTGACCATTGCTAGCCAGATTGTCTTGACAGTAGCTAAATTGACTGGCGGGAGATAAATGTCCGTGCAAAACGGGAAAAGAAAAAGGCTGCCCGCCAGCGGAGATGCTTACAATCTCTCTGGCGATTTTCGCGGGGCAGTAATCAATATCAAGTCGACCATTGTCAGCAACGATGATGTCAAGGAACTTGAAAACCTGCCGCCCGAACCCGGAGAATCTCCCTACCTGGGTTTGCAATATTTCGACGAAAAAGATGCAGATCGTTTTTTTGGCCGGGAGATGGTGGTCGCCAAAATTGTTTCGCGCCTGTTTGGGAGCCGATTTCTGGCTGTCATCGGTGCATCGGGTAGCGGAAAATCGTCAGTGGTGCGAGCAGGTGTCATCCCGGCCCTACGGCGAGGTGAACGGCTAGCGGATGGGGGGGTGCCACCAACAGATAGTGGGCAATGGGATATTCGAATTTTCACCCCATCAGCACATCCGCTCGATGCCCTGGCAGCCAGTCTGACGCGAGATGCTGGGTCGCTCAGCGCGACGACGAGTTTGCGCACCGATCTGGAACAGGATCCTTATTCCCTGGTGTTGGCTGCCCGAAGGATATTGGCACAAAGCGGACGTAAACACCTGTTGCTGGTTATTGACCAGTTCGAAGAAATCTTCACCCAATGCAAGCAAGAAAGTGAACGAAATATATTTCTTGCGAACCTGTTGAATGCAATTGATCCAGACAGCCCGCAGCCGATCAGCATTCTGTTGACACTGCGGGCGGATTTTTACGCCCAATTAGCCCGGCACGAAGGGCTGCGCGATCTTGTTGCTCAAAACCAGGAATTTATCGGCGCTATGAATCGCGAGGAACTTAGGCGGGCCATCTTACAGCCAGCCGCTTTGGGGAACTGGAAAGTGCAGGCCGGCCTGGTTGAAGTTCTTCTTAATGATCTGGGCAATGAACCGGGAACACTACCGCTTCTCTCCCATGCTTTGCTCGAAACCTGGAAGCGTCGCCGGGGACGGGCGATGACTGTTTCGGGGTATACAGAAGCAGGGGGGGTGCAAGGTGCCATTGCTCAAACTGCTGAGACCGTTTTTCGGCAACGTCTGACGCCTGCTCAGCAGCCCATCGCCCGCATGATTTTCATCAAACTAGCCGAAATGGGAAACGACGCTCTCGATACCCGCCGACGAGCGGAATTTTCGGAATTGATTACTCGTTCTACGGATTTGACCACCATTGATGCCGTGCTGAGCATTCTTACCGAGGCACGCCTGATAACCATTGGCATGCTGGAACCGGGTGATGTGCGTGTAGTAGAAGTAGCGCATGAGGCACTTATTCGTGAGTGGCCGACTTTGCGTGAATGGCTCAACCAGAATCGCTCCGGCTTGATTCTGCATCGTCAATTGACTGAAGATGCCAATGACTGGCTCAAACTGGGACGTGATCGCGGGGCGTTGTATCGTGGCGAACGCCTCAGGCAAATGCTAGCGTGGGCAAGCGAAAATTTGGATCTCGTCAGTCTGCTGGAACAGGAATTTCTGGATGCTAGTCAGAAAGTGGCTCGCGAAGAAGAGGAGCAAACCCGGAAACTGGCGCAAGCGCGGAAGGTGCAGACAGCCCTCGGTGCAACTGCTGGATTGTTGGTGTTGGCTCTTGTCATACTCATTTTGGCGGCGAATGGTGTGTTTGCCCCCCGCAAGATGACCGGTATTTTCAATGTCGCTGTGGCTGAATTTGGGGAAATGGGGCCAGATGGTATCGTTCGCCCATCTAAAGTTGGCCAGCAAATAAGCACCTGGGCATTGGACTATTTGCGCAACGATTTAAACGAGGATCCTTCCTTGCAAGTCTGGCCTGAGGACAGTGGCTTGTTTCGACGGGTGCGTGTGCCGTTGGTCACTGCTGATTCTGCCCAGCAGGTTGCCAGCCAAATCAATGCCAGCCTGCTGCTCTATGGCTATATCGATCAACGCGAAAATCCTCCCCGCCTTGTGCTTCAGTTCTGGATTGCCCCTCAAGCTAAATACCGTTTCGAAGACATCCAGGGCAATTATGTTTTAGGCGTCCCTATTCGCATTGCTGACCTGGCAAATCCCGGCCCTGGCATTCAGGGGGAATTGGGGCGGCAATCCAGTGCATTGGCGCGGGTAGTTCTTGGATTGGCGCTGGAACAATTAGGTCAGAACCAGGATGCGCTCGCTTTTTTTCAGAAGGCTGCCGAATCGGTGCCGAGCTCAGCCCCGGTGCAATTTTTCCTTGGCCGTGCCTACCTGTTTCTTTCTGATTCGCAACCAGATCGGCGCGAATCTGATTGGCAGTCCGCTGAGTCTGCTTTTCAAACGGCAATTACCCTTGATCCACAATATGCTCGCGCATATATCGGGCTGGGTGGTGTCTATTTCAAACGCGCGGCCTATCTACTGGATGCTGCTCTGGCGAGCGGGCAAACTCCTGATCCGCAAGCAGCGCTGTGGACCGACAAAGCAATCGCCATTTATCAGCAGGTGCTTCCCTTGTCATTCGATTCTAATGTTAATCCTGTCCGTGAGGTGGCACAACTGGCGTTAGGGAACACCTATCGTTTGCAAGGAGCAATTGCCATTACTGCGGCTGATAATGCTCTCGGAGCAGAATCTATTCAAAAAGCTATCAGTTTGCTGGAACCGCTCATCCCTTTTTTTGACGCTTCAGCCAAAGAGCACCCATCTCTCCAGCGTTACCTGGCACAGGCCTATGAATATCTTGGCCTGGCTTATCAGTGGCAGGGGGTGCTTTTGGAACGAAACCAGGCCTATAGCCAGGCGCTAGACGCTTACCAGAAATCACTAATGGCTTTTGATGCTTGTGTTGCTCAGGCCAAGAATACGCTTGACCTTGTTATTCAAACCGACATTGTGGAAACTCGTTGTCGGCCATATTTACAGCAAACTCAGCAGTTTTTCGATGAACTGAATGGAGGCCAATGATGAAAATGATTTCGATTCTTTGCCTGTCCTTGTGTTTGTTGGCATGTAGCCTGGTGTCGATCACACCTACTGGTCAACCGAAGCCGGACGATACGCCATTGAGCCTCGTTTTGCCAAGTGCAACGCCATTCGCTCAAGAGATGATTACTATTGCCTCACCTACTGAGACTGAATCTACTCAACCCACAGAGACTCTTGTTCCAGAACCAACTAGCCCAACGTGTACTATTCTTCAAGATTTAAACCTGCGTAGCGGCCCGGGGACAGCCTATCGTCCGCCCATTCTCATCTTGCCTGCTCAAACGATGGTCGTCCCCCTGGGATTTAATCCAGTCGGCATTCCTGGCGGAAGTTGGGTTTATGTGGAAGTGATGACGAGCGGTCAAAAGGGGTGGGTTAGCGCTGGAAGGCAATATATTTCCTGTGGTCTTGATCTTTCCAACCTGCCGGCGGTTGCGGTTGGGACGCCCCCGCCGCCGCCACTACCCCAAAGTGCACTCAGCTCCACGCCTGATGGTAGTTGTAGGGATGAAGGTCTGGAGTACGTTTGCGAGGTTGTGTTTTCAGATGAATCCTGGCTTCAGTTCAAAATCTTGCGAAATGGGCGAGAGTTGGGCCAGGCAGATGGTGTGGAACAAGTTAGTTTCACAGTGATTAAAGATGGGAACACGGTTTATCAAATTACTGAGCACTCAAAAGACTATTGTATCTTTGGTGGGAATGGCCCCTGTAATCCCTGGGAAATGGAGAATGCGATTTATCACTGGCCAGGTGGTGCAAAGGTGCAACCGGGTGAATATTTGGTTAATATCGAGGCGGTCGTCAATGGGACCACACTGACATGGCACGCGACCTTTCGTATCACCTTGCCGTAAACGTCTCGGTTCAGACTTTGAGTGGGGGCTTTTTGCCCTTTGCTTTACCCTCCCCCTTTGAAAGAAAGCGTCAGAGCGCAAGGATAAAATTTGCACTCTGACGCTTAAAGCATTCTATGGCTTTTCAAACAACACAGCATTTTGCGCCGGGTCGGTGAGCAGGATGCCCTCTTCCGTCTGGTTGTAGGGCAGTTCGAGTTCTTCGATGCGGGCGAGGAAGGCGCTCCAGGCTTCGGGGGTGGGGAAGGTGAAGG
>DAOUAN010000164.1:0-2385 GCA_034433385.1 Anaerolineales bacterium | reverse complement strand
GGGCACAGGTCGCCGCCTTTGGCGGCTCGCAATGACACAAAACGGCGTTTTTCGCCCACAGCGTCATCTCTCAAGGCACTGGCGAAATGAGCATCCATCCACCGCTCACACCTGACTAACAACTTTTTAGCGCACCCTCCGTCCACCAGCCATTCCAAATCTAACCTGACGTCCATTCGGGGTAAAACCCGCCTGAAAATTGGCCCGAATGGGGTTGTCATGGCGAGACGGCGTTCTGCCGTCGAAGCCATCTCCCGTCAGGCTAGTCTGATCTTTGTGCAACGGACGGACAAAGCATGAACAACGACCTCCGTGGATTTGGCCAACACGTTGCTGTGTCACGGCGAGGCGGTCAGAAAGGCTGCCGACCGCGCTGCGTGCTGTGGCAAGCAGTCCCCCAGATGAGCGCAGAGATTGCTTCGCCGCTTTCAGCGGCTCGCCATGACACCAAAAACCAGGTTAGGAGTGGGGGGCAATATAGAGGAAAATGGCCAGGAAGTGCGCCAGTGCGCCGAGGATGACAAAGATGTGCCAGACTTCGTGAAAGCCGAATTTACCCGGCACAAAATTCAAGATTTTGGTGATGTACACGATGGCGCCGAGGGTATAGATGATCCCGCCGGCGATCAGCCAGCTGAGGGCGCCCACGGGCAGGACGCGCATCATCTCGCCGATGGCCGCCAGAGCCAGCCAGCCCATCACAATATAGATTCCAGCGCTCAGCCAGCGCGGGGCGTTCATGATGAACATTTTGACCAGAATGCCGATGAGCGCCAGCGACCAGATGAGCGTCAGCATACCCCAACGCCAGAAGCCAGTGAACATGATGGCGCAAAAGGGGGTGTAGGTGCCGGCGATGAGCAGGTAAATGGCGGCGTGATCCAGTTTGCGCAGGGTGGCAATCACTTCGGGGCGCGCCTTGACCAGGTGGTAGGTAGCACTGGCGGCAAACAGCAGGATGAGTGTCAGGCCATAGACGCTGAGGGGAATGGCTTTGCCCCATTTTCCCCAGCTGACGACCAGCAGGGCGATCAGGCCGATGGCGGCTACAATGGCCGCGAAGAAGTGGGTCAGGCCGTTGACCGGTTCGCGAAATTTTGAAAACATACGAGTATCTCCTTGAATGATTTGAGAGCAGATGGTGTTCTTTAGCCACGATAGGCGAGAAGCAGGCTGAGCAGCGTTTCGCCATGGACGAGGCGGTGGCCTTCCACCCAGCGGTAGCCAGCTGCAATGAGCAGCTCGCGCAGCGGCGTGAATTCGTCCGCCGGCGGAGAGGCCTGGCGGGTGAAGCGATACAGTCCCCGCAGGAAGCGATGAGGTAGGGTGTGCCCGGTGAAGTGGACGTTCAACAGGATCACCAGTCGTCCGCCTGGTTTTAGCACGCGCAGGCTTTCGCGGGCGGTGCGCTCCTCCAGGATGTATTCGGCTGGGAAGGTAGCCACGACGGTATCGAAGGCAGCCGCCGGGAAGGGCAATGCCTGTGCCAGGCCGCGCACCAGGGCGGGTTCTTTCCCCGCCGCCAGCAGGCGGCGGCGCGCCAGATGCCCCATGGGGGCCGATTCGTCAATTCCAACGGCGACCCGCCCGAGGTCCCGCAGCGAGCGCTGCAAATGCCCGGGGCCGTGACCCAGTTCGAGTAGGCGCGATCCATTCAGGAAGGGCAGCACGTCTTCGATCCAGTCGTTCCATTGACCCAGCGAGACCAGGGCGGCTACTGCGTCGTAGGCCCAGGCAAAGGTGTGGTAGAGATGGTAAAAGAAAACGCGCAACAGGGCAAGCGGCAGGGACATGGTAACAAAAATGGTTTGACCCGGCCTGCAGGCCAAACCATTGGAAAAGGCGAGGAAGGCGAGGCTCAGGCGGTGGCGCCGCTTTCTTCGCTGCCTTTTTTCGGCTTGCGCACGGCTTCGACGGCGCTCTTGCCACGTTCGCGCACGTCTTCGACCACTTCTTTGCTGCGTTCGCGCAGTTCTTTGGCCAGTTCGTCGGCGCGGGCGCGGGCCTCGGCCGCAGCGGCTTCGGCGCGAGCGATGGCCTCTTCCGCGGTGACACTGGCTTTGTCGCGCAGTTCAATGCTTTTGTCTTTGATCAGGGCGCGGGTCTCTTCGCCCGATTGCGGCGCGAACAGCAATGAGACAATGGCGCCGGTCAGGCCGCCAATGATGAAGCCAACCAGAAATGCACCAAATTCATCACGATCGGACATGGTTTTTCTCCTTTTTCACTTTCGTTTGAGTCCCATCAATTCTAACATACGTTGCAGCCCAGCCAGGTAGCTATTGAGTTTGATCACTGGCTCGACCACGTTTTCCCCCAGGAATTCGGCCGTTCCCCGCAGGTGATGGACGGTCTCACGGGTGGCCTGCAGGATAGGGCGGACTT
>DAOUAN010000163.1:0-14554 GCA_034433385.1 Anaerolineales bacterium | reverse complement strand
GTTGGAAGCACCAGACGGGACAAGAGTACATCTGCCTCCCTCCCACGAAAGCGGAGGGAGGCAACCTGTAACCCATCCGTTGAAAATTTTCACTTTCGAGGCGTTTTTCATGAAATCGCTCTTGATTGCACAAAGCTTAGGTTAGAGCGCCCAAGCCAGCATAATGCCGAAGATCGCCAGGATAGCGCCCAAGTGTAAAAACAAATTACTACTGGTCAACCAGCTTGGGGGCAACAAAAATTGAAGCAGAAGGTTGAATGCGATGAGGAGAATCCCCAAAAGAGGCAACAAGCCTTTACGATGAGCCAGGTATTCTGAGAGACGATCCAACCATTTAGACATTTTCTTCTTCATCCCCTGTTTTGTGATGGAGTGGGGCAGGCTGTTTTTCTTTGATAAGCCAGGGTGAAAACTGAGCCAGCAATCTGCCGGGAACGCGTCCTTGCATTAGAATCCCCTCACGCCCATGTTCGATGCGTTCAACCTGGCCGGATTCATGGAAGAGCGAGATCAGGGCGCCCTGTTGATAGGGCAGACGCACTTCGATGGGAATATACGTCTCGTACAATTCTTGCTGAATCATCTTCAGCAACTCGTTGAGACCAACCCCTTGCAAGGCAGAAATGGCCACGGCATTGGGGTAACTGCGGGTGATTTCCTGGGCGGCTGTGGGGTTTTGCAGCCGATCCACTTTGTTCAAGGCAGTGATGACCGGAATGTGGGCCGCGCCAATTTCTTTCAAAGTCTCCTGAACGGCCTGGTATTGGTTCAGGGCGTTGGGGTGTGAAATATCTACCACGTGCAGCAGGAGATCGGCTTCGGCGATTTCCTCCAGCGTGGCGTGGAAAGCGGCGACCAGCGTGGTCGGCAATTTCTGGATGAAGCCAACGGTATCGGTGAAGAGCGCCAGATAGCCACCGGGCAGTTCCACCCGCCGCGTGGTGGGATCGAGCGTGGCAAAGAGCTGATCGGCGGCATAGACATTTGCCCGGGCGATGTGATTCAGGAGGGTGGATTTGCCCGCATTGGTATAGCCAACCAGCGCCACAGTAGGGATACGGGAGCGTTTGCGTTGGGCGCGATAGCGCATCCGATGGGCGCGCACTTTTTCCAGCTCGCGTTTCAGGTGGGCGATGCGGGCGCGGATGGCGCGACGATCTACTTCCAACTGGGTTTCGCCTGGCCCGCGCAGACCGACACCGCCCGCCGATCCGGTACGTCCGCCGCCGCCACCTGCCTGACGCGCCAGGTGAGTCCACTGGCGGGTTAGACGGGGCAGGTAATATTCATATTGCGCCAATTCCACCTGGAGCATTCCCTCGCTGGTGTGGGCGTGTTGGGCGAAGATGTCCAGAATCAGACCGGTGCGGTCCATGATGCGCACTTGCTCGCCCAGGGCGCGTTCCAGTTCGCGCAAGTGGCGGGGGGAAAGTTCATCGTCGAAGATGACCACCTGCGCCAGGGTCTCTTCGACCAGCGCCTTGAGCTCCTGCACTTTTCCAGGGCCGATATACGTCTCGACGTGGGGATGATCTAATTTTTGCGTTAACTGGCCAACGACCTCCAGGCCGGCGGTATCGGCCAGCAGGGCCAATTCGGTCAGCGAATCTTCGAGCGGAAGGATCTGCTTTTGGAAAGGAATTTCTACGCCTACTAGAAAGGCACGTTCACGCGGGGGGCGAGTGGGTTCAGGAATCTTTTTGCTCATTCAAACTCATGTTTAAGGGTTCTGCCGGGAACAACTTGGCAAGCTTGGGGTCAGTGGCTTCGGTGCGCACCGGAAGCAGGATGTGGAATGTGGAGCCAGGGCATTTTTCTTCATCGTAGCCTTCCGATTCAACCCAGATGGTGCCCCCATGCGCCTCAATGATCCCGCGCGCGATGGGTAGCCCTAGCCCCGGGCCTCCGCCTTTGAATTTTGTCTTGCTACTGGAGTGCAAATCGGCCCGGCCTAATTGCCCGAACTTCTCAAAGATGACGTTTTGATATTCTGGCGGAATGCCAATGCCGGTATCGGCTACGGTGATTTCGATAAAGCCAGGCAGGGTGCGCCCATCTACCGTGATTTTTCCTTTATCTGGCGTGAATTTGATGGCGTTAATCAGGATGTTGCGCAGGGCCTGATACAGCCGCTCCGGGTCGGCATAAATCCAGGTTTCGCTGCCAGGGAATTTACGCACCGTGAGTTTTTGTTGACGCTCACGAACGGTCTTTTCCAGCTCGCTTCGCAGCAATTCCAAAATTTGAGCCGGCATCACCGGTTGGAAATTGAGCGAAAGCAGGTGGTTGTCGATGAGCGAGACATCAATCATGTCATCAATGATCTGCCGCAGGCGCAAAATGCCGGTGTTGACTCCCTCCAGAAGGGTATCGAAGCCGGGTTGGGAGGCCTGGCTGACCATATCGCGCATCATGGAGGTGTAGCCTTCAATCAAAGTGAGTGGAGTTTTCAATTCATGAGCAGCCACGGCGATGAAATTCGATTTGCTGCGATCCAGTTGCTCCATCTTCTTTTGCACATCGGCCATTTCAGTGGAGATGTGCGCCACACGCGTCTCCATTTCGTAACGCGAGACAACTTCCAGCCCATAGGCGTAAACCGGGATGAGGGCTGTCAAAATATCCAGGGCTTCTCGTTCGCTGAGCATCTCGCGCGCCACCTGGATTGTCAGACCGATCATTTGATTCATGACGTATGAGATGGGATATTGCCCCTGATCCAGGTCGGTTTCGGTGGGGGAGCGCGCCCAATCGTAGAGCACCGGATCAATCCAGGCCGAATCGCCCGTGGTGACAGCCTGCTCCAGCAAGTCGTAAAAGCGTTCGAGCTGTTTCTCGAACGTCTCCCGAACGTCGCTACCGCGCGCCAGGGTGTGCGAAACGCGATGGATCCATGGGGTGCGTAGTTTTTTGAGAAGTTCCTGGATGGTCATCGTTTTAAGTTTAAGCCCGCTCTGCACTTTTGAACATAGTATTATTGTTGACGATTTTGTTGGCTGAGCCAGGTGAGCAAGGTTTGCCCTACCACTTCCAGGCTGTGGGCCGCGACCTTGTCTGGCGTGTCGGCTGTGGTGTGCCAGTAAGGGTAGTCAAAGTCGATTAAATCCACAGCGGGCAAACCGGCCTGGAGAAAGGGAGTGTGATCGTCCAGCATGCTGTATTTTTCCTGGTCGATGAAGTACTGGGAATAGCCCAATTCAGCGGCGGTTTGCCAGATTTGGCTCGTCAGCGCAGGGTCGGAGTTTTTTTCGCGGTAGATGTTCAAATCGGCGTCGCCGATCATGTCCACAATGACCACGGCTTGAGGGCGGACGGTCAATTGGGCTACGAATGCCCGTGAGCCTAAAATCCAATCCCAGCCGGGCAGACGGCCGTTATCTTCGGCATCGAAGAAGACCCGCCAGACGGCGGGGGAATGGGGGGGGAGGGTACGCGCCAGCTCCAGCAACACGGCTACGCCCGAAGCGCCGTCGTTGGCCCCTGGCACGGGTTCATCGCGGCGGTTGGGGTCGGGGTCATGATCGGCGCGCAAGCGGGTGTCGTAATGGGCGCCCAGGATGATCTGTGGGGGGGCGTCGCTGCGGCGGGCGATGAGATTGATGACGGTTTGTCCGCTCTGTTCGCTGGGCTGGCTTTCAACTGACCAGCCGGCTTTTTCCAATTCCTGGCGAATCCATTCCCGGATTTGGGCGTGCCCCTCCGACCCGGGCGTGCGCGGCCCGAAAGACACCTGAGTCTGCACGTCGCTCAGGGCGCGCTGCCCGTTAAATTTAACGGTATCCGGCTTTTGGGTCAGGAAAGAAGCGGCGTACCAGCCGGAGACGAGGAGAAATAGCAGGGCGATGGGTGTCAGGTAGAGGACGACAACGCGCGGGCGAGTCATTTTCTCAAGCAAATTGAGGTAGGGTAGAAAGATAGGTTTCCAGATCGACCAGAGCACGGTCAGCGTAGGCTTTGGCGCGTTCACGTTTGCCGAGGCGTTCGGCATTTTCCAGGGGGGGCAGGATGCCGAAGTTGGCCTTCATAGGCTGGAAATTTTTGAGATCGGCATGAGTGATGTAGTGGCATAGGGCGCCGAGCATGGTGGTGACGGGGAGGGTGAGCAGGGGGATGCCTTGTAGCAGGCGCGCTGCGTTGATGCCGGCCAGTAAGCCGGTGGCGATGTTGCCCATGTAGCCTTCTACGCCGGTGATTTGCCCGGCAAAGAAGAGGTCGTCACGGTGGATGAATTGCAGGGTGGGGCGGAGCAATTTGGGCGAGGCCAGGAAGGTGTTGCGGTGCATTTGCCCATAGCGGACGAATTCGGCATTTTCCAGGCCAGGGATCATGCGGAAGACGCGTTTTTGTTCGGGGTAGGTCAGGTTGGTTTGGAAGCCGACCAGGTTGTAGAGGCTGCCGGCCAGGTTGTCCTGGCGCAGTTGGACGACGGCCCAGGGGCGTTTGCCGGTGCGAGGGTCAATCAGGCCGACGGGGCGCATGGGGCCAAAGGCCAGGGCATCGCGCCCGCGTTCGGCAATGATTTCGACGGGTAAGCACCCTTCGAAGAAGTGACCGGCTTTTACGCCTTGGCGAATGGCTTCTTCAAAGGTGCGCAACGGGATGCGTTCGGCGCTGAGAAGGGCCTCGACGAAGGCGTAGTATTCTTCTTTGGTGAAAGGGCAGTTGATGTAGTCGCCTTCTTCTTGCTCGCCGGTGCCGTAGCGCGAGGCGCGGAAGGCGATGTCCATGTTGATCGATTCGGCGGTGACGATGGGGGCGATGGCGTCGAAGAAGTAGAGATGTTCTTCTCCACTCAGGGCGGCGAGTGCCTGGGAGAGCGCCGGGGAGGTGAGCGGTCCGCTGGCGATGATGGTGGGGGTGGTGGGGATTTCGGTCACTTCCTGGCGGATGACCTCAATGTTGGGGTGATTGTCAATGCGCTCGGTCACCAGGCGGGAGAATTGGGTGCGATCCACAGCCAGGGCGCCGCCGGCCGGCAGAGCGGCGCTCTCGGCGCATTCAAGCAGCATGGAGCCGAGGCGACGCAGTTCGTTTTTGAGCACGCCGGAAGCGCGGTCGGGCAGGTTTGAGCCCAGAGAGTTGGAGCAGACCAGCTCGGCCAGGTCAGCGGTTTGATGAGCGCCCGTGGATGTGGTGGGGCGCATTTCGTAAAGGCGAACCTGAATTCCTTGTTGGGCGGCTTGCCAGGCTGCTTCGCTACCGGCCAGTCCGCCGCCAATAATTGTTAAGTAGTCCATATGGGGTCTATTGTACCATTTGGGCGTGCTGTATAATCAAGGGTAGCGTATGCCGCACACTTCTGAATTGAACTCTCATTTGAAAGATGCCCTTCAAAACACCAAAGCGGCGTGGGCCGCGGTGGCCCGGCGCGAGGGTGGAAAATGGTCATTGAGTGTGGCACGCGGTTTAGGGAAACAAATGCAGGCGTCTTTGATGGAATTTCTCCATCAAAGCGAAGTGGATGCCTGGCTGTGCGGTGCCATGAACGGAAGCAGCAGTCGCTCGGCAACTTTGCCGCCAGAGAGCGGTTTGAAGGCTGAGCGACTGTATGTTTTTCCGGTCAGTGGGCTGTCGCAACTGGTGTTGGTAGGGGCTGGACAGCAATCGGCGAACGATCAACGGGTGTGGAGGTTGTTTGCCTCTTTGCTGGCGCGGCGCCCCGCGCCTTCCTTGCTGCAATCCTTCATTCCAGATTTTTCTTCGGGGCTGCCATATGATTTGCCGCTGGCTCTGGACCGTTTGTTGATGGCTTTTGTGCGGGCGGTGAATTGCCAGGGAGCCTGGCTGGCGATCAGCCGCGGCGATGCGTTGGAAGTACGGGCTGAGTGGAATAGCCGGGCACTAAAGGGACAATCGTTTTTTATTCAAGAAAGCGAACTGCTGTGGCGAGTCCAGCGAACCCTGGCGGATGTAGCCACAGTGTACGGCGAGGCAGAATGGGACGAGGTGAGTCGCCTGGCCGCGCTCAAACGAGGAACGCGTGTTTGGGTTTGTGTGCCGTTAGTCATGGGTCAGCGTTTGATTGGGGCGGTTTCGCTCTGGCGGCAGAGCGGGCTGGATGGCGAGGAATGGCAAAGGCTGCGCGATCTGGCCATGTATCTTTCGCCTTATGTCGAGGTGATTGCTACCTTCCTGGAAGTGACCAATCACCTGCGGCGCCTGGCCATGCTCAATGATTTTGCGCTGACCGTGTCCTCCGCCAACAACCTGGATCAGATTATTCGCCGTGGTTTTGATTTGCTGGCGCGTGCCTTCAACACGGAACTGATCTCATTGTATTTGCTTTCCATGGATGGGCGCATGATCCGTGAATACAAAACGGTGGATCGGCGTTTTATCACCCAAAACGTAACCATCGAGGGCCATCCGGCCGTTTCGCTCTTGCGACGCGCCCGCCTGATGCGGTTGAACGACACCAATGACAAAGAGTTTTTGCCCCTGCGGGAGAATGTACACTCAGCGCTGGTGGTGCCCTTGCGCTATCGCGGCCAGCCGATCGGCGTGGTCATGCTGGAGAGCCTGCACCCCGATGCCTTCAGTCTGTATGATGAACAATTGATGGGGCTGATTGCCAGCCATCTGGCCGGGCTGGTAGAGTATGGTCGGCTGCGTGAAGAAGCCGAAAGCCGCGCCCGCAATCTGGGCTTGATCCATGAAGTGGTTCAGCAGGTAATTGGCCTTACCGACAAACGCGAGGTCGCTCAAATTACGGCGGACCTGCTGGCGCAATATTTTGCCTACGAACTGGCGGCGGTGCTGTTCTTAGATGAGAATCAGCAACCGACGATTCAAGGATTTGGGGGCACCCAGGCGGAGCTGGTGCGGCGAACGCTAGCCGGACGTCCCTTTTCGATGCAATCGGGTCTCACCGGTTATGTGTTTTCTACCGGCAGGAGCATGCTGGTCAATGACACCAGCCAGGAGCCGCTTTACCATCCCCTGCCATCCTGGAACGCGGCTGCTGAAATGTGCGTTGCCCTCAAAGATGGGGAACATGTTTTGGGCATTATTGATGTGGAAAGTTCACATGTCAATGCCTTTACTCATAACGATTTGGTGGCTATCGAATCACTGGCCGGGATTTTGGCGGCGGTGGCCTCCAGCGCGGATCAATATCAGCGCTTGCAAACGACCGTGAGAGAGCTGCGCCTGACGCAAGTTGAGTTGAAATCTCGCATGGAGGCCCAGCGCGCCGCGGAGAGCCGGCTGCTCCAGGCTGCCAAAATGGCTGCCGTGGGCGAAATGGCCGCAACGATCGCCCACGAGCTGAACAACCCCCTGACCACCGTGACCGGCTTTGCCGAACTGATTTTAAGCGATGCCGAAGCAAGTGCTCCCTACCGCACCGAAATGGAAATGATCCTGCGCGAGGCCCGCCGCGCCAGCGACGTCGTGCGTCGCTTGCTCGACTTCTCTCGCCAGGGCGAGGGCACGCGCACCCCCACCGACATGAACGCCGTAGTGGACGATGTGGTCGCCCTCTCCCGCCATCTGATTCACACCAGTAATGTGAACCTGACGCTTAACCTGGCCCAAGACCTTCCCTGGGTAGCCGTAGATCGCAACCAGATGAAACAAGTTCTGCTCAACCTCATCCACAATGCTTTGCAGGCTATGCCCAAAGGCGGGGAATTGACCATCACCACCGCGGTTCGCCCGCGCGACCAACGTTCGTGGTTCACCTTATCTGTTCAGGATAGCGGCATGGGAATTAAACCCGAAGACCTGGAACGCATCTTTGAGCCGTTTTTCACCACCAAAGGCGAACGTGGTGGAACCGGCCTTGGCCTTTCCATCACCTACGGAATTGTCACAGAACATGGTGGCACCATCGAAGTAAAAAGCGAACCTGGCAAAGGCTCATTATTCACCGTCTGGTTGCCCCTATAAATTATGAACACCCTTTCTGTACTTGTCGTAGATGACGAACCCGGCATCGCCTTGCTGTGCAAGCGGGTCCTCTCGCGAGCAGGGTACGAAGTCACCGCTCTCACCGACCCGCGCCAGGCGGTAGCCCTTCTCAAAGAAACAGCGGTTGACCTTTTACTGGTCGATATTCGCATGCCGGAGGTGGATGGTTTCGAAGTCATCGCCCATGCCAAACAGCTTCAGCCCGATATCGCCATTCTGGTCATGACCGGCTTTGGCACGGTCGAAACGGCCATCCGCGCCCTGCGCCAGGGGGTGGATGGACTGATCTTGAAACCCTTCAACCAGACCAGCGAATTGGTAGAAGCGGTTCGTCAGGCCCTGGACGATAATCAGAAAAAACGTGATGCCGCCCGCATTCGCGCCTTGCGCCCCCTATTCGAAGTCACCGAAGCCCTGTTCTCTGAAATCCGTCGTGACCATCTTCTGCAACTCGTTGTAGATGCCATTTGCATGCACCTGCATTGCTCGTCTTCCGGTTGTTTACTTGCCGAGGAAGGCAAGAACTTGCAGCTGCTGAAAAGCGAGGGGAAGGCCCTCCCCCCTGAGCTGATCGAACAGATTGTGACCCTGCTGCCCGAAAAAGACACCTTGCTGACGATTAATGTCACCGGCCGGGGCGACCCTGCCCTGCGCGATTCTTTCCGGGACCTGGGGCTGGGCGCGGCCATCTTTGTGCTGGTCCACCGCCCCAATTTTCGCTACCTCTTTTACGCCGCGCGCGAACTGACAGGCCCTTCCTTGCGCGATGCCGATGTCGAAATGTTCCAGATTCTGGCCCGGCAGGCAGCTGCCGCCCTGGAGAATGCCCATCTCTATGCCGAACAGGTCGCCTATGTTCGCCAGATTGAAGCCTCCCAAAAAGCCCTGATTCAGGCCGAAAAAATGGCTGCAGCTGGTCGCCTGACGGCTTCGATTGCCCATGAAATTAATAACCCCCTGCAATCGGTGCAAAATTGTCTACACCTGGCTGGACGCGACGATCTTTCACCCGAAAAGCGAAAAGAATACTTTGACCTGGCTCGCTCTGAGCTGGAACGCCTGATGCTCACTGTTCGCCGTATGCTGGATTTCGCCCGCCCAACCAGTGGTGCCAGCGAAAAGGTCGAACTGACGGAAGTTTTGCATCGCGTCCTAAGCCTGATGCGCCCCCAATTGAATGAACGAAAGGTCACGGTGGAGATAAAGGCCCCTGAGAATCTTCCCACCATTCAGGGTGTAAATGGGCAACTTCAACAAGTTTTTATCAACTTGTTATTGAACTCTTATGATGCTATGCCCAATGGCGGACGCGTGGAGATTACCGTAACCCCGTTGAAAACCGGCATTGAAGTCCTGTTTCAAGATAGTGGTCCTGGTATTCCAAAAGAACAACAGGCGAACATCTTTGAGCCATTCTTCAGCACCAAAGATAGCGGAACTGGATTGGGCCTGACGGTCAGTTATAATATTGTCGCTGCCCATGGTGGTTCGTTGACTTACGTGGCAGAGCGGGAGCCAGGCGCTTGTTTTCGGGTTTTTCTGCCTTATGGAGGTAAAACATGAGATCGAATCTTTTGATTGTGGATGATGAACCCGTTGCGCGTCAATCGCTGACAGAAATCTTGAAACTGGAGGGATACAACGTCACTGCTGTGCCGAATGGACAAGCAGCCATTGAGTATGTTCGGACTCATCCGGTTGATCTGATGATTGTGGATTTAAAAATGCCAGGAATGGATGGCCTGGAGGTGGTGCAAGTCGTCAATCAAATTTCGCCCGAAACCGAGGTGATTTTGTTGACTGCCTATGGTTCCACCGAAACAGCTATTCAGGCATTGCGTTTGCGCATTCATGACTATTTGCTCAAGCCCGCTACTCCTGCCCAGGTGCTGTCCAGCGTCAAAAAGGGGTTGAACCGCCGCGATGCCAAATTGCGGGCGCGTAGCGGCGTTACGCCGGATACCGATCTGGACGAAGGTGCGCCTGAATTTATCTTCGATGATGAAACTGTGGTGGATTTATCTCGCCGTTTGATCCGCCACAAAAACCGGCTCGAACACTTGACCCCGGCAGAGGGGCGTCTTTTGCGTGTGTTATTGGAAAACGAGGGAAAGGTTTTTACACACCGTGAACTGGTGCTGCTGGTGCAGGGCTACGATGCCTCGCATAGCGAAGCGCCAGAGATTTTGCGCCCCCTGGTCAGCCGTTTGCGCCGCAAGCTGGAGCAATTCCCAGCGCTGGCCAATCGGATTGCCAGCGTACGCGGGGCGGGGTATGTGTTTGAAGAGAAAACGGTGATGTAGTTTGCCCTTATTCAAAGGGCCCCCATATATCTTTGGGCAAGGTTGGAGGACGGATCCAGGATAGCCAGCCGCCGCGGCCGGGAGGCTTTTCGGGGGTGGTTTTATCTATTTTTACGAGGAGCAGGCTCAGGCTGAGTCCGAGCGCTCCGAGCCATTGGGAGGGGAGAAGGCTTTCGTGTAACCAAAGTCGGCTAAACAGGATCGTGATCAAAAGTTCACCCAATCCTAGCAGGGCGGTTTGCATGCCGCCGATTCGCTTTACCCCCAAAAACAAGGAAAGGCGTGAGAGAAAAGTGACCAGGGTGAGGGCCAGCACGGGTTGCCAGGGGATTTCGTCTGGCAGAGGGGCGCGGTTGAAAATGAAGTAAGCGGGAATGACCACAGCGCTCATGGAGAGCAGGGTGTAGAGGGTGACCGTGGGAGCGGGGACTTCGTAAAGGACACGCTGGTTAATGGGGAGGTGCAGGGCGTATAAAATGGCTGCGCCAAGCATCATTAGAATCCCGGGCAGGTCAGCCCGTTGGGAGGGCGCATTGGTGAGCAGAATGACGGCAATAGATGCCAGGCCAATGCGGAAGAGGGTAATTCGGCTGAGTTTTTGGTGGTCGAGCAGTGACCAGATGGCCACAAAGAGGGGGTAAAGGGCATAAAGCATTTGCCCAATGCTGGCTGGCAGGCGCTGCAGGGCCAGGTAATAGAGCAGAGATCCCAGACCGTTGATCGCGCCTGCCAGAGCGCAACCGATTAAACCCACCGGAAAGATGTACAGGAATTTCCGATAGAAGAGGGCGATGATCAGGAAGAGAAGCAGGGCGGCCAGGCCAGTGCGTAGGCCCACGACCGCCAGGGGAGCCAGACCCTGATTGATGGCCAGTTTCCCGAAAACGGGTGAAAGCCCCAAAAAGAGCGCGGAACTCAAAGCCGCTGCAATTCCCCCTATTTGTGCTTTTTGAGCGGTTTCCTTGCTTTTGGGAAGGGAAAGAGGACGAGGGGCTGTCACCGAATGAGTGCTTTTACTTCTTCCAGGAAATCATCGTTGAGAAAATCGCCTTTTTGCATCAGAGATTGGATATGGCCATTGAGGCGTTTCTTTTCTTCGGAGGTGAGTTCTTTGGCGGTAGCGACGATAACCGGAATGGAAGCGGTTTCGGGATTGGAGCGCAAGGCGTCCATTACGGCAAATCCGTCCATTTCGGGCATCATCAGGTCGAGGATGATGAGATCAGGCAGGTCGCGGAAGATCAGCTCGAGGCCTTCTTTGCCGTTGGTTGCTTCGCTAATCTTGTAGTTTCCCTGTGATTGTAAGATGCGGCGGATCAGGCGGCGTGCTTCAGGCGAATCGTCAATGACCGCAACGTGTGGGAAGCGATCGGGGGCGATGTTGTTGAGGGCTGCCAGCAGGCCCTCTTGTGGGGCCTGTTCCTGGGGTAAGACGACGTTGCGGGCCCAGTTTTCGCCCAGTACCATCGGTTCGGCTGGCATGGTATGGCCGGTGCAATTGACCACGATGGTGTCGGTTGGTTTGATGATGCCGGTGCGAATCAATTTAAACAAGCCGGCAAAGGCCACTGCAGCAGCTGGTTCTGCTGAAATTCCTTCCATTTTTGCCAAAACGTGCATGGCGCGGAAGGCTTCTTCGTCGGTTACGCTTTCAAAAACGCCATGGGTGGCATCCACTTTTTGGCGCAGCAGTGTGTAGGTTCGGCCGGGGTCGCCGGTTGCCAGGGTTTCGATGTGGGTTTTGGGGTTGGTGACCACTATGGGGGTTTCTAGCCCTTGTTTCCAGCTTTGGACCATAGGGGCGCAGCCTTCCGCCTGGATGGCTGCGATGGCTGGCATGTGGTCAATAAGGTTCATCTTTTGTAATTCGTGGAACCCTTTATGTACGCCAATGGGGCCCATCCCGCCACTGATGGCTTGAATGTACCAATCGGGGGCGCGCCAGTGGGGGGATGAGGCGGCTTCAGCGGCAGGGCCGAGCAGGGCAGTAAGTTGTTCGGCAATTTCGAAGGCGATTGTTTTCATCGCTTCAATGGAGGTGATCGTACGGGCGCCCATGTCCAGGTACAATCCACGCTGACGGGCAAATTCGGCGGCCATTTGTTTGACCTGGTCGTAGGAGCCGGTTACTTTGATCACCTGGCTGCCATACAGGGCGATCTCGCGCATTTTGACGGCCGGGACCAGACTGGTGACGAAAGCCCACAATTTGATTCCGGCGCGGGAGGCGTAGGCTGAGTAGGCAATGGCTACGTTGCCGGTGGATGCAGCGACCATTTCGGTAATGCCAGATTCTTTCAGGGCGGCGATGGTCACGGCTGCCTGGCGATCTTTGAATGAGCCGGTGGGTCCCTGGCGTTCGTCTTTGATGAACAGGTTGGGGCAACCGAGCATCATCCCCAGGTTGACTGCCCGAATCAGGGGGGTACCTCCTTCGCCTAAGTTCAGAGAAGGGTTGGGTTGACGAATTGGCAAAAGTTCGCGATAACGCCACAGGTCAAAGGGGCGATTGGCAAGTTCGGTTTTCCAGGTTTCCGAGACGTGCTCGTAATCGTAATCGACTTCACGCCATTGGCTGTTACACCGAGGACAGTTCGTTGCATTGGGGTGGTAGGTTGCTATGAACCCACAGTCGAGACATCGAATTTCAAAAGTCACACAATCTCCTGAGATTATTTTGGTTTGACGCGTTTCAAGGCGCGTTCGAGGGTTGAAATTAAATCTTTTTCTTTGAGAGCACCTTTGGTGAGCATTTGCTGACCAAATTCATTCAGGCGCTGTTTTTGTTCAGCGGTGAGATCGGCGCCGCTGACGACGATGACCGGCACTTCGCGCAGGACGGGCGAGGAGCGCATTTTTTCCAGGATGGCGAAGCCGTCCATTTCGGGCATGAACAGGTCGAGGATCACGGCCTGGGGCGTTTTGCTGGTGATCATTTCCCAGCCTTTCGCTCCGCCTTCGGCGAGAATGGGTTTGTATCGCCCTTGATCTACCAGCATTTTGCCCATCAGACGCAGGTCGTTGGGGTCGTCGTCAATGACCAGCACCTCCTGGATGGAGTCATCGCCGTTGAGACGATCCAGGGCCTGGACGAGGTCGTCTTCCAAAATAGGTTTGACGAGATAATCGGCGGCGCCCAGGCTGAAGCCGCGTTCCTGTTCTTCGAGAATGCTGCAGATGATCACCGGAATATCGCGGGTAGCTGCTTCGGCTTTTAGGGATTGGAGTACCTGCCAGCCGTCAATGCCGGGCATCATGATGTCGAGGGTGATGGCAAAGGGCTGGAGCTCAGCGGCGCGTGGCACGGCTTGCGCGGGGTCGGTGAGGGGGATGATCTCGTAGCCTTGTGGGCGGAGATAGCGCTCGTAGAGGCTGATCACTTGTGGATCGTCGTCAATGGCCAGGATGGTTTTTTCTTTCTTTTCGGGGAGAGCGGTCTGGTAAATGGGCAGGGTGAAGTAGAAGGTGCTGCCCTGTCCGACGGTGCTGCGGACGCCGATGCGGCCGCCATGCATTTCGATCAGGCGGCGACTGATGGAGAGCCCAAGCCCCGAACCGCCGGTCTTGCGGGTGGGTGAGTCATCCACTTGCGAGAAGGGCTGGAAGAGTTTGGCCTGGTCCGCTTCAGCGATGCCGGGGCCGGTGTCGCTGACGGAGATCAGAATTTCGGGCTGACCGTTCGGCCCTTGTTCGACGCTGGCTTCTACGCTGATCTCGCCTTCATCGGTAAATTTGGCGGCATTGGAGAGCAGGTTGAGCAGTACCTGGCGGACGCGGATGGCATCGGCGCGAGCGGTAGGAAGGTTGGGGGCGATGTTTTTCTTGAGGGTGATGGGTTTATCCTTGACCAGGCCGGTGGCGGTGGACATGACGCTATTGATCATTTCGACGATGTTGACTTCGTCGAAGGAGAGTTCCATCTTACCGGCTTCGATCTTAGACAGGTCAAGGATGTCGTTAATCAATGCCAGCAGGTGCTGACCGGAGTTGTAAATGGCGGTCAGGTCATTTTGTTGCAGTTCGGTGATGGGGCCGTCAATGCCTTTGAGAATGACTCGCGAGAAGCCGATAATGGAGTTGAGTGGGGTGCGCAATTCGTGGCTCATGTTCGCCAGGAACTGGCTCTTCAGGCGATCTACCTCGCGCATTTCTTTAACGGCCTGAATGGACAGTTCGTAGGAGCGTGCATTGTCAATGGCGATGGCGATTTGATCGGCCAGGGTTTGCAAGACGGCGATGTCATCTTCCGCAAAGGCGTTTGGGTATTCGGATTGAAGATCCAATGCGCCGATGATGCGGCTGCCCACGCGCAACGGAATAGCGGCCTCGGCACGTGTTTT
>DAOUAN010000162.1:0-8431 GCA_034433385.1 Anaerolineales bacterium | reverse complement strand
GCGCAGCCGCCCCGGCGTGTTCATCCGCTCTACCGTTTGCAGCAGGTCGCGGTAGTCTTCCAAATCCTTTCGCCATTTCTGGATTTCTTCGGGCGACAAAATCATCTCGCCCCAATAGCGCAGTCCCTCGCGCAGGGTATCGAGCGCCATGACCAGGCGCGGCAGTTCGTTTTCTGCCAGGCGGCTGAGCTCTTGCGCGGCGCGTTCATGCTGAGAGGCATCGCTCGCCCATTCGACCGGCAATTCCAGCCCCTCCAGCAAGGCTTTCAACGATTGCTCTGGGACAGGCCTGGGGCGGGCAATGGCGGAAAAGTGTGTCAGGTCGCCCACTTCGATCCGCGCCGCCTCGTCCAGGTCATCGGAGGTGAAGGTGCGCCCCATCCAGGTGAGCGTAATTTCTCCCTGGCGGAGCAGGGCCACCAGGATGACCATCAGCAATTCCGGCTCCAGGCCGAAGTGGAGTTCGCGTTCACGGCGCGGATCGCCGCCAATCAGGTCTTTGCGGTTCAAGACCTGCCCCTCGCCCAGCGCTTCCAGCCGGGAGAGAATGACAGCGGCATAGGGGGAGTCAGGCACGGTGTAATGTGGGCGGCCCTCTTCGAGGCGAAGCAGTTCCAGCCCTTCCAGAATGCTCTGCGCCTGCTGATTGAGCGGTCCGCCTGCCAGGGCGCGCAAAGCGGCCTGACAGGCCTGGGGCAGGGAAGCCTGAGTCAATTGGACGCGCTCGAAGACGGGATATTGCTTGTACTTGTCCTGGAAATACCCCTCCAGAATCGCCGAAGATAACTGGTACACCTGGTCGCGCAGGCTGGCTTCGGCGCGCGCCAGGCGGTATTCACCCCAGCGCTCCGCCACGCTATGGCTGACCCGGCCATAGCGCACCTCGAACGCATGGGCGAAGTTCTCACGCAGCCAGCGCGTCAGGTCCTTCAGGAATTGATTGGCTTTGCTCTCATATTGGGTCTTGTTGCTGCCCGAAGAAATCGCCGCCATCTCACGCGCCCCGGCGTACAGGCGTAAGGTCTTGTGGAAGGCTTCGTCCGGCGCGGCCAGGATGAAGAAGACTTCATCGGGGGCTGGTTCGTCGTCCTTGCCATTTTGCTTGATCGGGCTGATGAAATGGATGTAAAAATCTCGCTCCGGCTGGGTGTGCGAGCGCTCGTCCCGCGCGCCCAGGAAGGCGTATCCATCGCGCGTGATGCCGTGACCGGCCCAGGGAATTTCGATTTGCCAGATGCGGAAGCCCGGCTTGTAGGTGCTTTCGTCCAATTCCAGGATGCGCCGCAGCGCGTCGAAGTAGTAGCGGTCAAGCGCATCTTCTTCGAGGACAGCCGCCTTTTGCTCGATCAGGGCGTCGAAATCCACGTCCTTGTCCAGGTCGAGGTAGTACTGGTCGTTCTCGCGGTTGTGGGAGATAAACTGCCCACTCACGGCGCGCGAGATTTCCTGTAAAACGCTTTCCACGCTGGTCAGCAGGAAGGCCGCGTCGGCTTCCGGGATGGGGAGGTAAAGACACAGACGGTCGCGCAGTTCCCTGGGCGTCAGGCCGATGGGAGCGCGCAGGTCGCCGGTCGTCAGGCGGTGGAGCGCCAGAGCGTGAACGACCCGCAGCGCCGCCTCCCGATAAATCGGCGAGAGGACGTTTTTGATACGCTCCTCCAACACCCGGCTCTTGTCCATGACCTCGCGGATTTCGGGGGTGCTGCGATAGGAGGGGTCTTCCTGAATCAAGCGCCAGAAGGCATCGAAAGAAACCAGGCCGGGGAAGTCCGTCGGCACTTCCTGGTCGAGGATGCGGCGCATCTCCTGGCTGATGGCTTTCAGCGCCTGGCGCTTCTCGATGACCGTCACGCGCTCGAACATTTCCAGATAGGCGGGATGCACCGGAAAGAGTTCCACAAATTCATCCATCCGTTCCGCCATGAGTTCATAGAGCGATGAGAATTTTTCCAGGTAGGCGCGAATGCGCTTGCGCTGGGCGTCGGTCTTGGCCAGCAAACGTCTGGAAACGACAAACGCCACGTCTTCGCGCACGATGCGCACCTGCTGGTAGCGGTCGCGCACGCGGCGGATGGAATCGGCGGCAAACTGGAAACGCGGGTTGTCGAACAGCGATTCCTGAATGCCGGCCACAAAGCGCAAATCCGAAACCGCGCAAGTCTCCCCAATTTCGCGCAGGAAAGCCAGGTCGAGGATGAGTTCCCGCTCGCGGCGCCCCAGCAGATATTCCAGCAGTTCGTCAATCACGACGAGCAAGCCCTGCCCCGGGTATTTCTCCTGAAAAGCCCGCATGGCGTTGGTCAGCAGGTCTTTGGTGTTGGGCGCTTCGTTCATGGACGGGAAGTGCACGGTAACGCCCAGTTTTTGCAAGCCTTCCTGCAGATATTTCAGCACCACATCCCGCAAGGGCATGTCGGTGCTGCCGAATTCCTGCCGAATCACCTGGAAGCGGCCGGCAATGGCTTCATCCAGGCCCTGGGCAACGGCCGGATGCGTGACGACGCGGGCCAGGTCGGCATGTTCCGCCACGGCGGAAAGCAGCGACATCAGGTGCGATTTGCCCGTCCCGTAGTTGCCGACGATGAACAGTCCGCCGCTTTCCTCGTTTCGTTCCAGGCTCAGGGTGGGAAGGATGCGATGCAGGATGACATCCGCCATGCGGTCGGAGATGACATAGGTGCGCGCCAGGCGCTCTGCCTCGCCGCGTTCTTCCGCCTGGCGAAGTTTGACGACGCTTTCAATCGGCTCGAATTGAATCAGGTCAGCGTATTTCATGAAATCCCTTTCAGAAAAGATTGAAGATGGGCGCGGCTGCGTTCGTGGGCAACGATGATCAGGTGCGTGCGGGCGCGCGAGCAGGCAACATACAGGATGGGGTTGAGCCAGTCCGGGTCGTTATCTTCTAGCCCGGTCAGGATGATGGCACGGTTTTCCAGCCCTTTAAAGCGGTGGGCGCTGCTCACACGAATATCATTTTTGCGCAAATTTGGGTCGCCCCACTCCATCAAGACAAAGTTCCCCATTTTTCTACCCGGTCGGCAGACGGTTTTTTCCGGCGAGCGGGTTGTTAGCAGTGTGACATAAGAAGGCTGGACACCTTCTTCGTTGACCATGCGATGCAAAATCTGCTTGAGCAGGTTTTCCTGTTCTTGCTCGCTGGAAAAGTAGAAAATTTCCGGGGCGCGTCCCTGCGGTGCGCGGCTGGTCAGCAAGTGCGGCGTGGCATGGAACTGCCGTACCACTTCGTGAATGGCGCGGGTATTGCGGCAATTCTCGTTGAGCGTGAATGGCGGTGAGGACATCAGGCGTTCCAGGCTGGCATGGCGGCGATAGACGTTCTGGTTGTTGTCGAAGAACACGTACCAGATGCCTGTTTCTTTATCTCGAAGCAATTCCTGAACGACGTTCCACCATTCATCTCGAAAATCCTGGCCTTCATCCACAATCACGGCGTCGTATTGCGGGCCCAATTCGATGAGCGCCTCGAAGAGCATCTCTGGCAAGACGCGGTCGAACCAATCCTGTTCGTTGTGCGAGGCGCGATAGCCCAGCCCCGCTTTTTTTGCTAATTGCTTGCACAAATCGTGAAAGTGAAAAACATCCACAGCCTCAGGTGCGCGTTGGCGCAAATGTTCTGCCAGCGGCGCATTGAAACACAACAGGAGCGTATCGAAGCCCTGTTCACTCAACTGACGGGCTTTTTCCAGCGCCAGGGTGGTTTTGCCCGAACCGGCGCAGCCTTCGATGAGCGCGCGGCGGTGACTCTGGATGAAACGCAGCACGCCCATTTGCTGTTCGGTCAACTGCAAAATACGGGCTTCTTCCCGTTCCAATTCTACGGCCAGAGGGGAGCGCAGGGTAAACGAGCGCGCCAACAGCGCCTCAAGCAAACGCAGACGGTCAACGCCCAAAGCGCCTTGACGACCATCTTCCCCAGCGAACCAGGCGAATCCCTGCTCCAGGCGCTCGGGCAAATTTCCCATGTCGTTGGCGTCAATCAGCAAGGCGCGCGGGAAATCGGGACCGAGGTCGGTGCTTGCTGCCAGAACATCCGGGAAGATAACCATATAAGCAATGGTCAGGTAACGTCCATCCCAGCCGGGCAATTCACGTAATTTGTTCAAAAGCGCACCTTTGCTGTTACGCGCCTGCTGGATCGGGTCTTTGATGGGATGTTCCTCCCCATGACGGTCCAGGCTGCACCACTGGTCTTCTGTGGCATCGTAACGAATACGCCCACCCTTGACTTCCAGAATCATCACGCCGTATTGCGGATGCGCTACAATGAAATCGGCTTCGCCATCCTGCGCGCCTGCGCGGGCTTCGCGTATTTGCCAGGCGACGCTGTAAAAGACCACGAACGGATCGGGCAATTGCGCCAATTTGTCATACACTTTTTGCTCGGCGGAGCGATTGGCCTGTTCCGCTGCCCAGGAAGGAAAATGCTCTGGATAGATTTTTGCCATGCCTGATTCCTCTGCTATATCCCTACATCAAGAAAGTTATCTGCGCTCTTTTCATCCACCGCTGCGCGCCGCGACTGCCTAGCCAATCAAGCCTCGCCAGTGTCAGTGGCAAGTTTTTTGTAGGTGAATTGTATCCAAAACACAAGAAGCGTCAATCTTAACGCTCGCCCATGCTTTCTTGCTTTCCCTGCTCTTTCTGGAAGCCATCTCCCCTGGCTCTTTGGCGCTAACAGGGGATGATACAATTGCTTTGGAGGCGAAACAGTAGCCCCATAGAGGTAGAACCTAATCGAAAATTCGCGTCACATCGGTTTCGCCCTCCGCCTGGAGGTAAACCTCCGGGCTGTTGCACAAAGTCCGCTCAAGCGGACTGAATACCGCAGTTTAGCCGTCTTCAGCGGGATGGAACAAAAATATTTTTGGGATAGACTCTTACCGAAAGCCCGCCCAACACAGCCAACGTATGCTGATGGCACATTTCGACCCTGGTAGTCTGCAAATCGCTAGGAATTCTCATGCAAAAAATAACTTTTCTGATTTTACTGGTCTCTCTGTCGCTTCTGCTGGGTTGTGCAACGCAGATTGCCTCCCCTACCCCGCTCGCGCCAACCAGCTTGCCCAGTCGCACGCCCAACCCTCACCTGGACCCGAATTACTTCCTCACCGCCACCAACGTTCCCGCCATCCGCCCGCTGGATACTCCCACCCTGAGCGGTGACCTGGCCACCATCGTCGCGCAACTGGATATGGGCGGTGGCGGAGCCGGTTTTGCGGCCACCATCTACGCCCAGGAAGTGACCACTGGCAAGACGTTCCACACCTTCCTTTCGGCAGGCATGCACGGACTGGCAGTTTTGCCCACTTCACCGCCGGTCTCTTTTTCGGTGCAGGCCCCAGGGACCTATGTGTTTTACGCTCGCCTGATCAACGCCCCCGATGAATATCACTACGGCGCCACCGGCTGCGGCCCCAGCGGCGATTGCCCATCCCATGTCTTGCTGGCCATTGACATTCACCCCGGCGTCACTTACCACATTTACATCGCCGATCGCGCTGCCCTGGTGCCGGAGGCCGACCAACCTGTCACCGTTCCCTGGGTCAAAAAATAAGCAACTTGGGGGCCAGCCAGTTTGCAGGCATGGAGGGCTGCCCTGCACTCTGGCAGCGCCAGGAGGCAGGAAGCCGTCCAAAGACCGCCGCAGATGGCTTCGCCGCCCGCGGTGACTCACAAGATACCCAAAAACGCAAGCAGATACGAAATCAGACCTGCAAAGCCTGGGACAGACTTCGCAGGTCTGATGACTTAACGTCAATTCGGGATAAAACCCATCTAAAAATTCGCCCGAATTGGGTTGTCATGACAAGACGGCGTTATTCCGTCCAGGACAGGCCGGCGTCAGGCCAGGGCTTCGACGCCTTCAGCGTCTCGCAATGACAGTGGAAAGCGATGATTGCAACAAAGCATTTCAGATGCAAAAACCGACGGACCGATTTCCAGCAGCCATGACTGACAGAGAACGACTTATCCCAATCTCAGGTTATCTTGCTTTTCGGCGCGCTTATTCAGCAACTTCAGCGAGCGCCAATGCCTCATGATCGGGCAACAGGGTTTCGACGTGATAAATGGACTGGAAAAAATAACCTGCCCCCCCTACCAGGGCCGAGATCAGCCCACAAAAGACGAGCAAAAGGCCCATGCCGGCACCAGGGCCAGAACCGATCAGCCAGGAAAACGCCGTCAGCCAGGAATCTGCCCGGGCGGCCGGCTCCAGCCAAAAGTCCGCCAGCGTGCCGGCGATGATGGGGGAGATGGGATTCGTCAGCCAGGCGATCAGTCGCCGGGCCGAGAAAACGCATCCTTGCAAATCCGGCGCCACTTTGGACTGCCAGATGGCCTGATTCGAGCCATTGACGAGCGGCACAATCAGCGAGGAGAGCACCATGCCGATCAGCCAAACCGGCAACCCACCCTTGAAACCGAGTACGGCCATGCTGAGGCCGCTCCAGATCCAGCCAAGCAGGACACCATGCACCCGGCGGCGAAAGCCACCCCAGACGCTCATCAGCAGACCGCCGATCAGGCCGCCGATGGCACCAGCGCTTTGCACCGTGCCGAGCGCCAGCGTGCTGTTGGCAGTGCGCAGAAGCACCATGGGCGCCAGCACGGTGAAACCCATGCCGCTGAATAAATTGCCAACAAAAAAGATGAGTTGTAAGCCCAGCAGGCCGGGGCGCTCAAAGATGTATTTGAAGCCGTAGAGGGCTTCTTTCCACACGCTGCCCTGTGCCTGCAAACCTTCCTGGGTACGCGCCGGCTGGGGAATGTGGACGATGAGCAAAGCGCCGATGGCGAGGAGAAAGGTCACGACGTCGAAAAGCAGAATGCCGGTCAGGCCAATGATCGGCAGGAGCATCCCGGCGAGCAGGGGCGCAATCACCCCTGGGCCGGCCTCAATCAGCGACATCAGACCATTGGCCTGCCCCAACTGCTCTTTGGGCACCATGGTAGCGATGGCAGCCGAATAGGCCGGCCACTGAAAGGCCATGCCCAGGCCATAAATCACCGAGGTAAAGTACAAATGCCAGAACTGTAAAATGCCTGCCCACTGGAAAATCAGAATGAGAACCGTGGCGATACCTGCCGCCAGGTCACTGACCATCATCATCAGCTTGCGGTTGTGGCGATCCACCATCACCCCGGCAAGGGGGGAAATCAAAAGAAAAGGCGTGATGAAAAAGACCTGCATCAGGCCCAGAGCAGTGGCGCTTTCGGTTTTTTGAAATACAAAAATGGTCAGGCCAAACTGGCTCATCGAGCTGGCCAGTACCGAAATGATTTGCCCCAGCCAGACGATGAAAAAGGCCATCATTCCGGCAGGGCGTTTTGTGGCTGGATTCATGGGCAGGCTTCTCCTCAATACGCGAACATGACATACCGGTTCAAACTCGAAACGCCATTCACCCGGCTGAGGGCTTTACTCCACGAAAATCTCCACGTGCTCACCGTCTTCATCGTCAATGACGTCAATGATCTTTCCCGTCATGCCAGCGCGCAGCGCCTCCAACACGTTGGACATATCTACGCCTTCCACTTCCGGGGCGAAATGAGCACCGATCTTCAGACCGGCATCAATCAACCCCAGCGGAATTTGCACCGAGGCCTTCGAACGACCGCTGCGCACATCGGTTACGCGAATACGTAACCAGCGAGCCGGCCCTCCCCCCACCCCAGGTGGGCGCGGCGGAGTCGGGACCCCTGGACCGCGCTGCCCGCTACTGAGCGCAGCCAGTAATTTGGCGCCCTCCTCGGCGCTGATCTTCCCTTCCTCGATCATTTTCAAAATCTTCATTCGTTCTTCTGTTGTTGCCATCTCGACCTCCTCAAGAAATTACCACAGTTTCTGCCACCTGTTCACGCACCGGCGCCTCAGGCAGCTTGAATTTTAACCACACCGGAATCACCGACAAATAGGCGACCAGGGCGGTGACCAGGAACGGAAAACGCGGCGAGACGCGTTCCCAAAGCTGAGCGCCGATCACCGGAGCCGGCAAGGAGAAAAAGCCCAAACTGGTACTCAACAAACCAAACCCTGTGCCGCGCACCTCGCGGGGAATGGCCTTGCTCATCAACGACTGATAAGCCGGCGTCAGCAACCCCACGCCCACTCCGGCCAGCGCCCAGCCCAGCGCAAACACCAGCACCCCGCCCCCCGCACCATAGACCAGCAGGATCAACGAGGACGCAATCAAAACAAACCCCAGGGCAATCCCCACCCGTTCCCCCTTCTTATCCGAAAGCCAGCCCGCCGGTATCGTCGTCAGCATCATCGCCAGCCCGAAAATCCCATTGGTCAGGCCAATCTGGACATACGTCAAGCCACCGATCTGCTGCATATAAAGCGGGAACAGGTTCATCGAGAGCGCAAAGGCCGTATCACGCACCCCATCGGTGATGAAAATCCAGG
>DAOUAN010000161.1:0-20394 GCA_034433385.1 Anaerolineales bacterium | reverse complement strand
GCGACCTGTGCCCCGCAGGGGTAAGCAATCTCCTGGTCGGCAAGGAATAGATGGATTGCTTCGGGGCTGACGCCCCTCGCAATGACACTAGCCGTTTCCCTGTTCTCCATCTTACCCACAACCTTTTAGTGCTCCCGTTTCGTTGTGGTCATTGCAGCAATTCCAAATCTAATCTAACGGCAATTCGGGGTAAAACCCATCTAAAAATGCGCCCGAATTGGGTTGTCATGGCGAGACGGAGTTCTTCCGTCGAAGCCATCTTCCAGCAGGCTAGCCTAACTTTTGTGCAACGGATGGACAAAGCATGAACAACGACCTCAGGGACGAGATTTTGCACGTACCATCTTCACGCCCTGCCCCTACCCCCGTCTCCGCAAAAGACATGTGCCGTAAGCGTCGCCAGCCTGCGGGGGATGGGGCGTTTGAAGCACCAGACGGGACAAGAGCCCCTCTGCATCCCGCCCACGAAAGCGGATGGAGGCAACTTGTAACTCAACCGATAAAATTTTTACTTTCGATGCGTTCTGTTGCAAGTATAAGAGAAACCTGGTTTTTGCTGTCATTGCAAGCCCCTGAAGGCGACGAAGCAATCTCCACGCCCATCCGGGGGACTGCTTGCCACAGGCACGCTGCACGGTCGGCGGCCTTTCTGGCCGCCTGGCAGTGACACAGCAACGTGTTTGCGCCAAAGCACTTTCGAAGCGTTTTTCAGTAAATCGCTCCTGATGGCACAAAACGTAGGATAGCGCAGAGGCCAAAGAGAAAGTTAACGGTATAACCCAGACTTCCGCAATCTTCAAAGACGGCGGAAGTCCGCTGATTATCCAAATCGCCCGGTAATGTAATCTTCGGTGCGTTTATCTTTGGGGTTGGTGAAAATTTCCTGACCTGTGCCAAATTCGATCAGTTCGCCTTGCAAAAAGAAGGCAGCGTAATCGGCGGTGCGGGCGGCCTGTTGCACGGAGTGAGGCACGAGGATAATAGTGTAATTTTGCTTCAGTTCCTGTAAGGAGGCTTCCACTTTGCCGGTGGAGATCGGATCGAGGCCGGAGGTGGGTTCATCGAGTAAGATGATTTCTGGTTGCAAGGCCAGGACGCGCGCCAGGCACAGGCGTTGTTGCTGCCCGCCGGAGAGAGCGATGGCCGGGTCGTTGAGGCGGTCTTTGACTTCGTCCCAGAGGGCGGCCTGGCGTAAACTGCGCTCTACGGCTTCATCCAGGCGAGATTTGCGCTTCTCGCCGGCAAGTTCCAGGCCATAGGTCAGGTTGCCGCGAATGGAAAAAGGCAAGACCACTGGCCGGGCGAAGACCATGCCTACTTTGCGGCGCAAAGCGATGGTATCTGTTTTGGGGTCAAGAATGTCCTGTCCGTCGATGAAGATGTGTCCAGCTTGCAGTTTGACCTCGGTCAGGTCGTTGAGACGATTCAGGCAGCGCAACAGGCTGGATTTTCCACCGCCAGCCGGCCCAAAGAGGACGGTGATCGCTTTTTCGGGGATGCTCAGGTGGATGTCGCGCAGCGATTCGGTGCCATCGGAGTATTGCAGGGAGAGGTGTTCGATCAGGATTTTGGGTGTGGCCATGGAAGTGTTACCGTTTCGGATCAACCGAAATTACCATTGTCTCTTTGCCCGGGCGCGCGAGCGGATGACGGTAGCAATGAGATTCATGCTCAACACAAAAACAAGCAACACCAGGGCGGTGCCGTACTGGATCTGGATGGGCATTTCGGGGATCTGGGTGGAGATGACAAAGAGATGATAGGGCAGGGCCATGGTGGCATCGAAGGGAGAATGGGGCAGGCGAGGCAGGAAGAATGCTGCGCCGGTGAATAAAATGGGAGCGGTCTCACCGGCGGCGCGTTCCAGGCCGAGAATCACCCCGGTCAAAATGCCGGGCAAGGCCTGCGGCAAGACAATGCGTTGAATCGTCTGCCAGCGGGTGCCGCCCAGGGAAATGCTCACGGTGCGGAAGGACTGGGGAACGGCGCGCAAGGCCTCCTCCGCCGTGCTGATGATGACCGGCAGAGTCATGATCGAAAGCGTGAGTGAAGCGGCCAGCAAACTGGTGCCAAATTTGAGAAAGAGCACAAACAACCCCAAGCCGAACAAGCCATAAACTACGGAGGGAATGCCGGCCAGGTTGACGATGGCGATGCGAATCATGCGTGTCCAGGAGTTGTCTGGCGCATACTCGGAAAGGTAAATGGCAGCGGCAATGCCTACCGGCACGGCGAAAATGGCTGTTCCCAGCGTCAGATAAAATGTGCCGATGATCGCCGGCAAAATACCTCCGGCGCGCATCCCCTCGCGCGGAAAGCCGCTGAGAAATTCCCACGATATGGCCGGCGCGCCTTGAAGCAGGATGTAGATCACTACACCAATGATGGGAAGAACGGTAGCAATGGCGACCAGGGTCAGGAAAGTGAAGCCCAATTTTTGAATGAGATTGCGATTGATGAGGTTCGCACGCTTCATGAGAGGATCCGTTCAGCACGTTTTTTGGCCCGGAAGAGGACAGAGGAGGCAATGATGTTGACGACCAAAGAGATCACAAACAAGACCATGCCGATGAAGAACAGGACATGGTAATGCACGCTGCCGTTGGCCACTTCGCCCATTTCCGCCGCGATGGTCGCGGTCATGGTGCGGATGGGGGAAAACAGGCTGCTGAGTTTGAGCGCCAGCACCGGGGCATTGCCGGTGACCATCATCACGGTCATGGTTTCGCCGATGGCGCGGCCGATGCCCAGCATGACCGCGGTCAACACGCCGGAGCGGGCAGCGGGCAGGGTCACTCGCCAGATGGTTTGCCATTGGGTGGCTCCCAGGGCCCAGGCCCCCTCCCGGTAAGAGCGCGGCACAGCATCCAGGGCATCTTCGGCTACGGAAACGATAGTGGGGACGGCAATGCCACCCAGAAGCAAAGAGCCGGTGAGGGCGGTCAGGCCGGTGGGCAGATCGAGCAGGCGGCGTAAAAACGGCGAAAGGATCAGGATGCCAAGAAAACCCAGCACCACCGAAGGAAGCCCGCCCAGTAATTCGACCAGGGGTTTGAGAATTTCGCGAACCCAGCGGGGAGCAATTTCGGAGATGTAAACGGCCGTGCCGATGCCGAAGGGTACGGCGATCACCGCCGCGCCCAGGGTAACGATCAAGGAGCCGCTTAGCAGAGGGAGAATCCCAAAATATCCTTCGATCGGATACCAGCGGATGCTGAAAAGCGTGGAGAGGGGCACTTCAAAGAGGGCGGGGATTCCTTCGCGCAGGAGAAAATAAAAAATCAGCAAGACAAAAAGAATGGCGGAATAGCCCGCCACTCGTATCAGACGGGTAATAAGGTATTCGCGCCAGTTGAGGTTGTTTTCCATCTTTGAGTGTAACTCCGCGTTCCTGGGATAACGTCACAAACGTTCAAATGATCTTTTTCACCGGCCGACAATGGGCACAAACCCCAATTCTGCGACAATCTTTTGCGCTTCTTCGGAAAGAATCCAATCCAGATAGGCCTTTACCGCGCCTGTGGGTTGACCATTGGTGTACATGTAAAGATCGCGTGCTACGGGATAGGTTTTGTCGTTGACGGTTTTGATCGAAGGCAAAACATAGGGCTCGCCAGGCGCCTTTGCAATGGCGATCACTTTTAGGTCCGGTGGAACGTAGCCAAGCCCATCATAGCCAATGGCGTTGGGATTTTGGCGCACCTCCGCAATAATGCCCTCCGAAGAGGGCAGTAAAAGCGTGTCCATCGAAAAGAGCGTCTTATTTTTTTTATCGCCCAGGCGCAGGACCGTTTCCAGAAAATAGACGTGTGTGCCGGAGTTGGTCTCGCGCGAGAGACGCACAATGGGACGATTTTCACCGCCTACCTCGGCCCAATTGGTGATTTTTCCGCTGTAAATGTCTGATATTTGTTGCAACGTCAGCTGCGAAATCGGGTTAGAGGGGTTAACGATGACCGCGATGGCATCCCGCGCCACCACAAATTCGACCGGCTCGACTCCTTTGGCTTTGGCCTCTTCAATCTCTTCGGGCTTGATCTGCCGGGAGGCATTGGCGATGTCCACTGTGCCGTTGATCAACGCCGCGATGCCCGTGCCGGATCCGCCGCCGGTGACCGAGATGCGAACATCCGGGTGTTCAACCTGATAGCGTTCTGCCCAGGCCAGAGCCAGGTTCACGATGGTATCTGAACCTTTGTTTTCAATGTAGGTGCTGGGGCTATCCGCGGTGATTGGGGAAGAAGCAGAAGAAGGGGCGCAGGAAACGCCCCAAAGAAGGAGAGAACAAACCAAAAGTCCGGTGAGAAGCGAGGGAAATTTCATCAAGATAATTATATCGCATTGATGATAGAATCTATTTTATGAGCGGATCTGCATTCTCCATCCAAAATTTGAATTTTTATTATGGCCCCAAGCGGGCTTTAGCCAATATCAATCTTGAAATCCAGCCGCGCAAAGTGACGGCGCTGATCGGCCCCTCTGGTTGTGGGAAGTCCACTTTCTTGCGTTGCTTGAACCGGATGAATGACATCATCCCCGGCGCGCGCGTGGAAGGCCAGATTTTGCTCAACGGGGAGGATATTTATCGCCAGGTGGACGTGGTCACGCTGCGGCATCGGGTGGGGATGGTGTTCCAAAAGCCTAACCCCTTCCCCCAATCCATTTACGATAACGTTGCCTTTGGGCCGCGCGTATTGAAAACAGTGAGTGGTAGGAAACAGCTCAACGAGGTTGTGGAGCAAAGCCTGCGCGCCGCCGCCTTGTGGGACGAAGTAAAAGATATTCTTCACGAAAATGCTCTGAGCCTGTCCCTTGGCCAACAACAACGGCTGTGCATTGCCCGCGTCCTGGCTGTGCAGCCGGAGGTGATTCTCATGGACGAATCTACCTCCGCCCTGGATCCGATTGCCACCGGCCGCATTGAAGATCTGATTGCGGAGCTGAAAAAGGAATACACGATCGTCATCGTGACGCACAACATGCAACAGGCGGCGCGAGTTTCGGATTACACCGGCCTGTTTTGGTTGGGCGAACTGATCGAATTTGCGTCCACCGATGAACTGTTCACCCGCCCCAAAGCCGAATTGACCGAGGCCTACATCACCGGTCGGATGGGGTGATGGCCTTCATCTCCTCCACCATCTTCAGCAACTTTTCCGCCATTTTTTGCCGGCTGAAATTTTCTTCCAGATAGCGGCGCCCTTGCAGACCCATCTGGCGCGCCGCCGCCGGGTTTGCTGCCAGCGTGCGGATAGCTCGCTCCACTTCGGCAGGCTGCCCGGGCGCGGCGTAGATGCCACCGCCAGCCGCTTCTACCACCTGGCGAATCACCCCATCAATAGCCAGCACCACCGGACGTCCGGCGGCCATGTAATCAAAAACCTTGTTGGGGTAGGTGGTTTTGTATTCTTCCAATGGCTTCAAAATTGCCAGACAGGCATCGGCCGCGGCCAGCGCCTCGCCGATTTCACTTTTGGGCAGGGAGGGCAAAAAGAGTACGTTGCGCAGTTTCATCGCCTCGGCCTGCGCTATCAGCGCCGGCTTTTCCTTGCCATCGCCGACCAGCACCAGCATCACTTGGGGCAAATCCTCCAGCCGATGCGCCGCCTCCAGGGCTACCCCCAAATCATTGGACATCCCATGTGCCCCGGCGTACATCACCACGAATTTTCCTTCGAGCTGATGGGCGCGCCGGAACGCTTCGCCGCGCTGATGCGGATCGAACATCGAGGGGTCGGCCGCGTTCGGAATTAACGTCACTCGCTTCGCCCCTCGACTTTGAACATGGTCCACGAATCCCGGGCTGTTGACCATCAGCCGATCGGCGTGGCGGTATAAAAAGCGTTCCAGCCATTCGGAGAGCCAGATCAGCACCGGGTTGTGTAACACGCCCACGGCAATGGCAAATTTGGGCCACAAATCGCGCACCTCAAACAGGAATTGCGCCCTTTTCAGTCGCGCCAGTGCCCAGGCAGTGACGCCTTGAAAGATGGGCGGCGAAGTGCCCCACACCACGTCCACGTTGCGCACGCCCAGGCCCATCCAAAAAGAGGAAAGCATAAACGAGAAAAATGCCAGCAGACGATGGAAAAAGGATTTGTGATGCGCCGAATACACCCGGGCGCGCAAAATGTATACGCCCTCGCAGGGCATTTCCACGCCGTTGCTCGCCGCTGCGGTCGGCGCCCCAGTGATGTAGCTGACTGGGCTGGCGATGACCGTCACCCGGTGACCGTGGCTTGCCAGAAAACGGGCAAATTCGTAGTGCCGCGTTCCGCCCGGTTCTCCTAAGGATGCAAAAGCCTGATGAATAATAAGAATGTGCATGACTACTCAAACGTAAATTCGCTGATGAGAGTGATATTCTGCCGCGCGGGGGTGTTGAGCGCCAGGGATAGCGCCGGTAGTTTCATCCCATAAGTGGGAGAATACCAGCCTTCAAAGGGGTAAACTGTGCGTTGCCCGTACATGACCTCCCCGGCCCGCACCAGCGAAAGCAAGGTGAGCAGGGAGGGTAAAGCAGGTTGGCTGTGCAAGCGCAGGCGCACCCACCCTGCCGGTGATTGTAAAGTGAAGATGGCGGCGCCGTCTCTCTCTTCCAACGTCCATTCCCAATCGGGCAACAGCCAGTGCAGGCGGTAAGTGTGCGGCCGCAGGGCGCTAAGCCGATCCGCGATTTGCCAGCGTTCATCGGCATACACCGTCACCGTGCGCTCATGGTGGACATCGCCATAGCCGTCGTGGTGTGCCGTTACGCTTTGCAACACCTGTGGGTCGCGGCTGACGGTGACTCGTGAATACGCTGGAAACCAATCCAGGGTGAGGAAGCGCCCGCCACGCAACATCTGGTCACGTTCATCAACCATCACGGTGTTGTGTACTCGCGTGGAGACAAGAGGGTTGTCCCAGGGAGGTGGGGCGTTGTAGCGATAGGTGCCAGCGTCGCGGGCGATGTTCAGGCCGCGCCACCACAAGTCGAGGTGCAATTGATCCATGTGCCCCAGGCGCGAGCGAAAGGTAGAAGTCCGCAAGTAAGCCCAGGAGTGCGGGCCGTGCAAGTTATCGCTCAGATAGTGTTCGGGGGCGATGATTTTTGCCACCGGTGACAGGCCGAACCACAACGACAGCTCATCCCAGGGGCCGGGGGTGATCTGGCTTTGCAAAAAGGCGCGGGCGGCGGCCTGAACCGTCGGGCGGAAGTCGTTAAACGCGCTGGCGCTCAGGGGGAAGATCAAAGCCCCGTCGTTGGCGCCCAGATTCGGGGTCTGGCCTGAGGCGAGATCAAGCAGCGAGAAAAGCCAGTGAGAAGCCCGTCGCAAGGACTGGGTCGTGGCCCAGGGCCAGACATCCTGGCGAATCAGGTTGACCCACAGTGCTGCCTGAAGCATGAGCCGATGGTAGTTGGTGCTGTGCTGAATGTATTCGCCGTATTCGCTAATCTGGTGCTGCAAGGCCCAATTGAGCCAGCGCCAACCCAGGGCGCGCCAGCGCGGCTGCTGAAGGGCAAGGCCGGCGCTGTAGAGGGCAGCGGCTTCGCTAATAAGATGATTGTTGTTTTGAGCGCGGGCGTAGCCCAGCGTGGGGGGGATGCGCTCAGCGTGGGCGTGCAGAGCGGCCAGCCATTGCGGTTCATTGGCCGGGACCTGGAAGACGTGCGCGGCCCAAAGAAGGGCGATCAACCGAAGGGCTACTTCCTGCCCATTGACCCACTGAGGGCCTTGCCAGGGCGGGTTGGCTTGCATGAATTGGTGAAAATACTGGAGAAACGCCTGGCGATAACGCGGCTCTTGCGTCAGGTGGTAGGCGCGGCCCAGGGTGAAAGCCCAGCCAAAGCGGGCCGGCTCCCAGATGAACTTGGGGTCGTCGGCGAATTTCATCGCGCCGCTTTCAAATTCTGTCCAGTGGCTGGCTGGCCAGTCTCCCTCAAGCCGTAGGGGGGCCAGTTCGCCGCCGAAAGGGCGGTAGAAGCCGTTGAGGACTTCTTCGGCCTCTGCCAACAAGGCGCGCTGTCCCGCCTCGCCGAGCATAGCAGCCATTTGCTGGCGGTCGGGCAGGGAGAAGAGCGGTTGCCAGGCGGTAGCGCTTGGGGCGGTGGGGCGTAGCCGCCGATAGTAGCCGCTCCGCAGGCCAATTTTGTATGCGGCATAGTAAGCCAGAGAGGGGAGGCCTACCTGGCGCAGGGTTTTCAAAAGGAAAAGGGGCGCTGGCATACTTGAAGTGGGAAAAGTATACCGCAAAGCCCGATCAAGGCTAAGTACCCCTGTGCTATTGAAAACGAGTGATTCCGACGTTAAGATGAAATTACACCGGTTCATGTGTAATCTGTGGGCGTGTGTCATTGCGAGGGTACTTCCGAAGCCATCCCCAACTTGGCAAGGAGACTGCGCCTTGGGCGAGCCTCGGCGGGGCCCCACGGGGCATGGCCCCTCGTTGGGAAGAGCGCCCTCCTCGCAGTGACAAGTTGCACTTGTCCTACACATGAGCCAAAGCCTTTGGCTTGTCCAGGCAGGCTGAAAAGCTCCCCTGAGCCAGTCAAAGGGCATGATACAAAATCTTCGTGGTCATGATAGATTTTCAAGAGCAATACTATAGCGCGGCGAATTGCAGTCGAATTTGGTTGTCATTGCGAGACGGCGTTCTTCTGTCGAAGCAATCTCTCGGCAGGCCAGGAGATTGCCTGTCCTGGCATCTGGATTATCGGAATCATTCAGAAAGGCGCAAAAACGGACTAGCCGACTTCGTCGGCTTTGTGCGAATAGCACGGACATTCACGTCCGTGCTCTCCACTCTGCGCCCTGGCGGTGTATCTCTGAATTCAGCCATTATGCCGAACTCAGGTTCGGCAGATTGATTTTGGAGGAAAAATGAGAATTCGTTTGATCCTGGCAGAATTAGTTCTGATATTGATGTTGTTGGCCTGCAATTTGCCAGCAGGAGGCAAGGGGTTGGCAACGCCAACAGCGACGATCAGCCTGACCTTTCCCATCGTAGCGACCACTGTTTCTCCCTTACCCATGCCGACTTTTACTTTTCTGCCGGATGTGTTGGCCACGTTTACGGCGACTTCAACACCCGATGTGCCCATTGCCTGGCCAAAGGATCAGCCGGTGAACTGTCGTTTTGGGCCGGGGGTGGTGTATGCGATTGTCAGCGCGCTCAACCCGCAGCAGACGACGCAGATTGTCGGGAAAAATGCCGAGGGGACATGGTGGTACGTGCGCGATCCCGGTCGGCCGGGCGGTTTTTGTTGGGTGGCCATGAGTGTGACCAACGCAGCCGGGAACCTGGAAGGGGTGGCGGTCGTCGCTCCGCCATTACCGGCGGTGACCGATATTCGTGTACGTGTGGAACCGGTGAGTGCTTCGGTGGCCTGCAATGCTTTTCCCTATACGTTCAATTTTTCGGCCGAATTGACCACCAATGGCCCGGCGGCGGTCTCCTGGCGTTGGGAGTTGAGCACAGGTGAGACTTCGCCTGCTGAGACGCTCATCTTTGCCGAGGCGGATACCAAATCGGTTCAGGATTCGTACCGGGTGAGCGGGCCTGGCGATTACTGGGTGCGGCTGCATGTGCTCAGCCCAAATGAGATGAGCCAGAAGGTGGAGTTCAGGATGTCTTGCACGCCGTAGAGGTTATTTGTTCCCTTTGAAGTATTCAACGGTGGCCTGCCCGGGCTGATTGATCCCTTCGCGTTTGAGCACTTTCCAGAAGGTGAGCAGGAGAATTTTGAGATCTAGCCAGAAAGACCAGTGATCGACATACCAGACATCCAGGGCAAGGCGGGTGGGCCAATCCAGGGCGTTGCGACCGTTGATTTGTGCCCAGCCGGTGATGCCAGGGTAGGCCTCGTGGCGGCGCATCTGCTCGGCGGAATAGAGGGGGATGTATTCCATCAAAAGGGGGCGCGGCCCGACCAGGCTCATTTCGCCGCGCAGGACGTTGTAGAGTTCGGGCAATTCGTCCAGGGAAAGGGAGCGGAGAAAACGCCCAAGGCGGGTTAAACGTTCGGCGTCCGGGAGCAGCCGTCCGTCGGGCCCGAGGCGGTTGTTCATCGTGCGGAATTTGTAGAGGTAGAAAGGGCGTCCCTGGTAGCCGGGTCTTTGCTGACGGAAGAGGATCGGTGAGCCGAGGAAGATGCGGATGAGTATGGCGATCAGCAGCAGGAGCGGAGAAAGGGCAATCAGGGCCAGGCCGGCGACGATCAGGTCGAAGAGCCGTTTGCTGCGGGGTAAACCAGGGGGAAAGAGCATAGGGACATTCTACCAAATGTGGTATATTTTGAGTGGGAGCGAGATTATGAACGAGCGGATATTGATAATCGAAGATGATCAGGCAATTTTGAAGCTTTTGCAGCGCGGCCTGGCGTATGAAGGCTATGTGGTGGATACGGCGACGGATGGACGCACCGGTCTGATTCTGGCGCGTGATCACACCCCCGACCTGGTGATTCTGGATTGGATGTTGCCGGGGATGGATGGCCTGGAGGTCTGTCATCGTTTGCGCACCGGCGGCTCGGTGCCGATTTTGATGCTTACTGCCAAAGATACGGTCAATGACCGTATTCAGGGCCTGGATGCCGGGGCGGATGATTACATGGTCAAGCCGTTCAACCTGGATGAATTGTTGGCGCGGGTGAGGGCGTTGCTGCGACGCACGCAACCGGAGCGCGTGCCGGTGCTCAAATTTGCTGATCTGACGCTCGATACGGGCTCCCGTCAGGCCACGCGCGGCGAGCGGACGATTTCACTCACGGCTAAAGAGTATGAATTGCTGGAACTTTTCCTGCGCCACCCCAAGCAGGTGCTCACCCGCGAGGTGATTTTTGATCGCGTCTGGGGCTATGATTTTGGGGGGGAGAGTAACGTCCTCGAGGTGTACATTCGCTATTTGCGCCAGAAGCTAGAGGCCGAGGGCGAACCCCGTCTGATTCACACCGTGCGCGGTGTGGGATATGTGTTGCGCGAAAATCCATAGACTGTGACGCTCCGCCTTCGCCTGACACTGTTGTATTCAACCATCACCGGGGGGATTTTGCTTGTCTTTGGGGCGTTTGTCTTTTTGCTCATTAATGTCGTTTTACTCAATCAGGTAGATAACACCCTGGAGCGCACGGCGCGAGATGTCGTCCGCCAGATGAGGGTGGATTCGATTGGGGAAATCAGCATCATCAGCCTGCCCAGCCTGGATATGGATGCCAATACGTACATTCAGGTGTGGGGGCGGGATGGTAAGCTGCAAGCCGCCTCCCCCGGCCTGATGTTGAGCGAAGCCCTCGACCCGGTGGGTTTGCAATCGGAAAAGCCCATTTACCGCGAGCATTACATTCGGAATGTCCATTTGCGTGTGCTGAGTGTGCCTATCCTGTTGGGGACGCGGCCGATCGGCACGATTCAAGTCGCCACCAGCCTGACGGTGGTGGATACGGCTCGACGCGATTTGCTCTTCATCATGCTTTTTGCTGCTGGCATGGCCATGCTCATGGCTGGCTTTGCTTCCTGGTTGGTGCTGAAGCGTGCCCTTTCTCCCTTGCAAACGATCATTGAGACGGTGGAGCAAATCAACCGGGCGGATGACCTTTCCCGGCGCATCCCGCGCCAGGTGCAGGTGGATGCCGAGATCAGCGATCTGGTGGACGCGTTCAATCAGACGTTGGAGCGCCTGGAGAGCCTGTTTACTTTGCAACAGCGCTTCCTGGCAGATGTCAGCCATGAGCTGCGTACTCCCCTCACCGTGATCAAAGGCAACGTGGATCTGATGCGCCGCATGAAGCGCCTGGACGAAGAATCCCTGGCCTCCATTGATGCCGAGGCTGGCCGTCTGACGCGCCTGGTGGGCGGTCTGCTCTTGCTGGCTCAGGCTGAATCGGGCAAGTTGACCCTGAATCTGGCGCCGGTGGACCTGGATGGCCTGCTCCTGGAAGTTTTTCAGGAAATGCACGTGCTGGCGGGCAACAAAGTGCGCCTGCATCTGACCGAGATTGATCAGCTCCAGGTCAATGGCGATCGCGATCGTTTAAAACAGGTGCTGTTGAATCTGGTGGCGAATGCCATTCAATACACTCCCCAGGGGGGAGAGGTCTTTCTCAGCCTGGCGCGCGTGGGGGAACAGGCCCGCATCATCGTCCGGGACACGGGGCCGGGCATCCCTGCCGAGGATTTGCCCCATATCTTTGAGCGCTTCTACCGCGCCGAGAAATCGCGCACCCGCTCCTCAACGAGTGGCTTTGGCCTGGGTCTCTCGATCACCCGCTGGATTGTGGAACATCATGGGGGAACAATCACGGTCGAATCCAAAGAAGGCAAAGGGACGACTTTCGCTATCTGGCTTCCTTTGTTGCATCCGGCTTCTCCGCCCCCTGTTTCCTCGGAAGAATAGCGTCTCAGGGTAATCCCAGGTGCCGATGGGCCTGACGGCACAACCCGGCGCCGTATTTGCGGAACCATTCATCCATGGCTGGGCTGCTGCTCCATCCCTGTCGGGCATGTTTGTACATGGTCGCGCCATAGTACACATAGCGTTGGGTTTCGGCAGACCATGCCGCCTCGCTGCGGCCGATCACGCCGATCCCACCATTGTAGCCAGCCAGGGCCAGACGCGCCTCACCTCCTGCCGCTTGCCAGGCGCGCTGAAGATAATTGAGGCCGCGGCGAGCGTTTGTTTCTGCATCGTAAGGGTTTTCATTGGCGGAAAAGTGAAAAGGCATCACCTGGAACAATCCCATTGCCCCGCTGCGTGAACGCGCCAACGGGTCGCCGCATGATTCGATTTGCATCACCACCGCGACCAGATTGGCATCCAGGCCGGCATCTGCGGCCCAGCGTACAATGGCCTGGCTCCAGTATTGCACTTCGGGGGTGAAGAAGGGCGCCAGCCCGCTGGCAGAGTTCCCCTCGCTGAGCGGGGTGGAGAGGGGCGCGCTGAGGGCTTCTCCCTGGGGAGGAATGTTTAGACCGCTGACGAACAAAGCCAGCAGGCAACCCACCAAAAGCACCGCCAGAGGTGGCAAAAACATGACAGAAAAACAGCCGCCGCCTTGTTCTTCTTCGGCCGCGGCTGTTTCCCAGTCGGTTAAATTTTGGGCGCGAGCACGGGGCATAAGCAATCTCTCCGTTGTTGGGTCAGGGACCCGGCTCGAAATCGAGTTGGAATTGGCGATCAGGCGTCGTAACGCTCGCCGTTTGGTGCAGCATCACCGAAAGACAGGTTGTGGTAAGTAGGTTCGGGTCGAGCGAACGTGGTTTGTTGAGCTGGCTTGGGCGCCGGGTGATAGGTACTGGCCGGACGGTTAATCGTCGAGGCGGGGCGCATCCCGGTGGCCTGCGCCAGGGTTTGGGTGGTGCCTTGAGTGGCTGGCTGGCGGTACCCGCTTGCGCTTCGCTGCGTATCGGTGGTGAACAACCGGTCGCCAGCCACCGAGAACGTGCCGATGATGAGCACGCGGATCAGCCAGACCATGATAGCGACGAACACCGGCACGACTTTGGTGAGGGCTGCGTTGCTGATCACCGCTCCGCCTGCCAGGCTGTTGTGGTTGACGATGGCAACCGACACGCCCCACCAGGTCAACGAGGCGTTGAACCCCGCTGCCAGAAGCCAGGCTCCGAAGAGGTACCAGATTTCCACGGGTTCATCGCGGCCTTGTTCGGGGGTGAAGATGCGGGCAATGCCGGCAAAATCAATGCCACAAAAGGCAATAGCGAGAATGGTGGACCATCTCATTCCGGCGAACCGCAAGTCACCCAACAAATCGAACAGGGCAAACTGGGTGGTGCTGAAGTTGAAAATCTCAAACGCCAGAAGCGCGCCGATGATCATCATGCCCCAGGCGGCGCCTCGGTTAAATTGGCGGCCGCGAAACAGGGCGGCCAGCCCATCCCCTGCATTCCTGCGATACGTGGTCATTTTAATCTCCTTTCAAATCGGATCAATGCGCTCATTATAGAACGTATGTTCTAAATTTGTCAAGATGCAGGTTTGCAGGGGTGCGCGAAAAAGTTGTTAGTCAGGTGTGAGCGGTGGATGGATGCTCATTTCGCCAGTGCCTTGAGAGATGACGCTGTGGGCGAAAAACGCCGTTTTGTGTCATTGCGAACCGCCAAAGGCGGCGACCTGTGCCTCGCAGGGGTAAGCAATCTCCTGGTCAGCAAGGAATGGATGGATTGCTTCGGGGCTGACGCCCCTCGCAATGACACTAGCCGTTTCCCTGTTTTCCATCTTACCCACAACCTTTTAGTGCTCCCGTTTGCAGACTTCGAAAGTGTCGAAAGGATGACTATTTGCGCGGTACAATTTGCCCATGACCAAAATTACTCATCAGCCCCTTTATTTTTTCGCTGGGACGTTGGCGTTGGTGGCTTTTCTGGCGCTCTTTGGTCCAGAAGAGCAGGCGCTGGGCGCCAATGTTCGCCTTGTTTACCTCCACGGTGCCTGGGTGCTGACCGCTGAACTGGCTTTTGCGCTTGCGGCTCTGGCCGGACTGGTGGGTCTGGTGGCGCGAAAAGAAGCCTTCCACGCCTGGAGCGCGGCCCTCGGTCGCACGGGCATCGTCTTTTGGATCACTTACCTGCCCCTTTCTCTGTGGGCAATGCAGGCCAACTGGAATGGCCTTTTTCTGGCCGAGCCGCGCTTTCGCCTGGCGTTGACCTTTGCCGTGGTAGGGGCCTTGTTGCAGGTTGGTTTGTGGCTGCTCGCGCAACCGTGGTTGACTTCTGTGGCGAATCTGCTCTTCTTTATTGTATTGCGTCTGGTCTTTGCCACGGCGCAAAACATCATGCACCCACCGCCTTCGCCCATTTTCAATTCTGGCAATTTTCTCATCATTGGTTTTTTTGTTGGCCTGAATTTGCTTACCTGGCTGGCGGGCTATTTTCTCAGCCGCTGGTTTTTGAGGGTGGGGAAAAGAGCATCATAGAAAAAAAGACAGCCGCCCGCGGGCGGCTGTCTTTTTGGTGTTGAGGGCAGGCCTAAATGAAGATAATTTGGGCGCCCTCGGTCATGTCCATAAAATCGCTGGCGGTGACCACGCCATCTACCTGCGGCAGGAAATCTTCCTGTTTCAGGCCGAACATGTCCACGGTCATCTTGCATCCGTAGATTTTGGCACCGGCGTCGTGCAGCATTTCAATGTATTCGCGCACCGGCGGGACGCCCAGTTTTTTCATTTTCCATTTCATGAACCAGCTGGCAAATGCGGTCATGCCGGGGATAATGCCCAGCAAGTTGGGAATGCCCAGATTGCCGGTCGGCAGCCCCATCAGGCGCATTTTGAAACTGGTGTTGGCCACAGGGGCGATTTCCAGATGATCGACGCGCTGCTTGGTGATCAAATCCAGCCCCCAAAAGGTGAAGAACAGGGTTACGTCAATGCCGTTGCCGAGAGCAGCCCAGCCCATGATCAGCGCCGGGTAGGCCATGTCCAGGTCACCTTTGGAGCAAATGAAAGCGATCTTGCGGGTTTCTTCAGCCATGTCACATTCTCCTTTTCCTGTTGGGTCGAATTACACGCAGCCTTCTGGTTTGCCCAGGCCGGCGATGCGCGCCACTTTCTTGGCCGGGCCTTTGGGGAAAAGAGCAAACAGGTCTTTGGTGGAAATGCCCGTGCCGGTGGTAATTTGACGCAGGGTGGGGGCTTTGCCGCTGGCCAGCCCAACCTGGCGGCAGTATTCGATGATCTTCCAATGTTCAGGGGTCAATTGCTCAATGCCTTCTTGCTTTGCCAGAATTTCGGCAATTTCCGGCGTCCATTGATTGGGGTCGGTCATGAAGCCTTCTTCATTGAACGAGATTGCGGTTAGATCTGCTAACATGGGAGCTCTCCTTTTCTTAATTTTGTTTTCCTGAGCGGCGTTTAGCCGCCAATTGCCTTGAGAAGATTGAGGGTGCGATAAAGTCCACGGCGGACCTTAGGGTCAAAAAGCGCGCGCAGCAAAGCGAAGAGCGAGACGTTTTCGGGCGGTTCGGCCTTCAGAGCTTGAGCCAGGCGCTCGCCCATCGCTTCCACCTCCGCCGGCTCAACGTCATGCACGAGCCGATCGGCCACTTTGAGGCTGGCGCGGGCAAATTGGAAGTAGCCTTCTCGCTCCAGGCGATCCAGTTCCATGGTCACCTGATGGAAAATGCGTTTGCCAATTTTTTGACCTTCATCGGCGAGCTCGGCCATGGCTTCTACCTGATCGAGCAATTTCACCAGCAGGCGAGTATCGCGGAGGACGCGCTTGAGCAGGAAGAGCAGATCGCCGAGTTGGAAGTCATTGCCGATTTCGGCCAATTCATCGATGGAGAGCTTGATGACGTGATTGGCGATCGGAATGGCATCATCCATCAATTCTTTCATGGCCTGTTGTTGCTCGCGCTGCGCCTCGAATTGCGCCAGGAGATAATCCAGCTTTTGATTGATTTGAGCGAATTCTTCGTTGCTCATGGCTGCTCCTTATTTCCACTTGCCGGCCATGGACATTTGCGATTCGAAGGGCATCTCACCCCCTTTAAGCAATACATTCCAGTAAATCCATTTGAACATCATCTTGCCCCAGTGATTGGCCGGGGATTCGCGCAACAGGGAGAAGGGGCCAAAACCGGGTAAGGGGAACATGCCAGGCAACGGCTCGACCTCGTAATTGAAGTCAATCAGCACGCCCTTCTCATTGCCCGATTCGATGAAACAGTTGGCGTGGCCATCGAATTTGGGGAGCGGCTCCAGCCCTTCCATGTGGCGCAGCAGGTTTTCCACCACCACGTCCAGCATAAAGTGCGCTACCGAACCGGCTTTTGATGCGGGGGCGTTGCTGGCATCACCGATCAGCCAGATGTTTTCCCATTTCTCGCTTTGTAAGGTGTGCTTGTTGACCGGCACGAAGTTGAGGGCATCCCCCATGCCCGAAGCGCCGATGACCTCTGCACCCTTGTTGGTGGGGATGGTGATCAGCAGGTCGTAGCCGATTTCACGCTCATCGTAGGAGCGAATGACCTGTTTGGTGGTATCCACTTCCATGATATTGAATTCGGCTTCCAGAGCAATGCCCCGGTCGGTGAGCATATTGCCCAAAATGGCGGAAGCGCGCGGCTTGGTGAAAGCCCCAGGCAGAGGGGTAGCGAAGGTGATTTCGACCTTGTCGCGAATGCCGCGTTCTTTGAAAAACCAATCGGCCAGGAAGAGAAATTCCAGCGGCGCCACCGGGCATTTGATGGGCATCTCCGCCACGTTCAGCACCATGCGCCCGCCTTTCCAGAACTTAAGGAACCTGGCCAGCGCGGTTGCCCCTTGCAGGGTGTAAAAATCAAAGATGTTTTGGTGCCAGCCGCCATCCAGCATGCCCGGAATCTCCTCGGGATGAATGTGGCTGCCGGTAGCGATGACGAGGTAGTTGTAGTTGATGACTTTGCCGTTGGCGAGTTTGACCCGGCTCTTGTCGGGTTCGATCAGCTCAATATCGCTGAAAATCACCTCCACCGTGGGGGGAAGAAAATTGCGTTTGGGTTTGACCACTTCAGAAGGGGAGTAGATGCCAAAGGGGATGAACAAAAAGCCAGGCTGGTAGTAGTGAGTCTCGTCGCGATCCACGATGATGATGCGCCACTCCAGCGGATCGAGCGCGGCCGCCATTTTGTTAGCGACCATCGTTCCGCCTGTGCCTGCGCCAAGGATGAGAAGAGTTTTCATACGAAGGTCTCCTGTGAGATGTTGGATTGAAAGGTCTCAGGGCGTAGCCCTAAGCAATGGCCTCGATCAATTCGGCGCGGCGTGCCAGCATGTCGCGCATGGCAGCACGCAGCAAATCAAGTGCCTCCACCAGGCGTGGATCGCCCAGGCTGTAGATTACCTGCGTGCCGCGACGTTCCGCCATGACCATGCCGCGCTCGCGCAAGATCTTCAGGTGCCGCGAAACCAGCGGCTGAGGCATTTCCAACTCATTGCACAATTCGTTGACGCTGCGCGACCCCTGCGAGAGGGCATACAAAATCATGATGCGGTTGGGGTCTGCCAGCCCGCCGCAAATTTGGGCGTGCAGTTGGGTGATTTCGGCTTCCAGGGTTTTGTTCATGAGCATGCCTTTCTAAACCAATATATGCATAAGCGTATATTCTTGTGAAAATAATAACAATATGTGGGATTGGCTCGCAGTTACATTTGTCATGACACAAAAGAGATGGAAGTAACAAATGTGAAAAAAATCACAAATAAAATTGTACACCTGTCATTTTTATTTAGACAAATGGCGTAGGGCTTTTTGCGCTTCCCGCTGGCTTTCGTGGTATCCTTGCGGCTACACTTTTGCTGTGAGGGAGAAATGCGCCTGCGTTTTCAGCTTTTCGTCTTCATGCTCTTGCGAACGATTTTCAACACCATGCATCGCATGGTGTATCCCTTCCTGGCGGTTTTCGCTCGCGGCCTGGGCGTGGATGTGACCGCGCTTTCCCTGGCCCTGACGGGACGCTCGCTGATCGGCATGTTCGTCCCTTTTATCTCTTCCGTGGCGGATCACCGCGGCCGGAAGTTTGGGATGCTGGCCGGGATTGTGCTTTTTACCCTCGGGGTGGGGCTGGTCGCCCTTCATCCGGCGTTGTGGACGCTTACCCTGGCCTTGATCCTCGCCCTGTTGGGAAAATATCTCTTTGACCCGGCGATGCAGGCCTATTTGGGCGATCGCATCGTTTATGAGAAACGCGGCCTGGCGCTGGCATTGACCGAGATGGGCTGGTCAATGTCGTTTGTGGTGGGCATTCCCCTCATGGGGTGGTTGATCTCCCATCAGGGCTGGACGGCGCCATTCCCTCTGTTGAGTGTTTTAGGGGTGGGGATGTTTGTGGTGATCTGGCTGATGATCCCTGCCACAGATGCCCATCATCAGCCGGCGGCGCACCCCTGGGCCAATTTCCGCCTGGTGCTCACCAGCATTCCCGCCCTGGCAGGGATTTCCATTGCCATGTGGGCCAGCGCAGCCAATGAACTGGTGAATTTGATTTTTGGGGTGTGGCTGGAGGATTCTTTCCATTTGCAAATTATGGCTCTGGGGGCAGCCTCGGCGGTCATTGGTCTTTCGGAGCTGAGCGGTGAAGGGTTGGTGGCCACGCTTACCGACCGGCTGGGTAAACCGCGAGCGCTGGCCATTGGTTTGAGCGGCAATGCCCTGGCTTCCTTGCTTTTGCCCTGGCTGGGACGTACCCCAAATGGGGCGCTTTTGGGCTTATTTTTGTTTTATATCACCTTCGAGTATGTCATGGTCAGTCATGTGCCCATGATGACCGAGACGTTGCCGGGGGCGCGGGCGACGGTGATGTCGTTTAACCTGACCGGGCATTCGCTGGGTCGTGCCATTGGGGCTTTACTGTCCACGTTCATTTACCGGCAGTTTGGCTTTTTCACCATTGCCGCGTTGGCGATGATTTTGAATCTGTTTGCACTGCTGGCGCTGCGGCAGCTGGTGCGCGGAGCGCCGGCTTTGCGCCGGAGCGCGGCCAGATGATGATTTTTGGGCTGGTCCTTGGCTTGATTCTGGCGTTGGGCTGGCTGTGGGTGCTGGTCCCGGCCTGGCATGGAACGCCTTTTGTGCCCACCCGGCCAGAACGAATCCGTGCGGCGTTGCAGCTGGCACAACTGAAGCCGGGAGAAACGTTATACGATTTGGGTGCCGGCGATGGCCGCGTGTTGCTCGTGGCGGCGCAAGAATTTGGGGCGCAGGCGGTGGGTATTGAGGTAGGGCCGCTGCAGTGGGCGCTGGGGCGGGGGAAACTCTGGTTTAACGGAATCCGGCGCGGGGTCCGGTTGGAACGAGGCGATTTCTGGCAGGCCGATTTAGGCGCGGCGGATGTGGTCTTCGTCTATCTGACCGCAGCGCAGATGCCCCGTCTGCAAAAGAAGCTGGCCGCGGAGTTGCGGCCCGGGGCGCGAGTGGTGACGGTCGCCGCCGATCTCCCCGGTTGGCAGCCGACCGCTTTTGATGAGCGTTCTTTGCTTTTTTTGTACGTTATGCCGCCGCAACGCGGGGATTGGGTTTCACTTTTGTAGGGGCATTTTCATGATTGGCTCTGCGAGGCGGCAAGTGCAGTAAAATTGGGTTATGGCAAATCACCCGGGACGATTTGATGCTTTTCTGGCAAACCTTGAGGACCAGCCAAAATGGCAGGTGGTGATTTGGGGTGTTTTGCTGACCATTTTTTTAGGGGTGATTGACTTTTTAACCGGCACGGAGATTTCGATTTTGCTTTTTTATTTAATCCCCGTTGCCCTGGTTGGCTGGACGGTGAGTGCCTGGGCGGGGATGTCTCTTTCGTTGCTGGCGGTGGTGGCCGGGCTGGGAGGGGATTTTCTCGCAGGCGCCCGTTTTTCTCACCCCTTGCTCTGGTTCTGGAACGGGGCCATGCGCTTTGGCGTTTTCTCGTTGGTCGGTTGCTTGC